>URCD01000033.1 GCA_900546215.1 uncultured Eubacteriales bacterium | reverse complement strand
AAATTTTTTGACGAGGTTTTGGAAAATCCGGCAGGATATGTGAGGCTGGATTTTACAAGGGAGACGCCGGGTGAAACAGCAGATATAATCAGAGCATATGCCGAAATGGTAAATGACCCGAAACATCCTGGACAGGCCGCTACGGATATGCTTAACAAAATGTCAAAGAAGGCCACAACTAAAGGGCATTTCTTCCGAGGAGTTGAGTAATAGCTCAATGTTTGATTTTTTAATTTTAATAAGCAGGTATTTATTTATTTTATATATAGGAATATTTGTTTTCTGGGGACTTGTATATGTAATAGGCGAGAGAAAATGCAGCTATGAGAATTTGCCAAGAGCAATCTCAATACAGAAAACTGTGATAATCCTAATGCATATAACGGCGTATGCGATTTTGTGCTGGAACAAGGAAAATAAAAGCATCGATACTGCTGTTCTTGTTTCAGGCGCTGCTGCGCTTGTTTACATATTTGTATCCTCCTATTTACTAAAAAAAATATACAGGCACGGCTGTCCGCTTATATGGAACTGTATGTATTTTCTTATGGATACAGGACTTATAATGCTTCAGAGGCTTAACCCTACTCTGGCGGGGAAGCAGCTTGTTTGGATAACTGTAAGCACAGCGCTCATAATGCTTATTCCGCCTATGCTTAAGCTCATACCAAAGCTTGAGAAGTTTGAGGTATTTTATCTTATTCTGTCAGTAGCGCTTATACTTCTTCCGTTTATATTTGGCGATGAAAAGAATGGCTCGCTCAACTGGATTAAGATTAAGGGGATTGGTTTTCAGCCGTCGGAGATAGTAAAGTTTCTGTTTTTGCTTTATATAGCCTGTGTATTCAGAAAACCGCTTGACTTTAAACGGCTTTGCTATGTTACAGGATTTGCTGCTTTTATAGTTCTTTGCCTTGTTCTTCAGAAGGATTTAGGGGGAGCGCTTATATTCTTTGTAACATACATGCTGCTGCTTTATATAACGACGAGCAATTTTCTGCTTTTGCTTGCCGGCTTCGGAGGAATGGGACTGGCTTCACTTCTGGCCTATAAGCTTTTTGGGCATGTCAGAGTCCGTGTATCAACATGGATTGATCCGTGGAAGGACGCAGGTGATACAGGATATCAGATAACACAGTCTCTTTTTGCAATAACTACGTGGGGATTTTTGGGAAGCGGACTGACAAGGGGCATGCCCGGAAAGATACCGGTTGTAGAAAGAGATTTTATATTTTCAGCGGTATGCGAGGAAATGGGAGCTGTCTTTGCAATGGGAATTGTATGTATATACATGCTTTTGTTTTTGAGAGGTATGTTCATAGCTGTTAGGGCAAAAAGAAGATTTTACAGTATGCTTGCGGCAGGAATAGTAATTATGTTTTCATTCCAGACCTTTCTTATTATCGGCGGGGTTATAAAGCTTATACCGCTTACAGGCGTCACGCTTCCTTTTGTAAGCTACGGAGGAAGCTCTGTACTTGTCAGTGTAGGCCTAATGGGGCTTTTGCAGTGGGCAAACGGAACGCCGGCTGAAAAACTGAAAAAGGATGAAGAAGAGGAAGAGGAATTTGAAAATAAATTTTCTATATTTGACCGCTTTAGAAAAAAGGCGTAATAACGGAGTGATGGTATGCACAACGGTATGAAAACGAGCATGAAAAGGGTATTCTGGATATTAGCTGTCCTGTTTTTCCTTGTGCTCGCTACAATGTTCAAACTTGTTGCCTATGACAGACAGACTATAGCTGCCAACAGCTATAATGCGAGACTGGGCTTTGGAAATGAAGATTTTAAGCGCGGAAGTATTTATGATTCAGAAGGAAACGTAATGGCTGAAAGCGTCAAAACAGAAAATGGATATGACAGAGAATACCCATACGGAAAGGCTGCTGCACATATAACAGGCTATACAGGAGCCGGAGCTTCCGGAATTGAGGCTGTGGAAAACTTTAATCTTCTGGGGCTTGATAGTGAAATAAGCCAGAGAGTCAAAAACCTTTTTTCCGGAAATGAGCTTACAGGCGATGATGTTTATCTTACTATAGACATGGATATCCAAAAGCTTGCTTATGAGCTTTTAGGAAAAAATAAAGGGGCTGCTGTTGTTATGGATCCAACAACCGGCGGTATTATTGCAATGGCATCAACACCATCTTTTGACCCTAACACAGTAAGCGAGGATTGGAATGAGCTTTCAACAGATGAAAACAGTCCTATGCTTAACAGAGCGACACAAGGACTTTATCCTCCCGGTTCAACATTTAAAATAGTCACAGCACTTACTTCAATGAGAAATATGGACGATTTAGACAGTTTTGTATTTGACTGTGAGGGCGAGGTTAAACTGGGTGATAAAATCATACACTGCTTTAATTCAAAAGTACATGGAATAGTTTCAATAGATGATGCTATGGCCTACTCATGCAACTGTACATTTGCGTCTTTAGGCGAAAAAGCAGGAGCTGCAAATTTAAGGGCTACTGCTGATTCATTGCATATGAACTCTGATATGAGTTTTGACCTTCCGCTGTCAGACAGCATTGTTTCACTTACAAGGTTTTCAAATTCCAGTGAACTTGCGGAAACTTCAATAGGACAGGGAAAGACTCTTGTTACCCCTTTATATATGGCTATGCTGATATCTTCTGTAGCAAACGATGGAGTCATGATGCAGCCATATATGGTAGAGAAAATAACTGACGGAAACGGAAATACAAAGTCAACTACAATTCCTAAAATTTATGACACAGTAATGACGGGAGCCGAAGCAGAAAGGCTTACTCAGATGCTGACAGAGGTTATAAACCGGGGAACAGGAACTGCGGCAAAGCTTAAAGGCTATCAGGCCGCAGGAAAGACAGGAACCGCTGAAAACGCAAAGGAATATGACCACAGCTGGTTTGTAGGATTTGCTTCAACTGATAATCCTCAGGTTGCTGTAGCTGTTATACTCGAGAACGTCAGCGGCTCAGCGAGAGCAACGCCAATCGGGGCGAAATTAATGCAGGCTGTTCTTGATAAAAAGAACGGCGGCACAATTAACAATAATAACTATACATATACTCCTCCTGCCGAACCTGCAGAAGAAAGCGGAGACGATTTAAACAGTGATACAGGAATAGTTGAGGATGTTGTATCGCCGGAGGATGATTACGTAATAGGAAGCGACCAGCTTCCGGGATTTGGTGAGGAAAACCAAGAAGAAAATACCGGACAGAATAATGAAGGCCAAGAAAATACAGAAGATATACAAGGGAACGGCGGAGACGCCGTTCCCAATGAATATAGGGATGAATATGGTCATGAGTTAAAGCTCGTGAATAAATAGGCAGGACGAACTGATAGTATGGTTTGTCCTTTTTTTATTGAAATATTTTACAATTATGTGAATACGGTTAAAATTTCTTGCTACGTGTTGAAATGAAGTTAAAAAAGCGGTATACTATTAACAATTGACAGATACACTATAAACTGTACGGAGGTAATCAGGTGATAGAAGCAGTCAGTTGCGGAGGCGTTGTGATCTGCCGGTGGAAAATTCTTCTGCTGTATAAAAATCAGAACGGACGCTATATGGGCTGGGTATTACCTAAAGGTACTGTAGAAGAGGGCGAGAGCTTTAAGGAAACAGCGCTCAGAGAGGTCTGCGAGGAATCAGGTGCGCGCGGACATGTTATCAAATACATTGGAAAAACTCAGTATGTTTTCCGCGGAAATGAGGACATGGTCAATAAATCAGTGCATTGGTATCTGATGTCAGCGGACTCTTTTTACTGTAAACCGCAAAGTGAGGAATTTTTTGCAGACGCAGGGTTTTACAAGTTCCATGAGGCATACCATCTGCTTAAGTTCAACGACGAAAGACAAATGCTCAAGCGTGCGTTTTTCGAATACACAGAAATGAAAAAAGCCGAAGGGATAACGCCTAGAAATGTAATATTAAAAGGATACAACAGCAATTAAAACTTACGAAAGGAGTTTTTTATTATGAAAAGTCTTCAGGAAACAAATTCAGAACTCAAAGCGTATATTGCGGGGCTCAAGGAAGAGGAAAACAAGAATAAGCTTATCTGTCTTATAATTGCGGGCTCTGTTATAATCGCTCTTCTTGTTGCGGGAATAGTATATCTTCTTAAAAACAGATGTGACGAAGAATACTATGACGACTGGGACGACGAGTGGGATGACGACGATGAAGAGTGCTGCTGCGATGAAGAGTGCTGCTGCACAGACAGCGACGTTGACAAAAGTGTTAAAGTCAAAAAATTCGAAAAATAATTTTTGAATAATGAATTAGCCGCGGGATAGAGTTTTCTATACCTGCGGTATTTTTTATAGATGTTTCCTTGATAATTGTCATTTTTTAATTTATCTATAAAAGCAAAAGGCTATTAAGGTTGTAAAGGGGTAGAGGTTTTGGAAAATAAAGAATTTTTGGGGACAGAAAAGGTAGGAAAGCTTCTTTTTAAGCTTGCGGTACCTTCAGTTATAGCTCAGCTTGTTAATCTGCTGTACAATATGGTTGATAGAATTTATATAGGTCATATGGCTGATGTCGGAAGTCTTGCGCTGACCGGCGTTGGAGTCTGCATGCCAGTAATTATGCTTGTTTCAGCGTTTGCATGCCTTGTTGGAATGGGAGGCGCCCCTCAGGTATCCATATGCATGGGACGGAAAGAACACGATAAGGCGGAAAAAATAATGGGCAACTGTCTTACGTTTTTGGTTTCGATTAGTATAGTTCTTACGGTTCTGCTATACATATTTGGTGAAAGACTTCTGCTTATATTCGGGGCAAGCCAGAATACAATTGGATATGCGGTTGATTACATGAAAATCTATGTTCTGGGAACTATTTTTGTTCAGATGGCTCTTGGAATGAATATGTTTATTACATGCCAGGGCTTTACAAAGGTAAGTATGCTTTCGGTTATAATCGGTGCGGTAATGAATATAGTGCTTGACCCTATTCTTATATTCGGTTTAAATATGGGAGTAAAGGGTGCAGCTTTAGCTACAATAATATCGCAGGCAGTTTCTGCTGTTTGGGTAATAGCCTTCTTATCAGGAAAAAAGACAGGAATAAAACTGAAAAAGAAGTATTTTAAGATAAGTGCTTCTTCCGTGCCTGGCCCTTGGTGTATCACCATTTATTATGCAGGCAACTGAAAGTGTAATAAGTGTATGCTTTAACTCATCACTGCTTAAATACGGCGGTGACGTTGCTGTAGGAGCAATGACAATCCTATCAACGGTTATGCAGTTCTCAATGCTTCCTTTACAGGGACTTACGCAGGGAGCACAGCCTATAACCAGCTATAATTACGGAGCCGGTAACTCATCAAGAGTAAAGGAATCATTTACATTACTTTTGAAGGTATGTCTTTGCTATTCAATGGGTTTATGGATACTTATTATGCTGTTCCCAGGAACATTTGTTATGATGTTTAACTCAGAGCCTGAGCTTGTAAGCTATGCCTCATGGGCAATGAGAATTTATTTTGCGGTATCTGGTATTTTTGGAATACAGATTGCATGCCAGCAGACTTTTATAGCTATCGGAAATGCTAAAACATCACTATTTCTTGCTGTATTGAGAAAGATAATTCTGCTTATACCTCTAATATATATACTTCCTAACTTTTTCGCTGATAAAGCAATGTCGGTGTATTTGGCTGAACCTATAGCGGATTCATTGGCAGTATTGACTACATCATTACTTTTTATTAAGTATTTTAGAAAAACACTAGCTGAAATGAAAGAGGCAGAAAATAAACGAGTTGACGCGTGAATAAAAACCGCAGAGCATTAGCTTTGCGGTTTTTATTTATAGTAAGTAAATGGGGTGTGTCATTTACAGACTATCTTATTCATTTGACTCCCATTCTGGGATTTTTTCAGCAAATTTCTTGTTTTTATAATGACCGATTGTGAGCATTGGTATTACAACAACCGCAAGTCCTATGTATCCGCAGTATGCGTAACCGTATTTAACCAGATTTACAAGCCCTGTAAGAGCAAGAAGCATACCTATTATGATTGAAATTGCTGACAATATAGAACTTCTTTTTCTTTCGCTCATACCCTTGAGCGCCTTAAAGTTTCCGAAACGGGGTATAAGCCCATAAATGGAGGTGACGCCGGTCGAGATGAAGCAAAGACATAAAGAAATACTGTAAGCGTAATAAAGAACAGGAATTCCAATTGCCTTGCATGCATACAGAGTTGGAAGCGCCAGCTGTCCTGCATCCATAAAATCTCTGTACCATCCTATAAGCATAACTGAGGAAAGGGCAAGAGCAATGCCGTTCATAAGAAAGGCAATAAACATTGCTTTTGAGGCGTCGCTGCGTTTCTTAAGGACTACTGAGCAGCTGCACAGAGCTGGAATACATACAGACTGATACCCTGCATACACAAATACCTTCCAAAGTGCCTGAGGGAAATTATTTGTAACACCTTCAATCTGTTTAGCTGCAAACACAGTAGAAATAACATCTGATTTTACCGCTATACCAATGATGAATATTGAGAAACTGCAAATAAGTATTACTATTGACATTATAGTAGATGCTTTTGCAACGAGCTTAGCGCCAAAGATAGTTAAAAGGAAAAGAATTACGCCTATGACTATAATTGATATGCCATAGGAAAGGCCGAACTCCGTAAAAAGAGTTGCTGCACCTGAAATTGATACCGCAGTGGCAACAAAAACTATAAGAATCATATAGAGTTCGTATATCAATTCAAGCTTTGTATACGGAGCCCACATTTCTTCGAACATTTCCTTATAATTTGTAAAATTATGATTTCTGTACATGATGACACATTCTCTTATAACACATGCAAGTATTGCCATTGACAGCAGAGCCATGATGGGGGCAAACCAGCCGTACTGAACATAGTACTGTGTAGTCTGGTTGCCTGTAGCAAAGCCTCCGCCTGCATGTGAACCAAACCATACGGAAGCTACTGAGAACAGAGCTCCGAATGAAGCACCTTTAGCTTTATTATCCATTATAAATCCTCCTAAAGTAATTTAAATATCTGTTACAGGCCTGTTGGATTTATATAAAGCAATATGCATGCCAACTTTCAAAAATATTGTGATGTTATATAAATTGAGACATATGACTGATAATTTAGACGCTATATAATGCCTTTAATACATATAACGTCAAATATATGTCTATATATAGAGAATTTTAGATAAGTCTATATAAATTTAAATAACTGTAGATATAATTCTACTTATGTATTCAAACCTATACAGCTGTAATAAAATTGTGTATAAATTTAAAGACTCCCCAGCAGGGGAGTCTTTTTACTGTTCTTTATCTTCTATAATCATATCTTCAGGTTTTATTTCCTCAGAGGCAGTATTTTCATCAGGTGCGTTTGGAATATCATCTTCATTAAATCCTGTCTCTTTTAAATCTTTTTCAGAAGTCATCTGACTCATAAGCTTAAAGGTGCTAACGATAACTATTATGTTCTGTATGCCGTCTATAAGAAGGGCAAATCCAAGCAGTAATATCATTGCATTGGTTGCTTCAAAGGGATTTAATATAAGACATATGCCAAATATTATTGTAACAAGTGCTGCAATTTCTATTAACCACCAGTTTTTATGATCCATTGATTTTGCGTCAAAACCGGCTTTTATTTTATGCAGTCCATCTGCTGTTATCATTATGCCAATTAATATAGGAAATACAGGTATAATGAATTTAGGAAAAATAAGAAGCAAAGCTCCGGCCACAGCAAGAAAAATTCCAAGTACTAGATTAAACTGAAATGAAAAGCTTTTATTGCTGTCTTTATTTTTAACAAACCCGGATATTTTTACAATTCCCCATGCAAGTATAACAGCCCCTAAAATATAACATATAGTGAGTATTGAGGTTTGGGGCCATGCCAAAAAACATATGCCTAATACAACAAATATGAAGGCAAAAGTAACATAGGCGCCAAGGGCTTTTTTTAATAGTTCCATAAATAGTGTCACCCTTTCATAGATTGATTTAACGATTAACATACATTATAATGTCAATAAGAAAAATATTCAATAAATAAATTATAAAACGCTTTACTTGACTACCACACTAAAGTGTACTATAATGAATCCATTACATTACAGGAGATTACGATATGAGCGAAAAAAAATATATAAAAAATGATGAGGAAGCAATTCTCCGCTTTAAAAATCTTTATAAAAAATTTGGATACAAACAGTATAAGATGAATAAGTTCGAAGAATACGACCTATATGCCGAAAACAAAAATTTCCTTTTAAACAGCAATATTATTACGTTCACTGACCTCAATGGAAAATTGATGGCGCTCAAACCAGATGTTACGCTTTCTATTGCAAAGAATGTAAAAAATATAGACTGCATTCAAAAGGTTTATTACAGTGAGAATGTTTACCGTGCCAGAAAGGGCGGAAATGAGTTTAAGGAGATTATGCAGACAGGTCTGGAGTGCATGGGAAACATAGACATCTATTCTGTTGGAGAGGTTCTTATGCTTGCGGCTAAAAGCCTTGAAGAAATATCAGACAATTATATTCTTGATATATCGCATACAGGCTTTGTTTATGAGCTATTCAAAGATATTCCCGAGAACAAAAGAGAGGTTCTTTTAAGCTATGTGAGCGCAAAGAACGCTGTTGGCATAAAAAAGGCCTGTGCAGATTTCGGACTTGGCGTAAGCTTAACGGAAAAGGCGGTAAAGCTTGCTTCGCTGTATGGCTCATTTGAAGACGTGATTGATGAGCTTAAAAAATTAAGCATAAACAATAGAACAGACGCTGTTATAGACGAGCTTGAAAATGTATATAACATGTTAAAAACATACGGCTGTGACAGGAATATTAATATTGATTTTTCTATTATCAACGACATGAGCTACTACAACGGCATAGTTTTTAAGGGCTATGTAGGAGGAATACCATCTAATATTTTGTCAGGAGGAAGATATGACAAGCTTCTGCATAAGCTTGGCAAGGATGCTGGGGCTATAGGTTTTGCACTGTACCTTGATATGCTGGACTGGCTGAATACAGATGATGAGGACTTTGATGCTGATGTGCTGATTTTATATGACAGCAAAACAGAAGCAGACCTTATTGCTGAGACTGTAAATGAAATAACATCAGGAGGCGAAAGTGTCGCCGCACTTGCTGAAGTGCCTCAGAATGGAAAATACAGGCGCATTGTAAAAATAAGTGAAAGGGGGCTTGAAAACATTGAAGCAGTGGATTGATGTGGCTCTCCCTAAAGGCAGACTAGGAGAAAAAGTATATAAAATATTTGACGAGGCTGGATACAGCTGTCCGTCAATTCTTGAAACAAACAGAAAGCTGATATTTGAAAATGAGGAAAATAAGGTTAGATATTTTTGGGTCAAACCATCTGACGTTGCCATTTATGTTGAAAGAGGCGCCGCTGATATTGGCGTAGCAGGAAAGGATATCCTTTTGGAATACGAGCCGGATGTTTTTGAGCTTGCGGATTTAAACATGGGAAAATGCCGTATGTGTGTTGCTGGACATAAAGGTTTTAGGGATAACACGGCAAGAACCCTTAGGGTGGCCACAAAGTTTCCTAATATAGCTAAAGAATATTATTCCGGTAAAAGCAGACAAATAGATATAATAAAGCTCAATGGTTCAATAGAGCTAGCTCCTATACTTAAAATGAGCGATGTAATTGTTGATATAGTTGAAACAGGAACGACGCTTAAGGAAAATAATCTTGAAGTACTTGAGGAGATACTCCCTATCAGTGCAAGACTAATTTCAAATAAAGTAAGCTATAAGTTTAAAAACAGTGAAATTATGGAAATATGTGATAAAGTAAACGACATATGTAATGTTCGGGGTGATAACTGATGATAAAAATAATGGATTATTCCAAAACAAGCAATGATGAGATTTTTGCAAGAGGGATAAGCGCCACCGGCGTTGAAGATATTGTTTCAGGAATTATAGAGGATGTAAAGATAAATAAAGACAAAGCCCTTTATAAATACTGTGAGAAATTCGATAATACAATTACTGATAATCTGGAGGTTTCGGAAGCAGAGCTGGAGGAAGCCTTTAATAGCGTTGACGAACACTTCATTGAAGTAATAAAAAAGGCTAAGGAAAATATTTTCGATTATCATAAGCATCAGGTAAAAAACAGCTTTATTATAGCTGAGAAAAACGGCGTTGTGCTTGGACAAAAGGTTACGCCCCTTCAAAGGGCCGGAATATATGTACCAGGAGGCACTGCGGCATATCCTTCTACAGTGCTAATGAATATTGTCCCGGCAAAAATCGCCGGGGTTAAAGAGATTATTATGACATCTCCCGCAAAGGATGGAAAAATAAATCCTGTTATACTTGCCGCTGCAAAAATTGCAGGGGCAGACAGAATATTTAAGGTGGGTGGGGCGCAGGCGGTCGCTGCCCTTGCCTATGGTACAGAGTCAATACCTAAGGTTGATAAAATAGTAGGACCGGGAAACGCATTTGTTGCCGAAGCAAAGAAACAGGTTTTTGGCCTTGTGGATATTGATATGATAGCCGGACCGAGTGAAATCCTTGTTATTGCCGATGGAACCTGTGAAGCAAAGGTTGTCGCAGCGGATATGCTTTCTCAGGCGGAGCATGACAAGCTTGCCAGTGCTGTACTTGTTACAGACAGTGCGAAGCTTGCCCAGGACACTGCAATTGAGATAGAACGCCAGCTTGCGCTGCTTCCAAGGGAGAATATCGCAAGACCTTCTATAGAGAATAACGGTAAAATTATAATAACCGAATCTATTATTCAGGCTATTGATATTGCCAATGAAATTGCGCCTGAGCATTTGGAGCTTTGTGTTGACAATCCATTTGATTATCTTGACAGAATTAAAAATGCAGGTTCTATATTTTTAGGTAAAAACTGCCCTGAGGCTCTTGGTGATTATTTTGCCGGTCCAAATCATACGCTTCCTACAAGCGGAACAGCTAAGTTTTCCAGTCCTCTTTCTGTCGACGATTTTGTTAAAAAATCGGCCTTCTCATATTACACAAAGGACGCGCTTTCCGTTGTATGTGAGGATATAGCTTATTTTGCCGAGAATGAGGGCCTAAGCGCTCACGCTCGTTCGGCGCTTGTTAGGTTTAATAAGGCAGGTATTTAAGGAGGCACTTAAATTATGAGCAGATATATGGACAGCAGATTTTCATCTCTTGAGGAGTATGTTCCTGGTGAACAGCCAACGGATATGCAGTATATTAAACTTAATACAAATGAATCGCCTTTCCCTCCGTCTCCGTTGGTGACCAAGGCTATAACAAAAGAGGAAATAAACAGGCTTTCACTTTATCCAGACCCTGAATGCAAAACGCTTACAAAAAAACTGGCAGACGTTTATGGCTTTGACGAGGAAAATATATTTTTAGGAAACGGTTCGGATGAAGTGCTTAATTTGGCCTTTATGGCATTTTGTCAAAATGGAGCGGCGTTTGCCGATATTACATATGGATTTTATGAGGTTTTTGCTCAGCTTTATGGTATAGACGCTAAAATAATACCACTTAGAGAGGATTTTTCCATTTGCCCTAATGACTATAAAGGCTTAAACAGAGCAATATTTTTAGCTAATCCCAACGCTCCTACAGGCATGATTCTTTCTGTAAGAGATATTGAAGAAATTGTTAAGACAAATCCTAACAATGTAGTAATCGTGGACGAAGCATATATTGACTTCGGCGGAGAAAGCGCTGTTGATCTTGTGCGTAAATACGACAATATTCTTATTGTAAGAACATATTCAAAGTCTCGTTCTCTGGCCGGGGGCAGACTCGGATTTTCTATTGGAAGCAGAGAACTGACGGGTGATTTAAGGAAATTAAAATATTCGACAAATCCATATAATATAAACCGTCTTACACTTTTGGCAGGGGAGGCATGCCTTTATGATGAGATGTATTATAAGGAAAACTGCCAGAGGATAATAGAAAACAGGGAATATACGAGTACAGAGCTTCTTAAAATGGGATTTGAAGTGCTTCCTTCTATGACAAACTTTGTTTTTGTGAAATCTGATAAAATTTCCGGAGAAACCCTTACTGCAAAGCTAAAGGAAAATGGAATATTAGTCAGGCACTTTTCAAAGGACAGAATTAAGGACTATGTAAGAGTTTCCATTGGTACAATGGAACAAATGAAAGCATTTTTGTCTGAGGTCAGATACATACTTGAGAGAGAGGAGAAGAAAAGGTGAGAACAGCTGAAATAAAGAGAAAAACCGCTGAAACGGATGTTTTTTTGAGCCTTAACCTTGATGGAAGCGGAATTAGTGAAATTAACACCGGAGTTGGCTTTCTTGACCATATGCTTACTCTTTTTTCAAGGCATGGCAGATTTGATATTAATATCAACTGCAAAGGCGACGTTGATGTTGATGACCACCATAGTGTTGAGGACATTGGTATATGCCTGGGAAGGGCTTTTTCACAGGCAATTGGTGATATGAAGGGTATAAACCGCTATGGCGATATAATACTTCCAATGGATGAAACACTTATACTTTGTGCTGTTGATATAAGCGGAAGGTCCTATCTGAACTGCAAGCTCGACATTCCGGCAGAAAAAGTGGGAACCTTTGATACGGAGCTTGCTGAAGAATTTTTTACGGCGTTTGTCAGAAGCTTTCCGGTGACACTCCATATAAAACAGCTTGAGGGAAAAAACTCCCATCATATCATTGAGGGGACATTTAAGGCATTAGGACGGGTTTTAGACAGGGCAACGTCAATAGACAGACGTTTTGCCAATGAAGTTCCGTCAACAAAAGGGGTGCTGTGATGATAGCGATAATTGACTATGGTGTGGGAAATCTTTTTTCACTTAAAAGCTCCTTTTCTTTCATTGATAAAGAGGCTGTTGTGACAGGAGATTCTGAAATAATTAGCAGATGCGACAGAATAATACTTCCAGGGGTAGGCGCCTTTGAGGACGCCGCAAATAAGCTGAGGAATACAGGCCTTGATGAGGTTATAAAGTCAGAGGCGGCAAAAGGAAAGCCTATACTTGGGATTTGTCTCGGAATGCAGCTGCTATTTGATAAAAGCTGCGAATACGGCGAGCATAGCGGACTTGGACTTGTAAAGGGAAACATTATACCAATAGCGGATGCTGTGCCAAAGGGATATAAAATACCACACATCGGTTGGAATGGACTTGTATTTCCAAAGGGCAAACAGAAAAGTCCGATATTTAAATATACAGACGAGGGTGACTTTGTATATTTTGTCCATTCGTTTTTTGCGGCGAATTGCTCGGAAAATGTAACGGCATCGGCCGAGTACGGAGCAATGCTTACAGCGGCAGTTCAGAATAAAAATGTATACGGAACCCAGTTCCACCCTGAAAAAAGCGGAACTGTCGGCTTGAATATACTTAAAGCATTCTGTGAAATATAAAGGAGAAAATTATGTATATACTTCCTGCTATAGATTTATATAAAGGCTCGGCTGTCCGACTTTCCAAGGGCGATTATAACCAGATGAAGATTTACAGCAATAATCCGCCTGAATTTGCCGAAAAATTTGCTGAAAGCGGTGCGCAATATTTGCATGTAGTGGATTTGGAAGGGGCAAAAGATGGAACAACGGCAAATTTCAATACGGTTAAGGCCATAATTGATAAAACCGACATGAAGGTTGAAATTGGCGGCGGAATAAGAAACGATGATGTTATTAAGAAATATATAGATGCCGGAGTATCAAGGGTAATTCTTGGTACAGCCGCAGTGAAGGACAGTCTCTTTCTAAAGAGGGCGGCTGCCAACTATGGAGACAAAATAGCCGTTGGAGTGGATATAAAAGACGGTTTTGTTGCAGTCAAAGGATGGCTTGAAGTTACGGATGTAAAATGCTTTGATTTCTGCCGTGGATTGGAAAAGATAGGTATAAAAACTGTTATATGCACTGACATATCAAAGGATGGTATGCTCAGCGGAACAAATATTGAGCTTTATAAAGAACTAAATGAATTGTTTGACTTAAATATAATAGCCTCAGGCGGAGTATCTACAATAGAGGACATAAAAAAACTTGCCGGTATGAATATGTATGGGGCAATTTTGGGCAAGGCGCTGTATGAAGGGGCTTTAGACCTTAAGGAAGCAGTACAGGCGGCTAAGGGGGAATAAATATGATTACCAAAAGAATTATACCGTGTCTGGATGTAAAAGACGGACGAGTTGTAAAGGGAATAAATTTTTCTGGACTAAACGATGTTTCTTCTCCGGTTGAGCTGGCCAGGCTTTACAGTGACGGCGGAGCCGATGAGCTTGTTTTTTATGATATAACCGCTTCTGCTGAGGGAAGGAGCCTTTTTACCGGAATACTTAAGGAAGCGGCAGCCGAAATTTTTATACCGCTTACAGTAGGCGGAGGAATAAATACGGTAGACGATTTTGACCGTGTTTTAAAGTGCGGTGCTGATAAGGTCAGCGTAAACTCAGGAGCCATAAAAAATCCTTCTTTAATACGCGAAGCCGCAAAAAAATACGGCGACCAGTGCGTTGTTCTTTCGGCAGATGTAAAACGTGTGGACGGAAGGTTTACAGTGTTTGCAAGAGGCGGACGTGACAATACCGGAATGGACGCTATTGAATGGATTAAAAAATCTGTCGCTGACGGAGTGGGAGAAGTAGTTGTAAATAGTATTGATACAGATGGAGTTAAGGGAGGATTTGATATTGAAATGCTCGAAGCAGTTTGTGACGCTGTATCAGTTCCTGTTATAGCCTCCGGCGGAGCAGGCTCAATAGAGGATTTTGTAAAGCTGTTTAAGTCGATTCCTAAGGTGGACGCGGGACTGGCCGCTTCTATATTCCATTTTGGAGAAGTAAGCATAAATGAACTTAAAAGAAGACTTAAAAATGAAAATATAAACGTAAGAATATGAGGGAGAATACTATGCTTGATATAAACGAACTTAAGTTTGATGAAAAAGGGCTTATTCCGGCTGTTGTAGTTGACGCCGAAAGCAAGAATGTACTCACTGTGGCGTATATGAACAAAGAGAGCCTTGAAATAAGCATAAAGGAAGGAAAAACATGCTTTTGGTCACGCTCAAGACAGGAATTATGGAGAAAGGGAGAAACATCCGGAAACTATCAGCATATAGTAAAAATTACCGCGGACTGTGACAGAGACGCCCTTACAGTCATGGTTAAAAAGGACGGACCTGCTTGCCATCTTGGCACGGATTCGTGTTTCAATGATACGGTGTATGAGAATAATGAGATTGACTATTTTACTTACGATGGTCTTATGGAACTCATAAAAGGAAGAAAAACAGATGAAATAGAAGGGTCGTACACAACATATTTATTCCAAAAGGGAATAGATAAGATACTAAAAAAGGTTGGAGAAGAGTCTACAGAGGTTATTATTGCGGCTAAGGCGGACGACAAAAAAGAAACTGTTTATGAAATATCCGATCTTTGTTATCATGTCATGGTACTTATGATTCAGATGGGCATATCACTGGAGGATATTAGAAATGAGCTGGCGTCACGCCATGTTATTGACCATAAAGTAAAACAGGAGAAAATGACTAAATGATAAATTCAGACTTTCATACACACAGTACATACTGCGATGGGAAACTTTCTCTTGAGGAGATGACTGAGGCTGCCATTCTTAAAAAAATGGACGCAATCGGTTTTTCAGGGCATTCCCATACGTCTTTTGACGAAACCTACTGTATGAGCACTGAGGATACTGAGAAGTACATAAGAGAAATTTCGCTGTTAAAAAGGAAATATAAAGGTCGTATTGAGATATATCTGGGAATAGAGAGAGACAGATTTTCAGATATAACTGACATTTCTAGATTTGATTATGTAATATGTTCAGTTCATTATGTGCTGAAAGACGGAATATATTTGTGTATAGACGAAAGCGAAAAAGTGTTTATGGACAATATTGAAAGGCATTATGACGGAGATATATTTGCCTTTTGTGAGGACTATTACAAAGAGGTTGCGTTAATATCAAATACGTCATATGCCGATATAATAGGACATTTTGATTTAGTGACTAAGTTTAATGAGGGCGGTAAGCTTTTTGATACAAGAAATAAACGCTATGAATCAGCGGTTAACGAGGCGCTTTACAGGCTCGCCGCAAAGGATAAAATCCTTGAGATAAATACAGGAGCTATTTCGAGAGGTTATAAAAGTGAACCATATCCCCAAGAGGATATACTTATGAAATGGGCAAAGCTTGGCGGTAGGATTATTTTTTCGGGCGACGCCCACGATGCCAACGGATTATGTTACAAATTTGACGAGGCTGCACGTCTTGCTAAAAAATGCGGCTTTGATGCGGCTGTTGTTTTCAAAAATGGGGAGCTTACTGAAATTTCTTTTTAAAATTTGTGTTGACAATATCAAAAAGAGATGTATAATATCGATATACATAAATACTGTATACAGGCAGTGATAAGAAGGAGTACCTTTATTGCAGCATTTCAGAGAGAGAACGGACGGTGGGAGTTCTTATGCGGATTGAGGGAAGCAGTCTTTGAGCTTTGAACCGAAAACAGCGCGCGTTAGTAGGCTTCAACGTTATTCCCACGTTATAGGGAAGCGGTATGACAGTACCGGCAGAGAGCAAGGCCTAGGCCTTGAATTTAGGTGGTAACACGGACATTGTTCGCCCTAAGCATTTTATGCTTAGGGCTTTATTTATGCAAATTAAAATTTCTCTACTATGATTTAGAAGGAGTGTTGGATTATGAGGATATTTGAAAAATCTAATAAATTAGACGATGTAAGCTATGATATAAGAGGACCTGTCCTTGACGAGGCTAATAAAATGGAAGCAATGGGCATGAGAATACTCAAGCTCAATATTGGAAACCCCGCGTCATTCCGCTTTGCAGCACCTGACGAGATGATAAGAGATATGATTTATAATCTTAGAGATACTGAGGGATATTCCGACTCAAAGGGGATGTTTTCTGCAAGAAAGGCTATTATGCAGTACTGCCAGCTTAAAAATATACCTAATGTGGATATACCTGATATATATACTGGAAACGGTGTCAGTGAACTTATTACAATGTGCATGCAGGGTCTGTTAAACAATGGTGACGAAATTCTTGTCCCTATGCCTGATTATCCTCTTTGGACAGCTTCCGTAACGCTTGCAGGAGGAAAAGCTGTCCACTATATGTGTGATGAACAGGCTGAATGGTATCCTGACATTGATGACATAAGAAACAAGGTTACTTCAAGAACAAAGGGAATTGTTGTTATAAACCCTAACAATCCAACAGGCGCTCTTTATCCTAAAGAAGTTCTTGAGGAAATAGTTGAGGTTGCAAGAGAAAATGAGCTTATTATATTTGCAGATGAGATTTATGACAGGCTTGTTATGGACGGACTTAAGCATGTAGCTCTCGGTTCGCTGTGCCCTGACCTTTTATGCGTTAATCTTAACGGGCTTTCCAAATCACACAGAGTGGCCGGCTGGAGAATAGGCTGGATGGCGCTAAGCGGTGATAAGAGCAAGGCAAAGGGATATATAGAGGGTCTTAATATGCTTTCATCAATGCGCTTATGCTCTAATGTCCCAGGACAGGCGATAATACAGACCGCAATGGGAGGAATACAGACCTCTGATGAATACATTATGCCCGGAGGACGCGTTTACGAACAAAGGGAATGTATATATAACGCACTTAAAGATATACCCGGTGTAAGCGTTGTAAAGCCAAAAGCGGCATTTTATATTTTCCCTAAGCTGGATAAAGAGAAATTTAATTTAAAAGATGACGAACAGTTTGCGCTTGATTTTCTTAAAAAGAAAAAGATACTCGTTACACACGGAAGGGGCTTTCATTGGGATGAACCTGACCATTTCAGAATGGTTTATCTTGCTGAAACAGACCAGCTTGAATTTGCGTGTTCGGAGCTTGGTGATTTCTTAAGCACTTACCACCAATAAATTAAGAACGTTATAGGAGAAATGTTATGGAACTTCAGCTTAATAAAATCTACAGGCATTTTAAAGGCAACCTTTATCTGGTTGAAGACATAGCTGTTCACAGCGAAACCGGTGAAAAGTATGTTGTTTACAGGGCCTTGTATGGTGAACAAAAGCTATATATAAGGCCATATGATATGTTTACCTCGGAGGTTGACCATCAAAAGTATCCAAACTCTAAACAGAAATACAGGTTTGAGGCCAAATTTGTAAAGAGGCCTAACCGTTTTATTGCTGAGGTTATAATAGATGGCAGACCGGAAAGCGTGCATGTTAAAAATACAGGAAGGCTAAAGGAATTATTAGTAGAGGGAGTAAGAGTCATACTGGAGAAAAGCAAAAATCCTTCCAGAAAGACCAAATACTCGCTGATTGCTGTTTATAAAGGGAGAGAAATCGTAAATATTGATTCACAGGCCCCCAATTTAGCGGCATACGAAGCACTGGCTTCCGGTGTAATTACTGAGATAGGAGAGCCGGATAAAGTAAGGCGTGAAGTAAAATACGGAAATTCACGATTCGATTTGTATTATGAGAAAAACGGACAATGCGGATTTGTGGAAGTAAAGGGAGTTACGCTTGATGTAAACGGCACGGCAAGATTTCCTGACGCACCAACTGAAAGGGGAGCGAAGCATGTAAGAGAGCTTATTAAGGCTCATGAGGAAGGCTATGAATGCTCTGTTCTTTTTGTAATTCAGATGAAAAATATTAAATCCTTTGAACCGAATTATAATACTGACCCGGAATTTTCAAAAGAACTTAAAAGGGCGTCTGAGGCTGGAGTGAAAATACTTGCCTATGACTGTATTACAGATGTAAATTCAATGCTGATAGATAAAAAAATAGAAGTGAAAATAAAGGCTGACTAAATATCAGCCTTTATTTATTCGGGCAGATAAGGAGTAGCCTTTGACATAACTTTAAGTATTTCCTCGATTGGTATATCAAAATCGAGGTAACACCAATACTTTATCATTTCATGTATGCCTCCCGTATGATAATACAGCAGCATTGTATCCTCAATTGAGAGAGGGCGGCTTTTGATTTTTTTCTCCATTATCAGCTTATTGTATTTTAACTCAATGCTGAACAGCTTTTCATCGCACCCGGCCTTTTCTATTCCCTTTATCAAATTTTTATTTTTCTGGAGCTTTTGAAAATATCTTTTAGCAAAGTCCTCAGGCTCAATACTGCTGCACATTTCAAGCTCAGTCTGAAATTCATCTAATAATCTGTCAGCCGCATCCAGAAGCACATCCTCTTTTGTACAATAGCAGCGATAAAAGCTCATTCTGGATACTCCGGCTTTTCTTGTTATATCTGTTACAGTTATTTTATCGTAGCTTTTTTGCTCCATTAAGAGCATTAGGGCTGTAAATAAGCATTCCTTTGTCGTATTCTTAATCATGGTAATTCCTTTCAAATTTCTTACATTAATTTATTTTAATTAAAATCCAATTGAAAACCTATACTTATAATATTATAATACAAAAAAGCATTTAGTTACAAGTGTAACATTTTAAAGGAGAGAAGAATATGCAGGAAGTAAAACCTAATAAGAAGCCGCTGATATTTTATTGGTGTGCCGCCCTTATTATATTATTAATACTCAATACCTTTGTATTTCCGTCGGCATTGAAAAGCCAAGTCAAGGATGTAGATTACGGAACATTTATGTCAATGATGGAGGATAAAGAAATAGGCTCTGTAATGGTTAATACAGACGAAATAGTTTTCACAGACAAAAGCGGCGAGAATGTATATAAAACAGGAAATCTTAATGACCCACAGCTTGTCGACCGTCTATATGCTTCGGGAGCGAAATTTGACAAAGAGGTAGTACGGGAGATGAATCCTATACTTTATTACCTCATCAGTATAATAGTACCCATCGCGCTTATGATTTTTGTATCCAGATGGCTCTCTAAAAAGATGATGAATAAAATGGGCAATAACCCTACTATGATGCAGTTTGGTATGGGAAGCGGTCAAAATGCCGCAAAGGTTTACGTAAAAAGCGATAACGGCATTAAATTCAAAGATGTGGCTGGTGAGGAAGAGGCCAAGGAGCTTTTGCAGGAAATAGTTGATTATTTGCACAATCCCCAGAAGTATACCGAAATAGGAGCATCTTTGCCTAAAGGAGCTCTTCTTGTCGGCCCTCCGGGAACAGGTAAAACCCTTTTGGCGAAGGCTGTTGCCGGGGAAGCGGATGTACCTTTCTTTTCAATATCAGGCTCAGAGTTTGTTCAGATGTTTGTTGGAATGGGCGCCGCTAAGGTAAGGGATTTGTTTAAGCAGGCAAAAGAAAAGGCTCCCTGTATAGTCTTTATAGACGAAATAGATACAATTGGAAAAAAACGAGACGGACAGATTGGCGGAAATGATGAGAGAGAACAGACGCTCAATCAGCTTCTTACTGAAATGGACGGCTTTGACGGAAATAACGGCGTAGTTATACTCGCTGCTACGAACCGCCCGGAATCCCTCGACCCTGCGCTGTTAAGGCCCGGACGTTTCGACAGGCGTATACCAGTCGAGCTGCCTGACCTGCAGGGAAGAATTGATATTCTAAAGGTTCATGGAACAAAAATAAAAACCTCAGGAAACGTGGACTACGCTGCAATCGCGAAAGCTGCGGCCGGAGCATCGGGTGCGGAGCTGGCCAATATAATAAATGAGGCTGCTCTTCGTGCAGTAAGGCACGGCAGGGATAAAGTACAGCAGCAGGATCTTATGGAAAGCGTAGAAGTAGTTATTGCAGGTTATCAGAAAAAGAATAAAATCCTTTCTGACAAGGAGAAGCTTGTTGTAGCTTATCATGAGGTTGGACATGCACTTGTCGCAGCACTCCAAACCCAGTCAGCCCCTGTGCAGAAGATAACTATAATACCGAGAACATCCGGGGCTCTTGGATATACAATGCAGGTTGAGGACGGAGAGCACTATCTTATGACTAAAACAGAGCTGGAAAATAAGATAGCGACATTTACAGGCGGACGCGCCGCCGAGGAAATAATTTTTGGCGATGTTACAACAGGGGCCTCAAACGATATTGAACAGGCGACCAAGCTCGCC
>URCD01000032.1 GCA_900546215.1 uncultured Eubacteriales bacterium | reverse complement strand
GAGGTTCTGCCAGTTCTTGCTGTTTTGCTTTTTCATATGCTTTTTTATAAGCCCTGTAGGTGTTTTCATCGTAGCACACCATGTTAACCTGTTCAATTTCATTGTGCTCATATAGAAAATTCAGTATTTCATTAACCGCAATCTCAGCAGCCTGCTCAACAGGGAACCTGTATACCCCCGTACTGATTGAAGGAAATGACAAAGACTTAATTTTATTATCCAAAGCCAGCTTCAGGCTGTTTCTATAGCATGAAGCTAATAGCTCAGCTTCTCCCTTATTTCCTCCTCGCCATATTGGACCTGGCGTGTGTATTACATACTTAGCATAAAGTTTATATCCCTTTGTAATTTTGGCTTCACCGGTTTCACATCCATTGAGTTTCTCACACTCTTCAAGAAGTTCCTTCCCGGCTGCTCTGTGGATTGCACCGTCCACACCGCCGCCGCCCAAAAGAGACGTATTCGCAGCATTTACAATTGCATCTGTCTTTGACTTTACAATGTCACCTTTTACAACAGAAAATTTGCCCATATCTCTCTTCCTCCTTCTGCTGCAGCCGTATAAAACTAAAGACAACTGCATTTTACTTGCATTATACTATTTTATAACCTTTTTGTCTAAGAGTAAATGATTTTAATAATATTTCTCTGTTTTTTAATGTTTCCTTAAGTAATTTGTCAAAATTTCCGATATTATGGATTAAAAAAGAGGAGTCTATCTTCAAAGACTCCTCTAAACAACCTGATATCAATTTGACTCCAATTCGTTGTTTACTTCATTGATTTTATAAAGAAGCGTCATAAGGCTGTCAGTAAGATGCACGTTTTCAACAACCACATCCTTAGGAAGGTCAAGATCAACATGTGAAAAATTCCATATGCCCTTGACACCCCATGCAGCAAGGTCAGTAGCAGCCTTAGCTGCCTGAGACCTTGGAAGCGTAAGAATAGCAACATCTACTTTATTATTCCTTACATAGTCCTCCATAGTATCAACATCGTAAATCTCAACGCCCCTGATTGACATACCGATAAGTCTTGGGTTAACATCAAAAACAGCCGTAATTACAAAGCCTCTTTTTTCAAAGCTTGTATAATTTACAAGGGCCTGTCCAATATTTCCTCCGCCGACTACGATTAGGTTATAAACTCTGTCAAGTCCGAGAATCTTCTTTATTTCATTATATAAGTACTCTACATTATAGCCGTAGCCCTGCTGTCCAAAGCCGCCGAAATTGTTAAGATCCTGACGAATTTGGCTTGCTGTTATGTTCATTTTTTCACTAAGTTCCTTGGACGAAATTCTTGTAATATCACTTTCAAGCAGGTCGCCCAAATATCTGTAATATCGCGGTAATCTATTGATTACAGCACTTGATATCTTCTTTTCGCCATCCATAAAACAAGACCCCTTACTAACTTATTGTTTATAGTATATCACCGAAGATTGTCTATTGTCAACGATATCTCTTTTCATATTTGTTTCAATCTGTTATAATTTTTTTAACAATATCTTATCGGAGTGAATAGAATTATGATACTTGCATGTAAGGATATATCAAAAAGCTACGGCACAGATGTAATCCTTGAAAAAATAACATTTAATCTGGAAGAAAAGGAAAAAGCCGCCGTTGTAGGCGTTAACGGCGCAGGAAAAACAACTCTTTTTAGAATAATAACGGACCAGCTTTCATATGATGGCGGACAGTTATATATTCCGAAGGGAACGACTATCGGGTATCTGGAACAGAACATAGACATACGTTCTGAAAAAACCATATATGAAGAAATGCTGTCTGTTTTTGAGCCGATATTTAAGTTGGAGGAGAGGCTTCGAAGTATGGAGCATAAAATGTCAAGCCTTTCAGACAAGGAATATGACAGCTTTATGGAACAGTACTCCAAGCTTCAGCATGAATTTGAGGAAGCCGACGGCTACAGCTATCAAAGCCGGATAAACGGCGTGCTTAAGGGGCTTGGTTTTACTGAAGAAGAATGCTCTCAGCAGGTATGTACATTGTCCGGAGGGCAAAAAACACGGGTTTTTCTTGGCAGGCTTCTTCTTATGAGACCTGACATTCTGCTTTTGGACGAACCCACCAATCATCTTGATATTGAATCCATACAGTGGCTTGAGGATTTTTTAAGAGGATATACAGGCTCTGTTCTTATCATATCCCATGACCGCTATTTCCTTGATAGAACAGTCACTAAAATTATTGATATAGAAAATAGAAAATCCAACGTATATAATGGCAACTATTCTTTTTTTATAAAACAAAAAGAGGCCATAAGGGCTGCTCAGCTTAAGCAGTATACAGAGCAGCAAAAGGAAATACGCCATCAGGAGGAGGTTATAAAAACCCTTCGGCAGTTCAACAGGGAAAAATCTATTAAGAGAGCTGAAAGCCGTGAAAAGGCTCTCGAGCGTATGGAAAAAATAGACCGTCCCGAAAGTCAGCCTGATAAAATGCGTATACATCTTACTCCGAAAATATTAAGCGGAAACGATGTTCTGTCAGTTGAAAACCTTTCCATGAGTTTTGGAAACAACAGGCTTTTTAACAATGTTTCATTTGAGGTTAAGCGTGGTGAAAAGGTTGCCATAATAGGTCCCAATGGAATAGGAAAAAGTACTCTGTTTAAAATAATACTCGGTGAGCTTTTGCCTGACACAGGCAAAACTGTTCTGGGAGTAAACGTAAACCCCGGTTATTATGATCAGGAGCATCACGAGCTAGATGACCGAAATACTATATTTGACGAGATACACAACGCTTATCCTTCCATGACAAACGGTGAAATAAGAAATGTGCTGGCCTCATTTGTCTTTACCGAAGACGATGTATTTAAAACAATCGGTTCGTTATCCGGAGGTGAAAAGGGCCGAGTGTCACTTGCAAAAATAATGCTGTCCAAATCTAATTTTCTTATTTTGGACGAGCCTACTAACCACCTTGATATGTACTCCAAAGAAATCCTTGAGGATGCTATTAATGGCTATGAGGGAACTGTGCTGTATATCTCTCATGACCGTTACTTCATTGACAAAACAGCTGAAAGGACACTTGAGCTTACAAAAGGCGGGATAACACAGTACTTAGGAAACTATACCTATTGTCTTGAAAAAAAAGCTGAACGCGAAAGGCTTGCCGAACTCGAGGGCAGAGGCAGGATACAGGAGGCAGAAAAAGCAAGAGCTGTTTCCGAAGCTAAAAACGACTGGCTTACGCAAAAGGAAGAGCAGGCTAAGGCAAGAAAAAAAGCAAATGATATCAAAAAAGTTGAAGAGGAAATAGAAAGCACCGAAATACGAATTAAAAAAATTGATGAGGAAATGTTTGACCCGGCAGTAAGTTCTGATACAGGCAGGTTAAAAGACCTATACGATGAAAAGACAGAGCTTGAATCCAAGCTGGAGAAACTTTATGAAAAGTGGGAGGAATTGCAATAATAAAAAAAGCAGGACAGTTTATACTGCCCTGCTTAATGTTATTTGTAATTAAGCTTACTGTTTGTTTGCAAGATATTCATTGATATCCGCAAGAACCTTGTCACTGTCCATGCCATGTACGGCACAAGCCTCATCAAGAGTTTCTCCTGCTGATGAAGGGCAGCCCACACAGTGCATTCCTGACTGCATAAGTATTACGCCGATACCTCTGTCAAGAACAAGCATGTCGCCTATAAGCATGTCTTTTGTTACTTTCTTTTCCATAGGGAAATTCCTCCTTATATTAAAGTAATTTAGGATCCGTTTAAAACATCACACTATATTATAAACCAATATTATAAATATTACAAACCATTTTTTACATGGATTACAAATAATGAAAGGAACTCATTTATGTTAATAGATATAACAAGAAAACTGACCTCTGAATTATATGTGTATCCCGGAGACCCGGCATTCAGGACACATGAGATATGTTCCACTGACTCGGGCGATATCTGCACTGTAAGTGAAATTTGCCTCGGTACTCACAGCGGAACTCATATAGACGCCCCATCGCATTTTATTACCGGCGGCCGTTCTGTTTTCTCCTATTCTCTTAATGAATTATGCGGAAGGGCTAAGGTTTTTGAGGTTTGTAAATATGAAATAGGCACTGACGATATAGCCGGTCTTGGAATTGAACAGGACGATATAATCCTTTTTAAAACGCTGAATAAAGTATTTGACGGAAGAATACCGCTTAAAAGTCATTCCTATCTGTCGGATGAAGCTGCGCTTTTTCTTGCCGACAAAAAGATAAAGCTTGCCGGCATTGACTATATTACTGTAGACAATGAGGCAAGCAATAATTATCCCGCGCATAAAATACTTCTCGGCTCAGGTATACCTATTCTTGAAAATATTGATTTATCGTCAGTCAGCCCCGGAATATACAATTTATACTGCTTCCCGTTATTTACTGAAGCAATTGACGCCGCTCCGGTCAGGGCTGCACTTGAAATTATTTAACAAGACCGGGCTTTTTATAATATTTAAATACTACCTTACCAAGTATCTTATCCTCTTCGACAAATTTGTTGTTCCAGAATCTTGAATCCAGAGAGTTATTTCTGTTGTCTCCCATCATGAAGTAGCAGCCTTCCGGCACTTCATACGGACCATAGTCTCCTTCTGTTGTCTCTCTTATATAGTCTTCCTCCAGCGGTTCTTCTGATCCGTTTATGTAAACACCGCCGTCCTTAATTTCAACGGTGTCCCCCGGAAGGCCAATAACCCTTTTTACATAAAGCATGGTCTCATCGTCAGGATACTTAAAAATTACAACATCACCTCTTTCAGGATCAGAGAAAAGGTAGCTCATCCTAAGCGCAACTACCCTGTCCTTTGTCATAATAGTATTTTCCATAGAGCCTGTAGGAACTGTTGCGTTGACTATTAAAACAAAGTTTATGAAAAGTGCTATAAGCACAGCAAGAACGATAGTTTTTATCCAGCTTATCAATTCTTCTTTACTATTTCCCGTCATTTTATATCTCCATTGTCATTTGTTTTTTTCTGTTCTTCCCATTCCTTCTGCGCCTCATAAAGAGCGTCATTTATTGGGTCAAGCACCTCTCCAAAAATGTCTCCGTTTGTTTCACTCATCATTTTATTGAACTCAGCCTCATAATCACGGTTTTCTTCAAACTGGGCTGCATCTGCCCCATCTTCAGCAGCCGTGTCCTTTTCAGCCTTCTCTTCCTGAATATTTACCTCTTCAGCGGCTGCAGGCTCTTCAACTTTTTCTGCCTCGGCTGTTTCATCCTTTTGGGTATATTCAGCCTCAAATATGCCATCTTCGCCGTTTTTCTTTTTTCTTATGTCTTCTCTGATATTCTCAGCAGCCTCATTTACCTTTTCCTTGACTACCTTTGCCGCCTTTTTTATTTCCGGCTTCGCTTCTTCCGCCTTTTCACTCACAACCTTAGCCACAGTACCGGCTTTTTTTCCTATTGTCTGAGCAAGGCTGTCAAGCACATCGCCTGTCTTGGCAAGAACATTGTTAAAGCTTTCTGAAAAGTCCTTTTTATCGCCCGTTTCCTGAAGGGCATTTAAAAGCCTTTCGGCTTCGTCTGCAGATATAGTACCGTTTTCAAGCATTCTTAAAATTGCCATTCTTTCTTCTTTCATGGTTGCCCACCTCCAATATTGTAAAGTTTATTGTAGCACAAATCGATTAAAAAATACCGTATTTCAACTTTTTTTAAGAAATTTTATTGTCTTTAGCCTTTTCAAGATTTTTATTTGCTCCGGCCAGCATAAGCCTTATTCGGTTCAGCTGATTAACCTCACTGGCTCCGGGGTCATAATCTACAGCCACAATATTGGCAAGCGGGTATCTTCTTCTGATTTCCTTTATAACTCCCTTGCCCACAACATGGTTTGGCAGACATCCAAACGGCTGCGTACATACGATGTTGTTTACTCCCGTATGTATAAGCTCCATCATCTCTCCAGTAAGGAACCAGCCTTCTCCAGTCTGATTGCAAAGGGACACAATGGGTTCTGCATATTCACCAAGCTTTTCAATGCTTACAGGAGCGTCAAAGCGTTTACTTGCCTTAAGCGCTTCAATCATTGGCTTTTGATAATATTCCAGAGCCTTTATGGCAATATTGGAAAATCTTCTGGCATTGCTTGAGCCGCCAAGATACTTTTCTTTTTGTACAGAATTATATGCACTATAGTGTCCAAATCCAAGAATGTCAGGTACAACTGCTTCTGCTCCCTCTTTTTCAAGCAGTTCGACGATATTATTATTGGCAAGAGGATGATACTTAACTAATATCTCTCCAACTACCCCTACCCTGGGTTTAACGATATCGAGCAGTTCGAGCTCATCAAACTCTTTAATTATATTTTTGATATTCTGCTTGTATGTCCCTAAGTCAGCCTTAATAATATCCTTCTTTACTTTTTCGTTCCATTTTTCATAAAGTGCATTGGCTGAACCTGGAACCGCTTCATATGGCCTTGTTCTGTAAAGTACCCTCATAAACAAATCTCCGTATACAAACGCCTGAACCATATGGTTAAGAAGCTTGGGAGTAAATTTTAGTCCCGGATTTTTTTCAAGCCCCTGTGCACTGATTGATACAACCGGAATTTGCTCCATTCCTGCATTTTTGAGAGCTTTTCTTATAAATCCGATATAATTAGTGGCTCGGCAGCCTCCTCCGGTCTGAGTAATAAGAACGGCTGTATTTTCTAAATCATAATCGCCTGATTTAAGAGCCTTCAGCATCTGTCCTACAACTATAAGCGCGGGGTAGCAGGCATCATTATTTACATATTTAAGCCCGGTGTCAATGCTCTCCGGGTCAGCCGCAGGCATAACAACTATATTAAACCCACAGGCTTTAAGAGCTTCTCCAAGCACATCAAAGTGAATTGGTGACATCTGAGGGCAAATCACTGTATAATTCTTTTTCATCTCTTTGGTGAACACAACTCTTTTAAGGGATGCGTCGCCTTTTTTTACTGTAATGCCCTTTTCTTTTCTGTCCTCTATTGCTGCTATTAAAGAGCGAATCCTTATTCTCGCCGCACCTAGATTGCTTACTTCATCTATTTTTAAGGTTGTATATATTTTACCAGCGGCTACAAGGATGTCCTTAACCTCATCTGTTGTAACAGCGTCAAGCCCGCAGCCAAATGAGTTAAGCTGGATAAGTTCCAGGTCATCCCTAGTTTTAGTATATGCGGCAGCTTCGTAAAGCCTTGAATGGTATGCCCACTGATCCCTCACAACAAGAGGGCGCTCAACATGTCCAAGATGAGATATTGAATCCTCAGTAAGCACAGCCATATTATAGCTTGTAATAAGCTCTGGTATTCCATGATTTACTTCCGGATCAACATGATATGGACGTCCTGCCAAAACAATACCCGTCATATTGTGGTCCTTTATATATTTAAGAGTTTCCTCACCCTTATTGTGCATATCCTCCCTAAACTTGGTCCATTCATTCCAGCCCCTGTCTACAGCGGATGAGACTTCATCCTTTTGAACTCCGTATTTTCCAAGCTCCTCCGACATTCTCTTTTTAATGACCTCCGGATTAGCAAGAGACAGGAATGGATTGATAAATTCTATATCTTCTGTCTTTAAGTCCTCAACATTATTTTTGATATTTTCCGTATATGAGGCAACTATAGGGCAGTTGAAATTATTATCAGCCTCCTGAATATCCTTTCTTTCATAAGGTATACCCGGATAAAAGATCCTTTTAACTCCATCGCTAATTAAATTCATTATATGTCCATGAGCAAGCTTAGCGGGATAGCATACAGATTCGCTTGGAATCGACTCCATACCAGCCTCATAAACCTTTTTTGACGAAACCGGAGACAGTCTAACCGAATAGCCTAGCTCAGTAAAAAACGTGAACCAGAATGGATAGTCCTCATACATATTAAGTACCCTTGGAATTCCTATTACTCCACGTTTTGCGTCCTGTTCATTAAGAGGTTCGTAGCCAAAAAGCCTGTGTAACTTATAGTCAAACAGGTTGGGAACATTCTTTGAAGAGGCTTCCCTGCCAAGTCCCTTTTCACATCGGTTGCCGGTAATAAACCTTCTTCCCCCGGAGAAATTATTAATTGTAAGAAGGCAGTTATTCGTACAACCTCCGCATCTGACAAGATTTGTTTTTATCTCAAGGCTGTTCATTGCCTCTCTGCCAATCAATGTCGTTTCATAGCCTTCCTTAAATTTGTTTCTGGCTATAAGTCCTGCGCCAAAAGCACCCATTATCCCCGCAATATCAGGGCGTACAGCTTCCCTTTCTGAAATAAGCTCAAAGCTCTTTAATACGGCGTCATTATAAAAGGTTCCGCCCTGAACAACTATACTTTTGCCAAGTGCCTTAGGGTCGGAAATTTTGATAACCTTAAGTAGTGCGTTTTTTATAACGCTGTATGCAAGGCCGGCTGAAATATCGCTTACACTAGCTCCCTCTTTCTGTGCCTGTTTAACCCTAGAGTTCATAAATACAGTACACCTGGAGCCAAGGTCTATCGGATTTTCGGCAAACAGAGCCTCTTTAGCAAAGTCCTCAACACTAAAATTAAGTGATTTTGCAAACGTCTCAATAAATGAACCGCATCCAGAAGAGCATGCCTCATTAAGCAGTACGCTTTCGATTACCCCATCCTTAATCCTGATACACTTCATATCCTGTCCGCCAATATCAAGGATAAAGTCGACATCAGGCTTGAAAAACGCAGCTGCTTTATAGTGGGCAACTGTTTCAATATAGCCCAGGTCAATCATCAGAGCTTCCTTTATAAGCCCCTCTCCGTATCCAGTTACACATGAACTTTTAATTTTTACGCCTTCAGGCATCATATCATAGAGCTCATTAAGCGACTGTATTACAACTCTGAGTGGGTTTCCCTCATTGCTGGCATAAAATGAATAAAGCAGAGAGCCATCGTCAGCCACGAGTGCTGTTTTTGTGGTCGTGGAGCCTGCATCTATTCCTAAGAATGCATTTCCTTTATATGTACTTAAATCCCTTTTAGGAACCGAGGCTTTTTTATGTCTTTCCTCAAATTCCGCATATTCATTATTGTCCTTAAAAAGCGGTGAAAGTCTCGCAATTTCAACTGCCAGTTTATTATTTTTACCAATATTCCCTATTATTTCAGAAAAGCTTTCAGCAGTATCTTTATCAGCTGATACGGCTGAGCCAAATGCTGCAAAAAGATGTGAGTTCTTAGGAATAAGGGCTGTTTTGTCGGTCAGCTTTAAGGTTTTGATAAATCTTTCCCTAAGCTCAGAAAGGAAATGAAGAGGTCCGCCCAAAAACGCAACACGGCCTCTTATTGGCTTTCCGCATGCAAGTCCGCTTATTGTCTGGTTTACAACAGCCTGAAAAATAGAAGCCGCCAAGTCCTCTTTAGCCGCTCCTTCATTAATAAGAGGCTGAATATCGGTCTTAGCAAAAACGCCGCAGCGTGACGCTATCGGATAGATTATCTTATGGCTTTTAGCAAGCTCATTTAATCCGCCCGCGTCTGTCTGTAATAGACTTGCCATCTGGTCTATAAAGGAACCCGTACCGCCGGCACAAATTCCGTTCATCCTTTCTTCCGCGTTCCCGCCTTCAAAATAAATTATTTTTGCGTCCTCGCCACCAAGCTCTATTGCCACGTCCGTTCCCGGAGCGGCAACCTCAATGGCGTTTGCTGTGGCCACAACCTCCTGTATAAAGGGAATTCCTACTGCCTCGGAAAGTGCGACACCGCCGCTTCCTGTAATCATAGCGGCAACCGGCCTGTCGCCCACCTGTGAATATGCCTCAGTTACAAGTCTTTTGACTGTATCAAGTATTTCAGAATAGTGTCTTTCATATCTGTCAAAAAGCATTGTATTCCCATCGTCTATAATAACCACCTTAACTGTGGTAGAGCCGATATCAATGCCCATTCTAAGTAAGTCCTTCATTACTGCACCTCATTATTAATTCCGACATATTGCCGGAATAATTCTATTTATATTAATCTAACTGTCTAATTAATTGCAGCCGGCTAAAATGCCGCCTGCGCAGTGTTATTCAGAACAATTATACATTAGACAAAAACTACTATCAATACAAAAATCATAGTAAAAAATGGCTTAATATTCAAAATAACAACACATTTTCAGCTGTCCCGTCTTTATCCACTAGACAATTTCAATAATTTACTATATAATATTGCTGTAAGAAGTATGAACATAAACAAATTTCTGGATGTCATTCATTGTTTTCAAATTAAAATAGTATGAATGTGATATTTACTGCAAAGGGGATATATTATGGAGCATTTACCTGTCACACTTACAGAATTTGATAAACTTATACTTGAAGAATACTGCGATCTTGCCGAAGGTCTAGGTGAATATCTTGGCAGCTGCTATGAATTGGTTGTACATAGCTTTGCAAGCTTTGACCATTCTGTAATTAAAATTGTACACAGTCATTCCGGCAGAAAAGAAGGCTCGCCGATAACCGATTTTGGGTTAAAAATGCTTTATGATATAAAGAAAAACCCCGACTTCAGATACATTACTTATTATAATAAAAATAATGCCGGCAAGCCCCTTAAGTCATGCACAAATGCAATTAAAGGCAAGCATGGCAAGGTTATTGGAATGCTCTGCATAAATTTATATATGGACTCTCCTCTTTATTCATTCATTAACTCAATTAATCCGGAGTCTGCACAAAAGGAAAATGTTATCAACGAAACTCTTGCTGAGAATGTTGACGAGCTTATTTCGGAAAAACTTACGGCTGCCAGAGACCGCGTATTTGCCGACAGAAGTATTCAGGCTGTTAACCGCAACAGGGAAATTATATTTTCGCTCTATTCCGACGGAATATTCAATATGAAGGATTCTGTTGTGAAGGTTGCAGCATTGCTAGGCATATCTAAGAATACAGTTTATATGCACATAAGAAACTTTAAAAACCTTAATAAAAAATAAATAATAATAAAGAGGCAGTTTCAATAAATTGAAACTGCCTCTTTTAAGCTTCGTATTAATAAATTACATCTCAGCTATAAGTTCAACTTCACAAAGAACATTTCTAGGAAGAGTCTTAACCGCTACACATGAGCGTGCGGGTTTTCCTGTGAAATATTTGCCATATACTTCGTTGAATGCTGCAAAGTCTCCCATATCAGCAAGGAAGCATGTTGTTTTTACAACATTTGTAAAGTTGAGTCCATTTTCTTCAAGAATAGCGCCGAGGTTTTTGCAAACCTGATCAGCCTGAGCTTCAATTGTTGTTCCAACTATTTCTCCAGTAGCAGGGTCAAAGGCAACCTGTCCGGATGTGAATAATAATCCGTTTACTGAAACTGCCTGTGAATAAGGTCCAATTGCTGCGGGAGCTTTAGGTGTTGATGTAAATTTCATAATTTTATACCTCCGTAATTATATTTAAATTTTATATTATATACTAACATTAGATTAACACTGAAATTTAATTAAGTCAATAAAATTTCGTTAACCATATTATATTTTTATAGTGAAGAAAAAACTCTATACAGAATGGGTCTTTTAATTTCAATTGCCACAGCAGGGCAAAGCTCCTGGCAGCAAAAGCATCTGATACATTTATATTTTACTAGATTTGGTTTTTTATTCTGAATTTCCAATGCTTTAGGCGGACAATTAGACACGCATCTTCCGCAGCTAATACAAATTTCCTTTTTAAAGTACGGATATGGCTGTAATATATCATTTACGAGTTTATACAGCGGTTTAGGCAGGCTTTCGGTTACATTAATAGGCTTAGTCATAGGCACAATAAAGTCTTTTATGGCAATATCATCTATATTATCCCCTATGAAATTTATTTCATTTATATTTTCAGGCCCAAGACATCTTTTGATAGCCTCAGCACATACAGGTACGGTATCTGGATCAATATTTAAAATACCAGCTGAAGCAATATCTGATGCAAAAGGATCCGTGGAAGTCATTATTGCGCCCACATGTCTTGGAGTTCCACCCGTTGGTCCATTTCCCTCCATGCAGTCTACAGCGTCTGTTATATTAAGCACCGGCTTTGCTAGCAGACATATATCTATAAGCGCATTCGCAAAATCAGAAATATTTGGCCGGTTAAGATGATACTCTGCTTTCATAGTGCCTGGGACAATTCCGAAAAGGTTTTTAACTGCTCCTGTCATTTTTGCCATTCCATGTGTTTTAAGCTTGCATATGTTTATTATCTTATCAGCCTTGATTATCTCTTGAACTACAGTAACCTTTTTAAGCAGTTTTCCATCAGGGTTAGATAACTCCATTGCTGAAGTATTATAGTTTAGCTCTGCTCCCGAAAGCTCTGAGGCCTGTGTCATACCACATGTCCTGTATAGTGACTTCAAAAGCATTTCGTTAAACGGCCCTCCCGGGCTTTCCGCTATTACTGCCTCACCGCCGGCTTCAATTACTAATTCCGCAGCTGCCCTGACAAGGCTTGGATGAGTTGTTGCCGCTTCCTCCGGAGCTTTTTTCATTACCAGATTAGGCTTTATAACCACTCTCTCGCCTTTTGATATAAATTTCTTAATTCCTCCTAAATCATCTATTTCCTTCTTCAATATATGTTTCACTTCATCATACTCATAGCTGTCACATTTATAAATGGAAATATCAAACATTTAATCACACTCCATTCTGTTGATTATAACAGTTTTTGTGATATAATCAATATTATTTATATTCCTAATAAGGAGGTTTAACATGTTAAAGGATTTTGTAATTAATAACCGCCGCAAGGTTTTTAAAAGAATGCTTAATAATTCCGTATTAGTTCTTTTCGCAGGGCATGCGCCGTATAAAAGGGGCGATGAAAAATACCAGTTTTCACCAGATAGGAATTTTTACTATGTAAGTGGTATTGATAAAGAAAATGAGGTAATTGTATTTATAAAAACAGAAACCGATGAAGAAGTAACTCTCTATATTGAAAGAGACAACGGATATCTGGCTAAATGGGTAGGAGCCAATATTACGCCTGAGGAAGCCTCTGAACAATCCGGAATTAATAGTATTTCGTATACAGATAAGTTCTATGAGGATATTTCCGAGACAATTTTCAAAAATAATATAAAACATATATATATTGATTTAGAAGATAGAGATTGGAATGCGGCAGATACAGAAGGACTTAAATTTGCTTGGGAGATCAGAAAAAAATATCCTGTTATTGATATGATAGACGCATATCCCTTCTTTGCAGACCTAAGGGTTATTAAGGAGCCGTATGAGCTTGACCTCATGAGAAAAGCAATCAAAATAACCACTGATGGTCTTACTGAAATGATGAGAAATGCCCGTGGCGGTATGTTCGAATACGAGCTTGAGGCATATTTTGATTATGTTTTGACAAAAAATGGTGTAAGGGATAAAGCCTTTAAGACAATTACCGCGTCAGGTAAGAGAGGAACAATTCTTCATTATAATGAAAATAACGCCGTAGCTGAAGACGGTGATTTGGTTTTAGTCGACTGCGGAGCTCAGGTTTGCTGGTATAACGGAGATATTACCAGAACATTTCCCGTTAACGGAAAATTTACTGAACAGCAAAAGCAAATATACGATATAGTTCTTTCAGGGCAGCAAAAGGTTATTGACACAATTAAGCCCGGAATTAAATTTTCAAGGCTGAATGAAGTACTCAGAGAACATTATTTTGAAAAGCTCAATAAAATTGGTTTGGCCGAAACGCCTGATGATGTCTCTAAATATTACTATCATGGGGTAAGCCATTATCTTGGCGCTGAAACACATGATATAGGAAGATACGGAGACAGAAAGCTTGAGCCTGGAATGGTGCTTACTGTTGAGCCCGGACTTTATATTGAGGAATATGGAATAGGAATACGAATAGAGGACGATGCCCTTGTTACCGATACAGGCTGTGAGCTTCTTTCTGACGGCTTCATGAAAACAACTGATGAGATAGAAAAATTTATGGGTAAATAACATGGACTTTAAAGAATCAGACTTATATGCTCCTGTGTGCAAATATTTTACTTCACTCGGCTATGATGTACAGGCTGAGGTAAAATCATGTGATCTCGTAGCTAAAAGAGATGGAGAGACTATAGTAGCCGAACTGAAAAAAAGTTTTTGTCTTAAACTTGTTTATCAAGCAATTGAAAGGCAGTCTATGACTGATCTAGTGTATGTTGTTATCCCCCGCCCAAAATGCGCTAAAGGTTCTCAATGGAACAGCATGATTAAGCTAATGAAACGACTGGACATTGGAATAATAACCGTCGCTCTTGACAGCGAACTTAAAACAGTGGATGTTGTCTCAGCTCCTGCCGGCAACGCGAAGCCTAAAAGCTCCGTAAAACGGGCTTCGCTTAATAAAGAAATAGCTGATAGAAATTTGCATGTTAATACAGGCGGTGTTACAAAAACTAAAATACTTACAGCATACAGAGAAAAAAGTATATACATTCTTTGTCTTGCTGAGGCCTTTGGAGAAGTAAGTCCAGCTCAGATTAACAAAATTTTAAACGAGGTCTATGCCGGAAATATAGTAAGCAGAAACTTCTACGGCTGGTTTATAAAGGTGTCTAAAGGTGTCTACTCCATAAGTGAGGAAGGCCATAAGATACTTAACGGAAACGAGTACAAAGAAGCAATTGAGTTTTATAGAGAAAAGGCAAAAAAATTCAGCAATTAAAAAGGGGCATAAGCCCCTTTTTTAATCCTTTATATAAACTGTAAGAGCAGCGATAACCATTGTTATCTTGTCCCCTTCGCCAAATTCATCAACATGCAGGCCCTCGCACTGCATACCGCCCTGAACGCATTCTACATCAACCGTTCCTAATGGAAGCTCCGCCTTAACCTGTTCAACATCTATTCCTTCAGGATTCGTCGAGCCCAGCTTTACATGTATATGCATGCGGTTGTCCAAATCCTCTACCCCAAGGCAGTCAGAAATTCCGCATAAACAGCAGTTTGAAATTGCATTTCTTACAGCCTTGCAGGCTGCTTTTGTAACATTCTGCCCGTGAAGGTCAGTACCCATAGCAAACTCAACCAAAAATCTTTTCATTGAAATTCAGCTCCTTATGTATATAATTAATATTGCAGTTAAAGTGATTATATCATAAAATCTGTATTTTAATATAATTATCCTATAAAATTTGAATGTATTTACGGAGTGGAATATTTATGATAAAAACAAACGCAATGCGCCTGTTAGACGCTGTTGGAATAGAATACAGCACCAGAGAATATGAATATGATGAGAGCGATCTGTCAGGTCACCATGCCGCCGAGGTTTTAGGTATTCCTGCTGAACAAGTATTTAAAACGCTTGTAACAAAGGGCGACAAAACCGGTCCGGTAGTTTTTTGTATTCCTGTTGATGAAGAACTGGATTTAAAAAAAGCCGCAAAAGTATCAGGAAATAAAAGTATTGAAATGATACATGTAAAGGATTTGTTGGGACTTACGGGATATATAAGGGGCGGCTGCTCACCAATAGGAATGAAAAAAAAATTCCCTTCTTATATTGATGAAACAGCTGTTCTTTTTGATGAGATCAGTATAAGCGCGGGACAAAGAGGCTGTCAGATTATTGTTAATCCCGAAAAGCTGGCAGAATATATAGAAGCTAAATTGCTGCCTGTCACAAAGAATTAAGCATATTGTATTAGTTAAGTTGTGAATATTTGTACACTTAGTACCATAAATTTTAATAATATAATTATAGAAAGCTGTTGTTTATTGTGCTATAATTATATGCAGAAAGACAAATGGGTAACTCCTTTGTTTTTCTCTGTATCTGATTTCTTTATTAAGATACAGAAGTAAATATTACTGGGAAGGTAGATTAATGGCAAAAATAACCGGTTCTAAATTCGATATGTATAATGAAAATGACACAAAAGCAGTGACTTATCGTGACTGTGTCGCAGGCATACTTGACAATGATGAAGTCAATATGCTGGATGATTTTAAACATCATCATTTTACAACAAGACTCCAGCACTCTCTGAACGTATCCTATTACAGCTACTGCTTATGCAGGCGTTTGGGATGGGATTACCGCTCTGCTGCCAGAGCCGGGCTTATGCACGACCTGTACTTTTTTGAAAATACAAGCATTGATGGAAACGGTCAGAAGCTTCTTAAAAACCATCCTTTCGATGCTCTCAGAAATTCAGAAAGAATATTTGAACTTAACGATATTGAAAAAGATGCCATAGTTAATCACATGTGGCCCTGCTCCTCTTTAAACAGACCAAGATACAGGGAATCCTTAGCGGTTTCCTTTTCCGATAAGTTCTGTGCGGTTATGGAGGCAACCAGCGGCTCATGCAGATTTGTGGCAAAAAAAGCCGTATCCACGGCAGCAAATACAGCTTTAGGTATATCTGACGCTTACCGTCAGACCTGCGGTATTACATCTGCATGGTTAAGACTTATGTGCGGCACAGCCACGAATGTATTAAGACTTGCATGGAATTTCATTGTATAATCGAAGAAACAAAAAACACCCTGCCTAGGCAGGGTGTTTTTCCGTCATAATTTTGATACAAGCCCAATATAATTTAATAAACATTATTACGGAAGTGTATCAATGGAAAACCGTCCTGTGAGAAAGCGTTCCCAAAGAAGCCGCTATTCGTATAACAAAAAATACAAGAACAATCCCAACGAAACAACCAGGCTGGGAAATCAAATCTCAGCAGCTATTATTCTATGTGTATTCGTGCTTATAATAGCATACACAAACAGTTCAGCTACAAAAAACCTGAGGGATAGAACTGCCGCTATAATAAGCAGGAATGTGCTGAATGAATTTGAAGATAAGGGAAATATAAAGGATAATATCACGGGATTTGTTAAATGTATGTTTTCAGCGGAGGAAGATACAAGAAAAGATGTCGAATCAGAAATAGTAAACGATATTAAAAATACCTCAGATGACATACCTGCACAAGAAAAGCCTCCTGCCGAGGAGGATACCCCGCCGGAATAACTGAAGCCATAATTATACCTGAAGGCTGGATAGACCCTGTTGACAGCGGAGTAATTTCATCTCCATGCGGCGCCAGAACAAATCCCGTCCTTGATGTGGAAGAATATCATAACGGTTTGGATATAGCTGCTGACGAAGGCAGTAATGTATACGCTGTAAGAAGCGGAACCGTAACAGATATACATTTTTCCGAAACCTATGGTAATGTCATGAGTTATGAAACCAATGATGGTTACACCATTGTTTATAACCATCTTAAGTCTATATTGGTTGAAGAAGGGGAAAAAATAACTCAGGGTGAAGTTGTTGCATATGTTGGCTCAACCGGGCTTGTTACAGGGCCGCATCTTCATTATACAGTTTATTTGGGCTCAATGCTCATGGATCCCAGACAGTTTACTACATATTAAAAAACGGACATAAATGTCCGTTTTTTAATTAAAGTTATTTTATTGAATACCCCTTGGTAATATAGCCCACATGATTATATACAGCAGCACTGTTAAGCCATGCATAAAGGCAAATAAAATCACACAGCCAATTCTGGCAAACGAAGGATCAACACCAAGGCTTTCCGCAAGGCCCCCGCAGACCCCGCCAATCATTTTACTATTTTCAGATAAATGCAGCTTCTGTTTCATCTTTGTCACTCCTTATCATTCTCATACCCAATGAGATTTTCAAGAACTTCCCACAGCTCGTCCACTCCGGCCTTCGTTTCTCCAGAAAAAGGTATAAGTCTGTCTCCAGGTTCTAGATTAAGACCTTTTTTAATGGCAGATAGCTGTTTTTGTATCTGTGAGCGCTTTATTTTATCCATTTTAGTGGCAACTACAATTATGTCATAATTGTAGTGTTTAAGCCAGTTGTACATAATCTTATCATTTTCGCCCGGGTCATGGCGTATATCTACCAGCATTACTATTCCCTTTAATGTTTCCCTTTTATTTAGGTACTCCTCTATCATTTTTCCCCAGCGTTCAATTTCTGTTTTTGGAGCCTTAGCATAGCCATAGCCGGGAAGGTCAACATAATAGAGCACGTCTTCAACGTCATAGAAGTTTATTGTTCGTGTTTTTCCAGGCTGAGAGCTTGTTCTGGCGAGCGCTTTTCTTCCTATCATAGCGTTTATCAGAGTAGATTTTCCTACATTAGATTTACCGGCAAAAGCTATTTCAGGTTTACCGTCGGTGGGATACTGGCTCATTTTCACGCCGACTGCAGCCAGCGAAACATTGTTGACTTTCATATTAAAATCCTCCTGCCAAGGCGTTTTCAATTACCTGGCTCATTTCTCTTACATAAATAAAATTCATTCCGTCTTTTATTTCCTCCGGCATTTCAGCTATATCCGCATCATTTGCCTCTGGAAGTATTATATTTGTTATTCCTATACGTTTGGCGGCCAGAACCTTCTCATTAAGTCCGCCTATAGCCAAAACCCTACCCCTTATGGTTACCTCTCCTGTCATCGCCACATCATTTCTTACGGGCTTATCCGTCAATGCCGACACCATAGCGGTTGTCATCGTTATTCCTGCTGACGGCCCATCTTTTGGGACAGCCCCTTCGGGTATATGTAGGCTAATATCTGTTTCCTTGTAAAAGTCCTCATCAATTCCAAATGCTCCGGCTTTTGAGCGTATATATGACAGGGCCACCTTAGCCGACTCCTTCATTACGTTTCCCATATTGCCGGTCAATTCAAGCTTTCCGCTGCCCTTCATTGTATTTACCTCAACCAGAAGCGTTTCACCGCCTACCTGAGTCCAAGCAAGTCCTCTGACAATACCTACCGAGGGTTCATCAATCAGCTGAGATGGCTTATATTTAGGGTTGCCAAGATAGCTTTCTATATTTTTGGCTGTAATTCTAACAGACTTCTTTGCACCCGTTAATATATCCTTTACAGCCATGCGGCAGAGCTTGCCAATTGTTCTCTCCAATTTTCTTACTCCCGCTTCACGGCAGTATCCAGTAATAATGGTTTCAACAGCTTGTTCCGTAATCTTTATCTGGCTTCTTTTAAGTCCATTTTCTTTAAGCTGTTTAGGTATAAGGTGGCGTATTGCTATCTGTTTCTTCTCTTCCGATGTATATCCAGTCAGTTCAATAAGTTCCATTCTGTCCCTTAAAGCGGCTGGAATTTCAGAGGCATTATTTGCTGTACAAATAAAAAGCACCTTAGACAGGTCATATTCTACCTCTATATAATTGTCTCTGAAGCTGTTGTTCTGTTCAGAATCTAAAACCTCAAGCAGAGCCGCCGCTGGGTCTCCCTGAAATGACATACTAAGCTTGTCTACCTCGTCCAGCAGCATAAGTGGGTTAATTGTTCCTGCCTGCTTCATTGCATTGATAATTCTTCCCGGCATCGCGCTTACATATGTTTTTCTGTGTCCCCTTATTTCCGCTTCATCTTTAACTCCGCCCAAAGACATTCTCACATATTTTCTTCCTAATGACCTGGCAATTGACTTCGCAATTGATGTTTTTCCAACTCCTGGAGGTCCAACGAGGCATAGAATCGTAGAATTGGTTTCATCAGTGTTCATCCTCACAGCAAGGTACTCAATAATCCTTTCCTTTACCTTCCTGAGGCCGTAATGGTCTTCATCAAGTATTCTTTCCGCGTTTAACAGATCTTTGTTATCTTCTGTTTTTTCTGTCCAGGGTATACCTAATATATATTCAATATAATTTCTGGATACATTCGCATCCGGAGTAGTAACCGGTATCCTTCTTAATCTTTGTATTTCCTTCTCAACTGTTTTCCTTACATGCTGAGGCGGATTTTTTTCCAGAAGCATGCTGTTGTATTTTTCTATTTCATCCTGAATATCATCTTTTTCTCCAAGTTCATCATGAATTACTTTTAGCTCTTCTCTTAAATAGTAATCCCTTTGAGACTTTTCCATTTTCTTTTTAACTTTTGTCTCAATATCTTTTTTTAAGTTAAGTATGTTTAATTCTTTTTGCAGTTTCTCATATACATATTTAAGTCTCTCTATTGGGTCGAACATTTCAAGAAGCAGCTGCTTTTCGCCGACTGGCATTGTCACGGCCGCACAGATTATATCAGCAAGCTGTCCCGGTTTAGTCGCATTAATTACATTTACTACAGGCTCCTGTCCATTGGATTTAGCACCTGTTAATTTATAGTATTGACCGAATGTATCAGTTACTATTCTCATAAATGCCTCTGTAACGTCATCATATTGAACCTCTGTATCCTGAGGTATCTCCAATGCATGCGCACAGCTAAATTTACCGTTATCTTCAATATCCGTAATATCTGCCCTTACAATACCTTCAACAATCAAATGAGTTGAATTTCCCGGCAGCATAAGCGTCTGTTTGACTGACGCCACAACACCGACTTTATATAAATCATTCTCTTTCGAATCCGGTTCATCTTTTTGAACCGCCAAAATGACTTTATTTTTATATTCCCCTGAGGCTTTCTTCAAAGCAGCAATAGACTTTTCTTTGTCTAAAGGAAAGCTGGTTATCATATGTGGAAAAACCACAATTCCTTTCACTGGAATAAGCGGTAAGCTTAGTTCATTCTCCTTTTTCAAACTTATCACCTCTTGTCTGTATCAACAGCATTTAATATATAGCCAGTATATATTAAATTATATAATAACACAAAAAACTCCGATATACAAATATCGGAGTTCTTAAAATTAAGCTGTGTCTTTATCCTGTTTTTTTCTTCTCTCTTTAAGCGGAAGCTTGTTTTCATTATGGACTATCTGAGGTCCTGCGAGTTTATTAACCGTTTCCTCTGTTATTACACATTTTTCAATTGTGTTGTCAGATGGAATATCAAACATTATTTCATTTATAAAGCTTTCTATTATGGCTCTTAATCCTCTCGCGCCGGTTTCTCTCTCAACCGCCTGCTTTGCAATCGCCCTTACAGCACCCTCAGTAAACTCAAGCTCCACGTCATCCAGCTCAAAAAGATACTTATACTGCTTCAGAAGAGCATTTTTAGGTTCGCTGAGTATTTCAATAAGAGCCTCCTCATCAAGGCTGTGCAATGTAACAACTACAGGAACACGTCCTACAAATTCTGGAATAAGACCAAACTTAAGGAGATCCTGAGGCTGAAGCTTTTTCATAAGAGCATCAAAAGAATTATCATGCTTTGTCTGAACTTTTGCACCAAAGCCTATAGCCTTTTCTCCTGTTCTCTGCTGGACAATTTTATCAAGTCCACAGAACGCTCCGCCGCAAATAAATAATATATTTGTGGTATCTATCTGTATAAGCTCCTGATGTGGATGCTTTCTTCCTCCCTGAGGAGGAACCGAAGCTACAGTACCCTCAAGTATTTTAAGAAGCGCCTGCTGAACACCTTCTCCGCTTACGTCTCTTGTAATTGATACGTTTTCAGATTTCTTAGTAATTTTATCTATTTCGTCAATATATACTATTCCTCTTTCAGCACGCTCAACATCATAGTCCGCAGCCTGAATAAGCTTAAGAAGTATATTTTCAACATCCTCCCCAACGTATCCTGCTTCTGTAAGCGTTGTGGCGTCTGCTATAGCAAACGGAACATTAAGCACCTTTGCAAGGGTCTGAGCAAGAAGAGTCTTTCCAACTCCCGTTGGGCCGACAATAAGTATATTGCTCTTTTGAAGCTCCACATCCTTATTGTCATT
>URCD01000031.1 GCA_900546215.1 uncultured Eubacteriales bacterium | reverse complement strand
TCAAAACAGGAGGAAAGGGTGAAAACAATCACATCTGCCGCCCCCGTTGACCAGAAAAAATATATGTTTGTAAGGCTTGCAGCCTGCGCGGTGTGCGGCGTTGTTATGGCGCTGTTTATCACGGTGATAGGAATGGTATATGAAAGGCTGCTGTTTCAGGAGGCTGAGCTTTGGACTATGGTCGCTTCAGCGCTGACGGTTTTTGTCCCTGCGGTAATATTTACACTGGGAATAGGCTTTGCCGCCGGAAGAATAAACCAGATACTATTGTTCGTGCTGATGCCGCTGATGTTTGCCTTCGCTTATCTGCCGATACCTATGGCATGCGAGCCCTTTGGTACAAATTACTTTTTGGAGTATCCTATCGGGCTTACGGATCCGGCCTTTATACTGACTGGGGAAATGACAGCAGGGCGCCTGGTGTTTATACTGATGGGAATAGTACTGATGATTATTTCAATAAGAAGCGAGAAATAATAAAAGGACGAAAGCGGTAAAATGCTTTCGTCCTTTAATTCTTTTTATAATAAAAGTATATTTGCTATATTGAAATATATCAAAAGCGATATGGCGTCAACAACAGTCGTAATAAGGGGGCCTGCCATAATAGCCGGGTCAAAGCCGATTTTTTTTGCGAGCATAGGAAGCGTACAGCCTATGGCCTTGGCAACTACAACCACAACTGCCATTGTAAATGATACCGTCACGTTTACAAGCAGGGAAACGTTGTCAAAAAACAGAAGCCTTACGAAATTTACAAGGCCAAGCATAATACCGCACAGTATTCCGACACGAACCTCTTTCCACAGTGTTTTGAATATGTCCTTCATTTCAATCTCACCAAGCGCCATACCACGGATAATAAGGGTAGAAGCCTGAGAGCCGGAGTTTCCACCGGTGCCGGTAAGTATTGTCATATAAGCCGAGAGCGCCAGTACAGAGGTAAGCACATACTGGTACCTGCTTATTATAGAGGCTGAAATAGTACCGGAAATCATAAGCACCAAAAGCCACGGAAGACGGTTTTTAGTTAAGGTAAAAACGCTGGTTTTAAGATACTCGTCCTCGGAAGGAAGGAGGGCGGCCATCTTTTCAAAGTCTTCGGTGTTTTCCTGGTCAATAACGTCCATGATATCATCGACTGTTATAATACCGACCAATCGGCCTTCGTTGTCTACAACCGGCAAGCTTATAAAGTTATAATTTTTGAAGATGTCAGCGACTTCCTCCTGGTCGTCAAGTGTCTTAACCGATATAACCCTGTCCTCCATAAGGTCCTTAACGATTTCCTCGTCCTTTGCAAGTATCAGCGTCCTCAGCGGAAGTATACCCATAAGGATACGCTTGCTGTTTACTACATAACAGTTATATATTGTCTCCTTATTTACACCTGTAGCTTTAAGCTGCGCCATTGCCTGATTTGCGGTCATGTCCTCGTGAAACTGGACAAGCTCAATTGTCATTATGCTTCCGGCTGAGTTTTCCGGATAGTTTAGAAACTGGTTAATCAGCTTACGTTTGGATTCATCGGCGTTTTTTAAAACCCTTGTCACAAGGTTAGCCGGCAGCTCGGAGAGAAAATCGACTGTATCGTCAATGAACATCTCATCAACTATATTTCTTATCTCATTGTCACTGATTGATTTAATAATATGCTCCTGAATGTCGGAGTCCATATAGCTGAACGCTTCAGCCGCATTGTCCTTTGTAAGGAGGCTGAACACAATCAGCTTTTGGTCATCCTTAAGAAGCTCGAAAAATTCTGCGGCGTCATACGGGTTTAATTCATTTATTTCTTCCTTAAATTCTTTTATTCTTCCATTTTCAAGAAGGTCAAGCAGCTGTTTGTATATAGCCTCCATATCGTCCAATTTGTCCACCCCAATTCTTTGAATTAAAAAAAGCCATAACACTATTGTTTGGCCATTGTCAAAGAATTATTAAAAACTCTGAATTAAAATCAGGCAGATTCAGACGGATTTTTACAGACTTTGTTCGGCCAAGCTATTGTGTGTTATGTATAACGGAACGTCGTCCGGATGGCCGTCTAAGTCCATAAAAAGCACCCCTTGTCTGAAAAATTTGTCTATTATTAGTATATGCGCTTGAAAACTTTACGTCAAATATATTTTTTGTAAAAGGGCTGTTAAGAGAAAAGCCGGAAAATAAAAGCCGGCGGAAATTCCGCCGGCCAAAGGTCTGGTTATTTTTTGAAAACGTCAGTCTTATCTAACTTCTCCCAGGGAAGGTCAAGGTCGTTGCGTCCGAAATGTCCGTAGGCGGCAACCTGTTTGTAAAGAGGCCTTCTTAAATCAAAGTTCTTGATTATTGCGGCGGGCCTTAAATCAAAGTTGTCCTGAACAAGCTTCGTTATTTCCTCATCAGACAGCTTGCCTGTTCCGTAAGTGTTTATAAGGATTGAAACGGGCTTTGCAACGCCGATTGCGTAGGCAAGCTGCACCTCGCATTTTTTAGCTATTCCGCTGGCAACAATATTCTTGGCTACATAACGCGCAGCATAGCATGCCGAGCGGTCAACCTTTGTTGGGTCCTTGCCGGAGAAGGCGCCGCCGCCGTGGCTTGCGTATCCGCCGTAGGTGTCAACAATTATTTTTCTTCCCGTAAGTCCGCTGTCTCCCTGCGGTCCGCCGATTACAAAGCGTCCTGTGGGGTTAATGTAGTATTTTGTACTGTCGCTTAAAAGCTCAGCGGGGATTACAGTCTTTATAACGTGCTCGATAATATCGTTTCTTATCTGCTCCTGAGTAGCCTCGGGGTCATGCTGGGTGGAAATTACAACGGTGTCCACAGCCACAGGCTTATCATCCTCATAAAGGACTGTTACCTGTGATTTTCCATCGGGTCTGAGATAATTAAGCGTTCCGTTCTTTCTCACCTCAGTCAGCTTTCTTGTAAGCTGGTGGGCAAGATAAATCGGCATTGGCATATATTCCTCAGTCTCATCGCAGGCAAAGCCGAACATCATACCCTGGTCTCCCGCGCCTGTATCAAACTCGCTTGTGTCCTCTCCTGTTTTATGCTCCAGCGCCTTATCTACTCCCAGAGCGATGTCGGGGGACTGTCCGTGGATTGATGTAATTACTGAGCAGGTATCGCAGTCAAAGCCGAATTTAGCCCTGTCATAGCCGATTTCCTTTACAGTATCCCTTACTATTTTTTCAATATCAACATAAGCCTTTGTCGTGATTTCTCCCATTACAAACACAACTCCGGTGGTTGTAGCTGTTTCGCAGGCAACTCGTGACATGGGGTCCTGCTCAAGGAGAGCGTCAAGTATTGCGTCCGAAATCTGGTCGCACATTTTATCGGGATGTCCCTCGGTAACTGACTCTGATGTGAATAATCTTCTTGCCATAATATCATCCTTTCTGGTTTAGAGAGGTAAAAGAAAAAGCCCCTCAGGGCTTTACTCTATTGCACTTATCTTCCGCGGAACTTCCGCGGGGGAATTGGCACCGTGCGTAACACGCCGGTTGCCGGGTTTCACAGGGCCCTGTCCCTCTACCACTCTTGATAAGATATATTTAATTGTTTACTTACTTTATACATTATGTATGTTATTTTGTCATTACCCAAATACCCGCATTTGTCCTAGGGATTATTTCAGGTTCTCGTTATTTTTGAGAAGTCTTTTATAAAAAAAGCCAGTTGAGTACAGTGCCGCAGCAGGATTATGCACAAGCACCTTGTCCTTCACGATCATGGTTGTGCAGGGCGCCTCTGCGTATTTATAAAATATGGAATCATGGCCTACGCACAGGCCAAGTACAATGTTCAGGTCGGTCTTTTCATCATTCAGTATTTTGGCCTGCAATGCGGGATTGCATACGTTCCTTCCGGTTTTTTCACAGTCCTTATATAGGCCTATAGCTGTTTTGGGAGTGGTTCCGGCCTTACAGGTTATGCCAAAAACCTCAAAGCCGTGTATTCTTAAAATTCTAGCCAGCGTATTAGCCTCTTTTATCAGTGCGGCACAGTTTGCTATACCAAGCTTTTTGGCGCCCATTTTTCTTGCGAACATTATTGTTTCCTCAACCCTTGTCAACTTGCCGAAGCCCTCATACTCTACCTCTCCGGCGGCAATTGCCAGGTTATGTGTTTCAGGATCGTCATAGCATTTCATGGCTTCCTTGTACTGTTCGGGCTTCATATTTACTGAGACGCAGTATTCAGGATATTCTCCGGCCATTGTGTGACAGTTTATAACGCCGCAGTCCGCGCAGCTTTTGCAGTTGTCCATTGTTAAAAACTCCTTTTCCTCTATAATATAACACCTCTTTTATTATGGCATAAAACGAGAAATGTGCAAGAGTTATCTGCGTGTCTGAAATGTTAAGCGGGATAAAATAAAGCCGTCTCTTAAAGGCGGCTTAGGTATTACATATCTTTCTTTTAGGTCAGCTTAAATACAGCGCCAACGGCCATAATAGCCGCATAAACGGCAAAGTAGCCAAGTACCATTTTTATTCCATGGGACAAAAACGCCGCGTATATCATAAACAGACTGCCAAGTATAGAGAGTATGGGCGCTATAAATCTATTAAAGGCGTTAAAGCCCTTTTCACGTACAATTATCATAGCGAAAATCGGTATATACATGGCGTACAGGCTTATTATTGGAAGCTCCGAGGAGTCAAAGCTCAGCGGTCCAAACCAGGAAGCCGTAAGATTGGCGCCGTAAAAATAAAGCAGCCATGCCGAGCATATTATTAATCCTATTACAGCGGAGTTGGTTGGCATGTTTGTCTGTGTGTCTATGGATGAAAACATTTCGGGATTTGGACCCTCTTTTCTGACTGCAAGGGAATAAATTCCCCTGACGCTTGCAAGCATAAGCCCGTTCAGGGTTCCAAGGCAGGATATTATTAAAAATACCATCAGAACTGTGCCTCCGTAGGCTCCAAAAATATTGGTAAAGGCTGTTTTTGCCCCGTTTTCTCCGCTTGCTATCATTGTAAGGTTATCCGCGGCTCCCGCAAGCCCGATATAATAAAGTATATAGATAACCGCGATTAAAAGGGTGCCTCCTACGAGGGCTATCGGCAGATTTCTTTTAGCGTTTTTAAGCTCTGAATTAATGGAAGTGGCTATAATCCACCCCTCATAGGCGAAGGAGGAGGCGACCACAGCCGTAAGCAGAGGCTTGGAGACAGGAACATAATCTGGCTTTACCGCTGTTATTTCGGCCACTGAAGGTACTGTGGAAAAATTGGCGGCGGCGGTTCCGTTTTTTATGCCTATAACAGTCCCGATTATTCCCATAAGAAAAAGCGGGATAAGCTTTATTATAGTGGTGGACACCTGAATTCTGCCGGCCAGAAGCGGTGAAAGCGCGTTAATTGCGTACCCGGCGCATAAGTAAAATCCCGCTATTGTCATGCATGTTCCTCCGGCTATATCGGATACTCCAAACAATACGCAGGTATATCTTGCGCTGACCCAAGCCAAAACAGATGTAAGCGTAGGATAATATATGGCTGACATAAACCAGCCTGTATAATAGGCGTAGCTCTTGCCGACTGTGGTTTCGGCATAGTCCACAATTCCGTTTACCTTTTCATATTTGGCGGCCAGTACTGAAAAGGTATAGGCGCATACAATCATAATCAGCGCGCCTATAATCCACGCCAGTATCGCGGTGGGAAGGTCGCCGCCGGTTGCGGTCAGTATTTTTTCCGCCTTAAAGAAAACTCCGCTTCCGATTACTATCCCGACAACAAGGCATATTGCCGTAACAAGCCCATATCTTTTTTCTAGTGATTTATTTTCCATAACAACTCTCCTTTTAAAAGGATTTTTTCCTGTATTATGATTAATTATCCATTTGCAATTAATTCCTGCATTTAATTGTTCTCAATTTGACTTTTATGAGGCCCGGATTTAGAATGTAGGTATATACCTTTAGAGGAAATGAAATTTAATGGAGAGCGGAATAATGTCGGAGATAGTAGTAAGAGATGCGGCTTTAGAGGACGTAAAGCGTATTTTAGAGATATATGCTTATTATGTAGAAAATACAGCAATCACATTTGAATATGCGGTTCCGTCAGTTTCAGAGTTTCTGGAACGCATGAAACATACTATGGAAAAATATCCTTATATCGTAATTGAAAAAGATGGACTAATTGAAGGATATGCTTATGCAGGTGCTTTTGTTGGACGGGCAGCGTATGATTGGTCATGTGAAATGACGGTGTATCTTGACCACAATGCGCACAAATGCGGAATGGGCAGAAAAATATATACAGCCTTAGAGGAAAAATTAAAGTGTATGGGGATTTTAAATCTCTATGCTTGCATTGGCTATCCTGAAATCGAAGACGAGTATTTAAATACAAATAGCGCCGACTTTCATGCCCATTTGGGATTTGCAGAGGTTGGAAGATTTCATCAATGCGGATATAAGTTTAACAGATGGTATGACATGATTTGGATGGAGAAAATAATTGGCAGTCACAGTAATTCACAGTCTGGGATAAAAGCTTACCATAGCATATAAATCAATATAAAAATATATTATGTAGGAAGGGAGAGTCAGAGATGAGCGTATATGAAATAGTATTTAGTCCTACGGGAGGAACTAAAAAAACAGCGGACTTAATAACAGCGGATTTTGGAGAGGAAATTAAAAATATTGATTTGATGGACAGAAACGACGATTACAGTCGATATGTGTTTAGGGAGGGAGATATATGCTATGTGGCCGTTCCGTCTTTTGGAGGACGGGTTCCCTCTACAGCGTCGGACAGAATAAAAAAGATGACGGGCGGCGGCGCCTATGCCGTACCGATTGTCGCCTATGGAAACAGGGCCTATGACGACACGCTTTTGGAACTTAAGGACGTACTGGAGCAGACAGGCTTTAAATGCATTGCCGCGGCAGCAGCTGTTGCTGAGCACTCCATAGTACGAAGGTTCGGCGCTGGGCGTCCGGACAGTGACGACAGGCAGCAGCTTGAGGCCTTTTCCCAGAGGATAAAGGAAAAGCTTGATACCGGTTATAATAAAGAATTTAATGTTCCCGGAAACAGGCCGTACAGGGAGTATAACGGCGTTCCAATGAAGCCAAAGGCTGACTGCGATTTGTGTATAGGCTGCGGAACATGCGCTGATAAATGTCCTGTAGGAGCGATTGATATACATAACCCGTCTGAAACAGATGATAGCGTGTGCATATCGTGCATGGCATGCATTTCAGTCTGTCCAAACGGAGCGCGAGCGTTGGACAGAAATATTATTGAAGCGTTTGCGGCAAAAAAAGGAAAGGCTTTTGAGCAAAGAAAGGCTAACGAGCTGTATCTGTAAAAAATATAGCCTGCTAATGATTTATTAATGCTTATTAGTCTTGACTGACATGGAAATTTCTGATATAATCTGTCGCTATAAGGGAGTAGTCAGCGCCCGTATGGCGTGACGAAGTCAACATACTGGAACATGGTTTCCTGGCTTTGTATTAAATGACGAGACTTATCTGTTAGCGCAGATAGGGCTCGTTTTATTTTTTTACTGATAAGCGCCCTGCCTGCAAATTCAAATGAGGGGATTGTTTTATATGAATTTGGCAGAATTGTTCATACTGGCAGTTGGCCTTTCGATGGACGCTTTTGCGGTTTCCATTTGCAAGGGTCTGTCGCTTGGCAAAACCAAAGCGCGGCATTCTTTAACGGCAGGCATTTATTTCGGCGGCTTTCAGGCGCTTATGCCTTTAATAGGATACTTCCTTGGCATAAGGTTTCAGACCATGATACAAAGCTTTGACCATTGGATTGCGTTTATACTGCTCAGCGTCATAGGCTTAAATATGATAAAAGAGGCCAGGTCGCAGGAGGAATGCTCCTGTTCAATGGAGCCTAAAGCTATGTTTCCGCTTGCTGTGGCCACAAGCATAGACGCTCTTGCGGTGGGGGTAACCTTCGCTTTTCTCAAGGTGGATATTGTTCCTGCTGTCAGCTTTATAGGTGTCGTTACTTTTATCCTGTCAGCTGCGGGTATTAAAATCGGCAGTGTGTTCGGGGTAAAATATAAATCGAGAGCTGAGGTTTTAGGCGGTTTGGTTCTGATTTTAATGGGAATTAAAATACTGCTTGAACATTTAGGTCTCTTGACATAAAATTAAATAAAGGACTCACTTATATGGGGGAGTAATTCCGCACGGCTGTGCGAGATAGATCAACAACACTGGTGAAAAAAGCCTGGTCTATCCATAAAGAATGAGACTCATATACAAACGCTGTTTGTATACGGGTCTTTTTTATTGTCACTGGCTCCTTTGTGAAATTATGGTGAATACCATTGTTCACAGGTGGAGAGGATAGTAATAGGAGGTAGAATATTACATGAAAGAGTATTTATCCGAAGTAAAACAGGTGCTGGAGGAACAAAGGACCAGCGAAAGCGGACTCTCATCAGCAGAGGCGGCTGACAGGCTGTCGGAATTTGGCCATAACAAGCTTGACGAGGGCAAAAAGGAGTCCACGCTCCATAAGTTTTTAATGGAACTGAAGGACCCGATGATTATTATCCTTATCGCGGCTGCTGTTATATCCGGAATAACATCGGCGTATTCTGGGGAATCCGCGGCGGACACTGTAATCATAATGGTTGTAGTAATTATTAACGCTGTGCTTGGAGTAGTTCAGGAAAACAAAGCGGAAAAGGCGATAGAGGCACTTCAGGAAATTGCGGCCGCCACAAGTAAGGTTCTGCGTGACGGCAGACAGATTACTGTAAAGAGCGAGGAGCTTGTACCCGGCGACGTAATTGTGCTTGAGGCCGGAGATGCGGTGCCGGCAGATGCGCGTATTATCGAATGTGCCAGTATGAAGGTAGAAGAGGCAGCTCTCACCGGAGAATCGGTTCCGGTAACCAAGCTGATAAACGTCCTCAATCTTGGCAGTGAAAAGGATATTCCGCTTGGAGACCGCAAAAACATGGTTTACATGGGCTCGACCGTTGTATACGGCAGAGGCAGGGCGGTAATAGCAGGAACAGGAATGAATACTGAAATGGGCAAAATAGCCACGGCCCTGACAGACGCAAAGGATGAGCAGACTCCCCTGCAGAAAAAGCTTAACCAGCTTAGTAAGATATTGAGCTTCCTTGTAATAGGAATTTGTATAGTAATTTTCGCGATTGATATATTCCGCTATTATCCTAATATCAGCGGAGAAACCCTGCTTGATACATTTATGGTAGCTGTCAGCCTGGCTGTTGCGGCGATACCTGAGGGACTGGCTGCTGTTGTTACAATCGTTCTTTCAATCGGCGTTACTAACATGTCTAAGAAAAACGCAGTTATAAGAAAGCTTACGGCCGTAGAAACATTGGGCTGTACACAGGTAATCTGTTCCGATAAAACCGGAACGCTTACGCAGAATAAAATGACAGTTGTAGAGCATTCCTCGGACGATGTGAAGCTGCTGTCAATGGCTATGGCGCTTTCCTCGGATGCTGAGCTTGACCAAAATGAGGCGGTAGGAGAGCCTACGGAATGCGCGCTTGTAAACGACGCGTTTAAAGAGGGAATGCCTAAAACTGAGCTTAAGGCAAAATATCCGAGAATAGGCGAGGCACCCTTTGATTCCTCAAGAAAGATGATGAGTACCGTCCATAAGACGGATAACGGACAGATAATACAGTTTACAAAGGGAGCTCCGGATGAGGTTCTTAAATGCTGTACCCGCGCCATTGTAAATGGCAAAGAGGTTCCGCTGAATGACGAAATAAGGGCTGACATCCTTAAGGCAAATAAGGCGATGGCGGACAGGGCGCTTCGTGTGCTGTGCGGCGCCAAACGGGACTGGGAAAGCGCACCGGCTGAATTTGAACCGGGCTATCTTGAAAAGGATCTTTGCTATATCGGCCTTTCCGGTATGATTGACCCTATACGTCCTGAGGTAAGGGATGCGATTGTTGAATGTAAGGAAGCGGGTATACGACCTGTAATGATAACCGGCGACCACAGGGATACAGCCGTGGCAATAGCGACCCAGCTTGGAATTATAACTTGTCCCAGCCAGGCCATTACCGGCTCGCAACTTGACGATATATCAGATGAAAAGCTCCATGAGACAATAGAACAGTACGCAGTTTACGCCAGGGTTCAGCCCGAGCATAAGGTGCGTATCGTAAATGCATGGCGCTCTAAGGGATATATAACAGCCATGACGGGCGACGGCGTCAACGACGCGCCATCAATCAAGAGCGCTGATATCGGCGTGGGCATGGGCATAACAGGCACTGACGTTACAAAGAATGTTGCGGATATGGTGCTTGCGGATGACAACTTCGCGACAATTGTCTCAGCGGTAGAGGAAGGAAGACGTATTTACGACAATATCCGTAAAGCCATACAGTTCCTTCTCTCGTCAAACCTGGCGGAGGTACTTTCTATATTCGCGGCTACTATTATGGGCTTTGTAATACTTGAGCCTGCCCACTTGCTTTGGATTAACCTCATTACAGACTGCTTCCCCGCAATTGCCCTCGGTATGGAAAAGAGCGAGAGCGATATTATGAAGCGTGCGCCAAGAAACGCCAAGGACGGCATATTCGCCGGAGGAATGGGCTTTGACGTGGCGTTCCAGGGGATTATAATTACCTGCCTTACGCTTGCGGCATATCTTATAGGACATTATATAGAGGCTGGAGTATGGGAAACAGTAAACAGTGCGGACGGAACCACAATGGCGTTTTTAACTCTGTCAATGGTTGAAATATTCCATTCCTTCAATATGCGTTCACGCAGGAATTCCATATTTAAAATGCCTCACAACAACAAGTACCTTTGGGGGGCAATGATATTATCGCTTATTTGTACGACGGCGGTTATATATGTACCTTTCCTCTCAAACGCTTTCGGCTTCGAGCATATTTCGGCAATGGAGTACGCAGTCGCCATGGGTCTTGCATTTTTAATAGTGCCTATTATGGAAATAATAAAAGCAATTCAGAGAAAGCTTGGAAAATAATTTGTAAACACTTAAGGACATACAAAAATGTATGTCCTTTTTTTATGGAAAAAATATCTTTATTTTATTGAAAGAAAGTGAACAATATGGTATACATTACTAATCTTCTCAAAAACGAGACTATTTTAGAGCTTTTTTCTCAAAAAAACACAATATAAGGCCCGTATGCCGCCTGCTCAATAAAGTATACTTTTCTGTTCGCCTGCTGTCTGAAGTATCAAGCAGAAAGGGGAAAGAATAGAGATGAGACTTAAAAGATTTTTGTCGGCGGCTATAGCGGCGATAATGGTATCCGGCCTCCTTCCATCAGCCATATTGGCGGCACAAAAGGAAGAAGGGACGGTTACGGCGTCCAAGTTCCTGCAGAATACGGAACCAGATGAGGACGGAAACTATACTGTAAAAATGACTATAGAAGGGGTTCAGTATACCGAAAGTACAGAGGCAGGAGCCGATGTAGTGCTCGCTGTGGACACATCGGGCAGTATGAGCAGTAAGGTTTCCAAGTCGAAAAAATGCCAGAGTACCAGCTTCAAAGAAGAGGAAAGACAATGGACTGACTGGTTTGGCGGCATTCATGAGTATACAGTATATGTATGTGAGGAATGTCAGGCTGAGTTCGACAGAAAGCCGAATAATATATGCGGCCGGAGACTTGCTGGAAAAACGAGAATGGAAGTGGCTAAGGAAGCCGCGGAAGGATTTGTGGACCAGATTTTAAACGGGGAGCAGGACAACACCCTTGCAGTTATAGGGTTTAACGGAGCATATGGAACCGCGGAGGATAAAGATGCGATTGATATAAGCACCGGCCTTGAAACTGACGGCGATACCCTGAAAGATGAAATAGCCCAAATGCAGTCCGGCGGAGGCACAAATTATACAGCTGCGCTGGCAGAGGCTAAAAAGATACTGGATGGCCGTGAAAATACAGACAGGCCGGCTTATATTATATTTATATCAGACGGAAAGCCTGGCTACAGCGGCGACGGGGAAGACGATAAAAATTGGAACGGGACAAAACAGGCGGAAGAGCTTATTAATGACGGAGTAATAATATATACCATAGGCATAGAGATGAAGGACGACGCCGACGCACTTAAGGCAATATCTTCTTATAAGGACGGAAAGGCGCTGTTTACAAACGTTACTGACGACGACCTGAACGAAGGCGGACTTCCTGATATTCTTGAGGATTTAGCGGAGATTATCAACCGTATTCCGGCAGGAGCAAATGCGGTAATTACAGACGTAATAAATACGGATGAATTTGAGTATGTCAGCGGCAGTGCGTCGGACGGTCTCGAACTGGATGACGACGGAAAAACCCTGATTTGGAATATAGGAAATATTCCTGAAGAAAAAATAACCGTTACATTTAAGGTAAAGGCAAAAGACGGTGTGTATGGTAACAGTCTTCATACAAATGAAAGCATTAAGCTTGAATATATTGATAATAAGACAGGTGAAAAAATAATAATTGACGGGGATGAGGCCAGAGAAAAAATCGGCGATCCCACAGTAGATATAAAGAAGCCGTCAGAACCGGAGCCTGAAACGCCGGGGCCTGCTTCAAAATCAAAAACAGCGGCGGAGCTTGACGAAAATTATGTGTCGGAGGTTACTCTTTCGCTTCCGTCTGAGGAAACGGAGCTTATGAGCGATGTTGTATTTGTCATGGATAAGTCAAGCTGTAAAGACGAAGTGGCAGCTGAAACGAAAACACTGCTTGAAAATCTCTTAGATGCAGTCAGCAATACGGAAGCAAAAATAAATGTAGGAGTAATAGTGTTTGGCGGAGACGCCAAAACTGTATATGGCCTTAAAGAGCTTGATAATAGTGAGCTGGATGCTATTTACAACGCAGCGGCAAACAGGCCTGACGGACTTCTTAGCGGAACTAATATGGAAGCGGGGCTTATCGAAGCTGAAAATATGCTTAAGGCAAGCCAGACCAATGATGAAAGAAAATATGTCATTGTTGTCAGCGACGGTTTAACAAGATTGTTTACAGGGGACGATGGAAATGTAAAAATTATATTCCATCAGATAGAGGCTGACGGTATAAGATACTTTGGCGAAATGACCGGCTGGTGCGTTGCCAATGGTTTTGGTGACGGAGAGTTTAAAGTTCCCGGGGGAGACTGGGATAATTATTTTGATAAAGTAACCGGCTGGGTTGAGAGTGACGGAGATAAATTTACGGTTGACTTTACAGGTGAAAGCACAACTGCAAATCCTGAGAAATATGTGCCCTTAGAAGAAATAGACCAGCATGCGCTCTCCGTTGACAGGGCTTTCTACGATGCATATCAGGCATACGACACATTAAAGGCTGAATACAACTGCTGCGGCGTATATGTGGGAAGCAGCGAACTGGGAGAGGCCTTTATGTCAGCTCTTAACGGCGGAAGGACTGTGGATTTTAATATAATACAGAAGAAAATAAACTACCTTCTTGACAACGGAAGCAAAGTGGTTGACGAAATAGGCATTGGAACTGATAATCACGGAAACAGCTATAACTTTGACTTCGTAAATGAGGCTGAAAAAATCACCTTATCGGTAGGAAGCAATATCTATAACGCCGAAGCGGTTCAGCCGCAGGACGGAGCGTCGGCTTCCTACGGCTTTGCGCCCGATGGAAACAGCGGTTATAAATATGAGCTTCATTATTATGAGGACGGAACAGTGTTTGACGGCAGAAGCTGTGGAGAATGCTTTATATGGGAAATCAACGTTCCTGTGACAAACTTTGAAAGGGTACAGCTTAAATATAATGTAAAGCTGACTGACCCGCAGACAGAAAACGGAACATATATTGTCGAAACAAATAAATGGGCGGCGCTCTACCCGGAGGATTCACTCGGAAACCAGGGAGAAAGCCAGGAATTTGAAAAACCTGAGGTTAGCTATACTAATGAAGCCGCGAAGGAATATACTGTAAGGTTCGAGGAAGGAAAGCATGGGGAGCTGGACGGAAGAACAGAGTTTACCTATGATGAGGGACAAATAATCGACACCGTACCGGACGTTGACGCAGACAGCGGCTACAGGTTTGATTCGTGGTACTGTGAGGAGCTTGATAAATACTATTCAACATCTCAGGTTAAAAATATTACCGTTGACAGGGATTTAACATTTGTAGCCGCCTACAGCAGAAAAGGCAGCGGCGGAGGCGGCGGATATGAGCTTCCGGAAGGACGCATTGAAAAAGAAAAGCCTAAGCTTGAGACAGAGGAACATTTCCAGTACATAAGCGGCTATCCGGACGGACTTGTAAGGCCTAACGCCAACATAACCCGAGCGGAGGTTGCCACAATATTCTACAGACTGCTGGAGGACAGCTCAAGACAGCTTTACTATACGACTTATCAGGACTTCAGCGATGTGAACAATACACGTTGGTATCTTAAGGCAGTTGCTACGCTTACCAATGCCGATATACTCCACGGCGATGGAAACGCTGAAAATACCTTCAGGCCGGACGACAGCATTACAAGGGCTGAATTTGCGACTATTGTGTCATTCTTTGATGATTTGTCGAGCAGCGATGAAAACCATTTCAGCGATATAAACGGACACTGGGCGGCGGACTACATTAACTCTGCCTATGAAAAGGGCTGGATTGCAGGCTATCCTGACGGAACCTTCCATCCTGACAGCGCAATTACCAGGGCTGAGGCCGTAACGCTAATCAACAACGTGCTTAACCGTGAGGTTGATAAGGACGGGCTTTGCTATAATACAAAAATGTGGCCTGACAATCCGGAGTACACATGGTATTACTACGAGATTTTAGAAGCTACTAATTACCACGAATATACGCGTGACGATGATGAAGCGGAGGATTGGACAGAAATAAGGCCAAATAAAATATGGAACGAGGGCTCCGCATATTAATTTAAACTTATCCCGGCATTATTATGCCGGGATTTTTTATTGACAGACAGCCAGTGCTGATATATACTTTTTTTGTCTCAAATGAAACAGATAATGAGGTGCTTTATGAAAAAAATATCTAAAGAGGAACAAAAAAATTATATACCGGTGCTGGAAAAAAGCTTTTTATTTAAAAATACCTCCGGGCTTATCAGTGAATTTGTTATGGTCGACGGGCGCTTCCAGTGGGAGTCCTATACAAAGGGAGAAATAATCTACGACTACAATAACTACAGAAACAGCCTTGCGGTTATACTTAAGGGCCGTGTTTCGGTAATGAAAAACAGCAGGGGCCGTGTTCTCATAAATACGCTTAAGGCGGGGGAAGCCTTTGGAGGCTCGGTGCTTTTCAGCAGAAACGAAAGCTTTATTGCAACGGTGAAGGCGGAGGGCCAATGTGTCCTGCTTTTTATATCTAAAGAGCTTATGGAGGAGATAATGAGGATGTCTCCGCAGGTAAATATGAATTTTATAGAGCACCTTTCGGAATCTCTGATTTTCCTTAATAAAAGACTGGATATTTTTACGGCAGGAGGCGCCGAGGCGCGGACGGCGGAATATCTAAGGAAAAACAGTCACAGGGACCCCGACGGCAGATTAATAGCCGACGGAATGAGCATGACGGCCTTGGCTGAGTATCTTGATGTAGGCAGGGCAAGCCTGTACCGTATTCTTTCTGACTTTGAGGAAAGAGGAATAATAAGGCATGAAGGACGGAAAATTTACATTATAAAGGACATAAAAAAGGAGATTTGACATGAAAAAACTATTTGCGTTAATTACAGCGGCAGTTATTGCTGCGGGAATTGTAGGCGGATGCTCAAAGGCCGCAAAAACAGACGATACGGTGATAAACACTGCGATGCTTAAGGGGCCTACGGGAATAGGTGCCGTTGAGCTGATGGAAAGAAGCGGCTTAGGGGAAACCGAGGGAAACTATAATATTTCTGTAGCTGCTGCCGCAGATGACGTAACTGCTAAAATTCTCAGCGGTGAAATTGATATTGCGGCGGTGCCTACCAACCTTGCCTCTGTCCTATATAACAAGACCGAAGGCGGCGTGACAGTTCTTGCGGTAAACACCCTTGGGGTGCTTTATGTTCTTGAAAACGGAGACACAGTCCACAGCGTATCCGATTTGTCGGGCAAAACTATTTATTCATCGGGACAGGGAGCCGTACCTGAATATGTCCTTGACTATATTCTTGAAAAAAACGGAGTGAACGATGTGAATGTGGAGTATATGGGCGAGCATGCGGAGGTTGCCTCTGCCCTTGCCGGGGGAACAGCGGATATAGCGCTTCTGCCCGAGCCGAATGTAACAGCGGTAACAATGAAAAACGAGAATACACGGATAGCCCTTGATTTAACCGAGGAATGGAATAAAATAAGCGGATACGATATGGCAATGGGCTGTTTGATTGTAAGGAACGAGTTTTTGAACGAGCACAGCGACGCTGTGGATACCTTCCTTAAGGAATACGCACAGAGCATAGAATATGTAAACTCAAACATTTCTAAGGCGGCGGAGCTTGTAGAGAAATACGGGATTATGGCTTCAGCCAAGGCGGCTGAAAAAGCTGTGCCCAACTGCAATATTGTCTATATAGACGGCAATGAAATGAAGGACATGCTTACAGGATTTTTCGGCGTGCTTTATGAGGCTGAGCCGAAAGCAGTAGGAGGAAAAATGCCGGAAAATGATTTCTATTATGTCAAGAAATAAAAAATTACTGGTCTTTATATTTTGGATAGCCGTATGGCAGGCCGCATACATGATAATAGGAAGCGACGTTCTTTTTGCCTCGCCCCTTAATACGCTGAAAGCGGCTGTTGACCTGATTTCACATGCGGATTTTTATAAAACCATCACCTTTTCATTTTTAAGGATAGCCTTGGGGTTCTTTGCCGGAACTGCTGCCGGCATACTTTTGGGCGCCGCCACAGGCGTAAGCAAAGTTATATATATGCTGTTTAAGCCCTTAATAGATATTGTCAGGGCAGCTCCTGTGGCTTCATTTATAATACTTGCCCTCGCGTGGCTTAAAGCCGGCACGGTTCCATTATTTATATCATTTTTAACTGTGGTGCCTATAGTGTGGAGCAACATATCGGAGGGAATAAATTCGGCTGACAAAAAATTGCTTGAAATGGCCAGGGTGTATGAATTCACCGGAAAAATGAGGCTGCGGAACATTTATATTCCCGCGGTAAAGCCATATCTGCGCTCGGCTGTTGTAACAGGGGCTGGCTTTGCCTTTAAAAGCGGGGTTGCGGCGGAGGTAATAGGCTCGCCTGCGTTTTCAATAGGAAGAAAGCTGTATGAGTCAAAAATATATCTTGAAACAGAACAGCTTTTTGCGTGGACGGCGGTAATAATTATTTTAAGCGTTGTGTTTGAAAGACTGCTGGTGCGCTATGTCGGGAGGTGAGGCTGTGCGGCTTGACAATATAAAAAAATCCTATAATGGAAAAGCTATTTTAAACGGTCTTACCTTTGAGGCGAAAAGGGGACAGCCCATATGCCTGTTCGGGCAAAGCGGCTGCGGAAAAACCACTGTCCTTAATATAATAGCCGGCCTGACTAAGGCCGACGGGGGAAGCATAATCGGCAATGAGGGTCGAATTTCATATGTTTTTCAGGAGGACAGACTTCTGGAGCAGTTAAGCGCAAAGGAAAATATTATGCTCACGGCTCGTAACAGAAATGCCGCAGACAGCTTCATAGAGGCAGCTGGCCTGTCGGAATGCATTGATATGTATCCAGCCGATATGAGCGGAGGAATGAAGCGGAGAACTGCAATAGCACGGGCAGTGGCCTTTGACGGCGGCATAATGCTGCTTGACGAGCCCTTTAACGGTATAGATGCAGGAAGAAAGAAAGCCATAGCTGAATTTCTTAAAAGCTTTGTATCAGATAAGCTTTGTATTATGGTTACTCATGACAGGACAGACGCCGGATTAATGGACGCAGAAATATTTGAAATTATTAATAATAATTATTGACTAATATCTGTTATCTGGTAAAATGTAATTGGGTGATATTATGAATAAAAAGCAAATAGATATATATGAAAAAAGAGGATATGACAATGCGTTCTTTGCGACGGGCTATACAAAAGAGCGGGCAGACGCGTGCGTGAAGAAAATTTATGAGGTTTACAGGAAAAAACTCTTGGAGGACGGCTATTACGGCTATGGAGAAAACCGCTCAATGCCGGAAAAAATTGAGGACGATGAGAAAATTAATTATATTGACCTTATAAAGGATGTGGATTTTACCGACAGACGGAGCGTTTTTCTTAAGGAGTTGGACGCAGAGGAGCTCAATTTCATGGAGAAATACGTAATATACGGAAAGCATCTGCTTCAGGCGGGAAAAATAGACGACAGGTGCGTATATACAAAAGAGACTGACGCCTATAAGGATTTATGCATGAATATAGTCGGACAGCAGGAGATGAAGGAAACGCTATGCAAGCTTGGGGCAGTATTCTCATACAGCCAGAAAAGAAAGCTGTATGACCTGAATACAGCGGACATACATAAGGTGTTCGCATTTATAGGGCCTCCGGGCACCGCCAAAACGACCTCAGCCAGATATTTTGCGAGAATGATGAGCGAGGAGGGCGTTTTAAGCGGCCACAGGATAGCCTACGTCACAGGAACTCAGCTAAAGGCAAAATATATAGGACAGACAGCGGCGAAAGTACATGACATTTTCATGGATAATGATATAATAATAATTGACGAGGCTTATTCCCTTGTTAATTATAATGAAACGGCAAGAACCGACAGCTTTTCACAGGAGGCGCTCGCACAGCTGTGCATAGAGGTAGAGGACCACAGCTATGACAAGCTGATTATATTCGCCGGCTACGGCGGGGACATTGACGATAAGCACAACAAGATGAAAAGGTTTCTTGATGAGAACCCCGGAATAAGCAGCCGTATTACATTCACGGTCAATTTCTCATCCTATAATGAAGAGGAAATGCTGGATATATTTGAGCTTCTTGCCAATAACGCCAGCTACAGGCTGGAGGACGGCTGGAGGGATATACTCCTTCCATTTTTCAGGGAAAGGATAAAGGCAAGCAACTTCGGCAACGGAAGGGAGGCCAGAAGGCTTCTTGAGCACTCCATGTCCATAGCGGCCCAGAGATATATAGAATGGGAGAGGACGTTCCCAAGCTTCTCAAGTGAGGCCGACAGGGAAAAGGAAGAGGTGCTTCGCCTGACAATATTGACCTGTGAGGACCTTAAATCCGCTGTCAAGGCCTTCCTTTACGCGGAAAAGGTTATAAGAGGCAGAGAAGACTGATTTACCAAAGGAGGATACTTATGAACGCTTTTACCTACTATATGCCTGCAAAGGTGTTTTTCGGCAAGGACTGCATAATGAACAACAAGGAGGCATTTCTGCCCCTTGGAAAGAAAGCGCTTATCTTCACAGGAAGACATTCGGCTAAAATAAACGGTTCCCAGAAGGACATAGAAAATGCGCTTGACGCAGTCGGCATAGGACACGTTTTGTTTGATGAGGTTGAGGAAAACCCTTCGCTTGAGACAATAGAAAGGGCCGCAAAAATTGGCCTGTCCGAGGGTGTGGATTTTGTAATTGGAATTGGCGGCGGTTCGCCGATGGACGCGGCTAAGGGTGCGTCATATCTTATAGCTAATCCCAGTATGAGCGCTGATATGCTTATGCAGGAGGGACAGTACCGCCATACTCCCATTGTAGAGGTTGCCACAACTGCGGGAACCGGAAGCGAGACGACTCAGTACGCTGTTTTCACGCTTCATAATCAGGGTACAAAAAACGGTGCGGTTCAAAAGGCGTTCGCGGATATCGCATTCCTTGACGCGAAATATACAGAGAGCCTCTCTGATAAGGTAACTGTAAATACGGCAATTGACGCGCTTACGCACCTTATTGAGGGCTATACATCTAAAAAGGCCAATTTTATAAGCGATAAAATAGCCGAGGGCGGATTTAAAATTTTTGCCGAGTGCATGCCGGCTGTTAAGGCGCTTGACTTTAATGAGGAAATAAGGGAAAAGCTTCTCCTTATGTCCACAATCGCGGGTATTGTAATTGCACAGGCCGGAACATCGCTTCCACATGCCTGCGGATATATGCCGACCTATGAAAGGGGTATACCCCACGGACGTGCCAACGCTATATTTACAAGGGCCTATCTTGAGCTTTTCCCTGACCAGACAAAGACTAACACTATTCTTGACATTCTTGGCTTTGACAGCCTTGAAAGCTTCAATGACTTCCTTAAGTCTGTGCTGGAGCCAAGAGAGGAGTTTACGGAGGCTGATGTTGAGAGATATACAGACGTGCTTATGTCAACTCCCGGAAAGCTTGCGCTTCATCCGTATCCGCTTACACGCGGGGAGGTTTATGAAATGTATAAAAAGAGCCTGCTGATATACTGATAACAAAACGATTGTACCCGGCTTAACAGCCGGGCTTTTTTAATATTATTGTAATATTATTTCATTTGCACTTATTTGAAGATTATGGTATTCTTGTATTGTATGATAACCTAGCGGGAATATTATTTTTTGTCGGGGAAAATAAGGTGACCTAGGGCTCATATAAAGTCGCATTATGAAAAAGGAGGTGAAAAGATGATTAGAAAGATATTCAGGTATGTTGTAACACTTGTTGTCATGACTATAGCGGTAGGTCTTTTATATGCCTTTTACAACAATAATCTTTGGGGAATACAGGAGTATATACCGGATTACGTTGTTATTTTGTTCGGCATTTTTATCGGAATCATTTATTTTATATTATTTTCAGACGTAGCCGCGGACGCGATTATGAAGCAGGTAGGAATAGCGGAAGGCAAGCTTGTAAAAATGGAAATCAAGGAACTTATAACAGGCGTGTTCGGCGTTGTTATAGGCCTTGTAATAGCGAACCTTATTGGTGTGGCCCTTAACGGCTACGGTATTGTGGGTACGGGCATAACGGTAATACTTAATATTACGCTTGGTTTTTTAGGATACCGTGTTGCCACAAGAAAAAGGGACGAGCTTGAAATGCCGATGTTTAAAAACAGTCAGGTTAAAAATTCAGCGGGACGTCCAAAAATTCTTGATACCAGCGTAATAATCGACGGCAGAATACTCGACCTTCTTCATACAGGTTTTATAGAAGGGAAAATAATTATTCCGACGTTTGTGCTTGACGAGCTGAGACATATTGCGGATTCCTCGGACGGTCTTAAAAGAAACCGCGGAAGAAGAGGGCTGGACATATTAAATGAGATACAAAAGCAGCTTGAGGTGCCGGTTGTTATTAAGGAGTTCAACACAAAGGAAAAGATTGAGGTGGACTCAAAGCTTCTGAAAATGGCTGAAAAAATGGACGCTTATGTTGTGACAAACGATTATAACCTAAATAAGGTTGCAGAGGTAAGGGGCGTCAGGGTGCTTAATATAAATGAGCTGGCCAACGCAGTTAAGCCTATGCTTCTCCCTGGTGAGGAAATGACGGTGACAATTATTAAGGCCGGAAAGGAAAACGGTCAGGGTATCGCTTATCTTAACGACGGAACAATGATAGTAGTTGAAGGCGGTTCAAACAAAATAGGAGAGGTGCTTGAGGTGGTTGTAACAAGCGTTCTTCAGACCTCAGCCGGACGTATGATATTTACTAAGATAAAGAATGAGTAATGCTATGAAGGATAAAATTTTTTGCTCTGCGGTAATTGTAGCCGCGGGCAGCGGAAAAAGAATGGGCGCGGACAGGCCCAAGCAGTTTTTAGAGCTTTGCGGAAAAACTATTATCGAGCGAACAGCCGCTGTTTTTGGCGGCTGTTCGGCTGTTGACGAAATAATAATCGTATCGGGCAAAAGCGGCATTGATGAGTGCAGAGCACTTCTGAGTTTTCTGAACAAGCCTGTAAAGTATGTGCTTGGCGGCAGTGAACGGTATGAGTCGGTATATAACGGTTTATCGGCTTTGGATGAACGCTGTCAAATTGTTATCGTACACGACGGGGTGCGCCCCTTTGTAACGGAGGATATTATTAGCTCCTCAGTAACAGCCGCTGAAAAATACGGGGCCTGCGCGGTTGGCGTCAGGTCTAAGGATACGGTTAAGATATGCGGCAGCGACGGCTTTGTGCTCTCCACTCCAGTCAGGGACAATGTGTACAGCATACAAACCCCTCAGACGTTTAAGAGG
>URCD01000030.1 GCA_900546215.1 uncultured Eubacteriales bacterium | reverse complement strand
CAGTGGAAGGCTTGGCACAGCAGTAAGCTTCCTGTTGACCTTCTCAAGGACGAGGATTATTGGAGCTATGAGGGAACAATAGCAACAAGAGCTTCCTCCGAAAAGGTTCTCAATAAGCTTTCAAAGGTTGTTCCCAACCTTATGGGCGGCTCTGCGGATCTCGCTCCTTCAAACAAAAGCGTAATGAAGGACAGGGAGTATTATTCGCCTGAAAACAGGGCAGGCTCAAATATGCATTTTGGCATAAGAGAATTTGCAATGACTGTAATCGCAAACGGTATGTATCTTCACGGAGGTCTCCGCCCTTATATCGCGGGATTTTTTGTGTTTAGTGATTATATGAAGGCTGGTCTTAGAATGTCAGCTATTATGGGACTGCCGGTAGTCAGCATATTCACGCATGACAGTATAGGAGTAGGCGAGGACGGGCCTACACATCAGCCTGTAGAACAGCTTGCTGCTTTAAGGAGTATGCCTAACTATACTGTAATCCGTCCGTGTGATTCAAGGGAGACCGCTGCAGCATGGTATCTGGCGCTTACAAGGACAGGAAGCCCTACAGGCATAATCCTTTCCAGACAGAACCTTCCTCTTCTTGACGGAACAGGAAAGAACGCTCTTAAGGGAGCTTACGTCCTTAAGGACAGTAAAAATAAGGTTCCCGACATTCTGCTTATGGCAACAGGCTCAGAGGTTGAGCTTATTTATAAGGCTTGGGACATCCTTCAGGAAAAAGGCGTTGACGCGAGAGTTATCAGTATGCCTTCATGGGAAATATTTGAGGAGCAGTCAGATAAATATAAGGAAAGCGTTATTCCTTCCGCTGTAAGAAAGAGAGTTGCAGTAGAAGCCGCAAGCGACTTCGGCTGGTATAAATACACAGGACTTGACGGAGAGGTTATATCAATGCATGGTTACGGAGCGTCAGCTCCTGCCGGACAGCTTTTTGATAAATTCGGCTTCACCGTTGACAACGTTGTTGAGACCGCTTTAAGAGTAATGAACAGATAAAGAACATAGACTGTATTCGTCGTACGGATACAGTCTTTTTGTAATAAAGGAGTACGTTATGAGAACATTTATAGCAATTGAATTTGATACCGCCACTAAACGCAGTATTTCTGAGCTTCAAAATAAAATCAAGGGTGAGGCAAAAAGGGGAGGCACATTTACAGACACCGACAATCTTCACCTTACGCTTCACTTTCTTGGTGAAATAGCTTCCGAGGATTTGGAATATGCTGCGGAGGCTATTGCCTCCACCGCTGCCGCTAACCGTGCCTTTAAGCTCAATTTTGACAGGGTTGGTTATTTTGACAGGGGGGAAAGATGCATTTTATGGCTTGGAGCAGATAAAAGCAGGGAGCTTGTCAGACTACATGAAACGCTGGAAAGAAACCTCACCAAGCAGGGATTTAAACGTGAAAGGGCTTCTTTTACCCCTCATATTACACTTGCGAGGGAAATTTCGTTTTTTAGCAGTAAAAAAGTCGCTTTGGAGAAATTCAAACCGGATTTTGAGGGAATGATTGTTAATGAAATTAGCTTAATGGAGAGCAAAAGAATGGGCGGAAGGCTTGTATACAAAAAGCTGTATGGAGCAAAACTCATATAACAATTGTGAATATAATTGTTGCAAAATGATTTAAAGGGTTATTTTGACGAATACACAGATGTTTTTGATTGACAAATATATTGAAGATATACAAAAATATTAGCTGTTTATAGGGACAGTTTCCAGCTAAAACTTTGATTTTTGTGTAACAAAAACATTGACATATAATTAACAGCGGTATAATATATGTTTATATGAAAGATTATCAATAATGCATGCGTATGCGCATATGCCGAAATCTTTCACAATTTAAAAAATAAGCGGAACAATTGTCGCAGTCGGGGAAATTTTGTTCTGCTAAATTTTTTATAACATCAAATTCGTTTGATGATTTAAATTTTCTTACAAAATAAAGGAGGAAGTATTAATGGATTTTACGTTATCAAAAGAACACCTGTTATTCAGACAAATGGTAAGAGAGTTCGTAGAGAACGAAATTAAGCCCATAATGCAGGATATTGACGAAGAAGAAAGATTCCCCAAAGAAGTATGGGATAAGCTTGGTCCTGCAGGTCTCTTAGGTATCCAGTATCCGAAGGAATACGGCGGACAGGGCGGAGATTACCTTGCATATGTTATGGCTATTGAGGAAATTTCAAAATACAGCGCATCCGTAACATCAGGAATGGCTGCTCATTCTTCACTTTGCGCATGGCCTATCTACAATTTTGGTACTGAAGAACAGAAACAGAGATTCCTTCCCGAACTGCTTACAGGTAAAGCTATCGGCGCTATGGGTCTTACAGAGCCTGGTGCTGGCTCCGACGCTGCTATGCAGCAGACAAAGGCTTACCTTGACGGCGACCACTATGTAGTTAATGGTAGAAAATGCTTCATCACAAACGCTGGCGAAGCTAAATATTATACAACAGTTGTTATGACTGATAAATCAAAAGGCAACAAAGGAATGTCAATCCTTGTTATCCCTGCTGATGCACCCGGTTTCTCAATTGGTAAACATGAGAAGAAAATGGGTATCCGTGCTTCGGCAACTGCTGACCTTATCTTTGATAACTGTATCGTTCCTAAGGAAAACCTTATCGGTAGAGAGGGCGACGGCTTCAAGATGATAATGCAGACACTTGATATCGGACGTATCGGCGTTGGCGCTGTTGGTCTTGGTATTGCACAGGGCGCTCTTGAAGAGACTCTTAAATATGTAAGCCAGAGAAAACAGTTTGGCAGAACAATCGGTTCATTCCAGAATACACAGTTTGAAATCGCTGACATGAAGACCAGAGTAGATTCAGCTCAGCTTATTATTTACAGAGCTGCCTGCACAAAAGACGCGGGTCTTCCTTTCGGATTATATGCTTGTATGGGTAAATATTACGGCGCTACAGTTGGTTCAGACGTAACCAGAAGATGCGTTCAGTTATTCGGCGGTTACGGCTACATGAGAGAGTACCACGTTGAAAGAATGATGCGTGACGCTAAAATCGTTGAGATTTACGAAGGCACAAGTGAAGTTCAGAAGATGGTTATCGCAGGCCATTTGAAAGTAGGTAAATAATTTTCTACATAATATTTGCGATATGAATTCTTATGAAACTAGAATATAAATATGCGGAAGGAGTAAGACAATGAAAATAGTTGTTTGTGCAAAACAGGTACCTGATACCACAGAAGTTAAGCTTGATCCCAAAACAAATACACTCATCAGAGATGGTGTTCCCAGTATAATAAATCCCGATGATAAAGCAGGTATTGAGGCTGCTTTACAGTTAAAAGAAAAAGTAGGCGGAACAGTTACAGTTATATCTATGGGACCTCCCCAGGCTGACGCCGCTTTAAGAGAAGCTCTTGCTATGGGCTGCGATGAAGCTATCCTTGTAACGGACAGAGCATTCGGCGGCGCTGACACATGGGCTACATCCTCAACAATCGCTGCTGCATTAAAGAAGGTTGACTATGATGTAATCATCACAGGCCGTCAGGCTATCGATGGTGATACAGCACAGGTTGGTCCTCAGATTGCAGAGCATCTTGGAATTCCTCAGGTATCATATGCAGAGGAAATTATGGAAGCAAGCGATGATAAGCTCGTTGTAAAAAGACAGTTTGAAGACAGATATCACGTTATCGAAGTAAAAACACCTTGCCTTATAACAGCATTAGCTGAGTTGGCTACACCTAGATACATGACAGTACATGGTATCTTCGACGCTTACAGAGAAAAAGAAGTTAAGGTTTGGACTCTTGAAGAACTTAAGGACACAGTTGATATGGCTAATATCGGTCTTAAGGGTTCTCCTACAAACGTTAAACAGTCATTCACAAAACAGGCTAAAGGCAAAGGACTTTACTACAAAGACCTTTCAGCTGAGGAAGCTGTTGAAACTATCGTAGCTAAGTTAGAAGAAAAACACATTATCTAAGGAAAAGCTGACTCAAAGACTAATAATTTTAGAAAGGAATGGTAGGCTAATGAGTAAAGATGTATACGTATTAGCAGAACAGAGAGACGGAAATATCCAGAAGGTTAGTATAGAGCTTATCGGTAAAGCTACAGAACTTGCAGCTGATTTAGGACAGAAGGTTGTTGCTGTATTATTAGGAAGCAACATTAAAGACAAGGCAGATATCCTTGTTAAACACGGTGCCGATAAGGTTATCGTTGTTGACGATCCTATGCTTGCAGAGTATGTAACAGAGCCTTATTCAAAAGCATTATATGAAGTAATTAAAGCAAGCGACCCTGAAATCGTGCTTTACGGCGCAACATCAATCGGCCGTGACCTTGCTCCCCGTGTATCAGCCAGAGTACATACAGGCCTTACAGCAGACTGTACAAAGCTTGATATCGGCACAATCGAGGCAATGCCCGATACAAAATTACTTCTCATGACACGTCCCGCATTCGGCGGAAACATCATGGCTACTATCGTCTGCAAGGACCACAGACCTCAGATGGCTACAGTTCGCCCCGGCGTTATGAAAGCTCTTCCCAGAGATGAAGCTAAGACAGGCGAAATCGTAGATTTTAAGGTTGATTTAACAGCAGCTGATATGAACGTTGTTGTAAGAGAGGTTGTTAAAGAAGATAAGAAGAAAGTTGATATTACAGAAGCTAAGGTTCTTGTATCCGGCGGACGTGGTATCGGTTCTCCTGAATTCTTCGGTGAACTCCAGAAGCTTGCTGACGTACTTGGCGGAGAAGTTTCTTCATCAAGAGCAAACGTTGACGCAGGCTGGATTGAAAAAGACCGTCAGGTTGGTCAGACAGGTAAAACTGTTCGCCCTGACCTCTATATGGCATGCGGTATCTCAGGCGCTATCCAGCACGTTGCTGGTATGGAAAGCGCTGAGTATATAGTAGCTATTAACTTAAACGATACAGCTCCTATATTTGATGTAGCTGACCTTGGTATCGTTGGCGATGTTAAAGCTATTATACCTAAGTTAACAGACGCTATCGCAAAACGTAAAGCTGAGAAAGCTGCTCAGTAAAGTAATATTTGCCCTTCCTTATGGAAGGGCTTTTTTATTTGACTAATATCACTAAATATGCTATGTCTTTTTATGTAATATTGTGGTTGACAATATAGAATGACGTTTGTATAATTTTAATATACAGTATACGAAATACTTATTTAAAAAGGAGGAACATATTATGAAAAGTCAAGATATGCGCCGCGTAAATACACAGGGGGACGCGCTCAGAATGGGTACCGGCTGGACTCCAAACGACCTAAGTAAGCCGCAGGTTCTTGTAGACAGTGTATTTGGCGACAGTCATCCTGGAAGCTATCATTTGGATAAGCTTTCAAACTTTGCGTCCAGGGGACTTTATTCATGTGGATGTAAACCGGCCAATTATACCGTTACTGATATGTGCGATGGTATTGCAATGGGAGACGGCAGCATGAGCTATTCTCTTGTGTCAAGGGAAATGATAGCAATGATGACCGAAATACACGCAATGGCGGCACCATTTGACGGCATAGCATTAATTTCAAGCTGTGATAAATCAATACCGGCACATCTTATTGCACTGGCAAGACTTAATATGCCTGGCCTGCATATTTGCGGAGGCTCAATGCTCCCTGGTCCTGAAAACCAGCATTCTGTAGATATGTACTATTATGGCGAGCTCTGGAACCAGGGAAAGGTAAGCCTAGATGATTTGGTTAGAGAGCAGGTAAATAGCTGTCCAAGCTGCGGAGCGTGCCAGTTCATGGGAACAGCCAGCACAATGCAGGTTGTAAGCGAGGCGCTTGGTATGTCCCTGCCTTCGGGAGCTTTGATGCCGGCATCAATGAACAGGATTGAACACATGGCTTTTGACGCTGGTGCTCAGGTAAAAAGTCTGATTGAAATGAATCTTACTCCGGATAAAATAATGACAAGGGAAGCATTTGAGAATGCTATTATGATACACGGCGCGGTTTCCGGCTCTACAAATGCCACACTGCATATACCGGCCATAGCTCATGAGCTCGGCATAAAAATTGATTTAGAGCTTTTTGATGAAATACATGGAAAAATTCCGGTGCTTACAAGTCTTAAAACCAGCGGAAAATGGCCGACACAGCTCCTTTGGTTTGCGGGCGGAGTTCCGGCTGTTATGCGTGAAATCAGCGATTATCTCCATCTTGACTGTATGACTGTAACCGGAAAAACAATAGGAGAAAATCTTGATATACTTGAAAAATCAGGATACTTCAAAACAGCAGAACGCTATTTAAGCAATTATGGTGTAAAATACAGAGATGTTATTCATTCTGTAGCCGAACCATATAAAAAGGATGGAGGCACTGCTATACTTAAAGGAAATCTCGCACCTAAGGGAAGCGTTGTAAAGCATGCCGCTGTTGACCCTAAAATGCATGTTCATACCGGGCCGGCACGAATATTTGAAAGCGGAGACAGGGCAAGTGAGGCAATATATCACGGTGAGATAAAGCCGGGGGATGTAGTTATAATTAGATATGAAGGCCCTAAGGGAAGCGGAATGCCTGAAATGCTTAAGCCTACTGAGGCAATATTTAATATGCCGGAGCTTGTTTCGACGGTAGCGCTTGTTACGGACGGAAGATTTTCAGGCGCCAGCAGAGGACCGGCCATAGGCTATGTTTCTCCTGAAGCCGTTTCAGGAGGACCAATAGCGCTTGTAGAGGAAGGCGACCTGATACATATTGACATACCAAACAGAAGGCTTGAGGTAGTCGGAGTGGCAGGTGTTGAAAAAACAGCGGAGGAAATGGAAGCGATATTGGCTGAACGGAGGAAAAGCTGGAAGCCAAGGGAGAATAAAAATAAAGGCGCTCTTAGATTTTTCCAGGAGCTTGCCACTGACGCTTCGCATGGAGCGTATCTCTCATACGACGAAAAGGAACGGAACGAATAATAACAAACAGCCCTCCGTATAAGAGGGCTGTTTCTTTTATATCCGGCAGTATTGCTTATATTACAATAAAATATTATAATTTAAGAAAAACAAGTTTTGAGGGATACATATGAAAAAGGTTTTAGTAATTGGCTCTACTGTAGCTGACATAATAATCAGACTGGACAAAATTCCGACAACAGGCGGAGATGTAAATGTAAGGTGGCAGAAGATGTCAATGGGAGGCTGCGCGTTTAATGTATCACAGGCCATAGCCTACTTTAATGTGCCATATCTTCTGTTTTCTCCAACCGGCAGCGGTATATACGCAGATTATATAAGAAAAGAGCTTGAAAAAATGCATGTTGAGAGAGCGGAATTAAATCCTGAAGAACCTAATGGCTGCTGCTACTGCCTTGTCGAGGACGGGGGTGAACGTACCTTTATATGTGAGCATGGCGCTGAATACAGATTTAAAAAAGAGTGGTGTGACAAGCTTAATCCCGCAGACTTTGACTGCGCTTACATATGCGGACTTGAAATGGAAGAACATACAGGGGATATTGTAATAAACTTCTTAAGAGAGTCTGAGATACCTGTATATTTTGCACCGGGACCTAGAATAAATGAAATTGAGAAATCCAAGCTTAGCAGGATATTTTCACTTAGACCAATACTTCACGTAAATAAGACTGAAGCGACTACATTTACAAAAACAGACTCCATTAAAAAGGCTGCTGAGCTTCTTATGGAATTAACCAATAACACAGTTGTAATTACTGACGGGGAAAACGGAAGCTGCTGTCTGTCTCACGATGACGGAATTTGGTATGAGGTGCCTGCGTTTAAGGCTGAGGTTGTTGACACAATAGGAGCCGGAGATTCGCACATCGGAACCTTCATCGCGCAAAGACAGCTTGGCAGAGGACTAGCTGAGGCATTAACGGAGGCTAACAGAATTTCCTCTCTTGTTGTACAAAGAGAAGGTGCAAGGCTTGAAAAACCTTAACTTTATAGGGTGCATAGGTGTGACTGAATATTAAAATATGGTCATATACTTAAATAGGCCGACAAGATATATGAAAATATATATGACTGGTATTTGAAAAATGGTCAAAGGAAGAGGGTAAGAACAAAATCTTACCCTCTTTAAATTACATTTTCAGTTTTGCCTGCATTGCGGCAATTTGTTCATCAGTCAAATCGAGCTGCTCCCATTTAACCTGAACCTTATCGTCCTTATATCTTGGAATAAGATGAAGGTGGAAATGATGTACAGTTTGGCCGGCCATACTGCCATTGTTCTGTACAAGGTTCATGGCCTCTAATCCAAGGGCCTCCTTCATATTTTTAGCTACCTTAACAGCAAGCTTAAACAGCCTTCCTGCGGTTTCCTCATCTATTTCAAATATATCTGAATAGTGTTTTTTAGGTAAAATCAAAACATGTCCGGGATTGCTTGGAAATCTGTCCAGTATAGCCTTAAATTCGTCATCCTCATAAATAGCTGCAGATGGAATATCCCCAGAAATTATTTTGCAGAAAATACAGTTATCCAACTAAATCAAATCCTTTCGATAATTATATAACCCAGCAGTCATCCTCAGAAAGAACCCTTTGGAATACTCTGCCGCTGTCTTCTATATTTTTGGCCTGATGATATTTAAATATCATGGTATTGTCAATTTTGCCTAAAACCTCAACCTTACCGTTGATGTTAGACATTGCGTAGCGGAAGCATTTTGCGTTTCCGTCTAACAGCTTCTTTGTTTTTTCAACTATATCATAGCCTCTTAAAAGAGGAACCTGAAAGTCGTTTTTTACACCTGATACAGGCCTGCACTGGAAAATGTAATAGGGTATTACACCAATTGACGTAAGCTTCATAAACAGCTTGGAAAGTATCTCAGGGTCATCGTTTACACCCTTTAAAAGCACAGCCTGGTTTTTAATCATTACTCCCGCGTTTATAAGGCATTTAACAGCGGCTGTGGATTTTTCAGTAATCTCACTTGGATGGTTAAACTGAGTATGCACATAAATCTGCTTTTTGGCGCTGTATTTTTTAAGTATATCCAAAAGCTCCTTGTCCTCTGTAATTCTTTTGGGAAGCACAATAGGAGTTTTTGTGCCGAAACGGATATAGTTCAGATGGTCAATTTCGCACAATGCCGAAAGATATTTTTCAATCTGTTCATTCTCAAGCAGGAAGGAATCTCCTCCTGATATAAGCACGTTCGTAATTTCCGTATGCTCTTTAATATAAGCGAAGATATCGTCAAGGTTATCGGCAATTTCGCTTTCTGTGGAGCCAACCATTCTTTTTCTGAAGCAGTATCTGCAGTACATGGCGCATTTGTTTGTAGAAAGTATAAGCACAGTCCTTGCGTATTTGTGCTGCATTCCTTTCAAAACAGTGTTTGAGCTCTCTCCGCTTGTGTCAAAGGTGCCGCCTTCAGCAAGCTCTCCGCTTGAAGGAACGCTCATTTTCCTTATGGGGTCATGTGGATCGTCTGCATCAATAAGTGACAAATAATATTCTGGTATTGAGGCAGGAAACTTATATACAACATCCTCTATATTGTCGTCTTTGCTTACTGGAATACAGGCTCTCAGTTCCTCAGCCGTTGAAATATTCTCTTTCAATTCTTCTGTCCATTTCATAACTATCCCTCCAATCATTTAGACTATTTACATATTATATTAACATAATTTTATAGCAAATAGAAGCTTATATTGTTTAATTAGTTCTTTTTAATGTGAATTTTTTGTAAACTTTTGGCGGATTTTGACGATAAATAGTTTATTTTGTGTATAAAAAAGCATTGTGCTTAGGCCCGCTTGGCAATAAAATATATTATAAGCTGGAAGATTAAGGGAGGAAGAAATATGGATAATTCTACGGCAGAAAACTATGCGGAGCAGGCGGCTTTTTTCGCACATGAGATTAAAAATCCCCTTGCGGTAATTAAGGCAAACGTTCAGCTGATAGAACTTGAAAATAAAAGTGAAAACACTAAAAGCTTTGAAACAGTTTATGCCTGTATAGAAAAAATCAATAATTTAATTCAGGAAAATATGGAATACATAAAAAACGCTGAAAAGGCAAGCAGGGAAACAGACAGTGACGTTGTGGCTATCGTCGGGAAAATTATTAATAAATACGAGTCTTCATGCGACAGGACGTTTAAGTTTGAAAGCAAGGTTAAGGATGCTGCAGTGAACTGCAAGTCTGAGCTTTTAGAGAGCCTGTTTGAAAATCTCATTAAAAACGCAGTTGAGGCTACCCAACAGGGTGATACAATAACAGCGGAAATTAAAATACGGCAGAAGCGCGTAGCCGTAGTTATTGCTGACAGCGGCTGCGGTATATCAGACAAGGATATAGCCAGAATAGGAGAGCTTTTTTATACGACCAAAAAAGGAGGAAGCGGAGTCGGCCTTTTTATGTGCAGACGCATAGTAGAGCAGAACGGAGGAAAATTTAAGGTGGCTCATAATAAGCCAAAGGGAACTAAGGTAACGGTAGAACTTAATTTAAAATAGCTTAAAAGCGGTTTCGCTGAGAAACCGCTTTTAAGCTATTTGCTTCTGTTTTTGGCTAACAGGTAGTTAATAATATCGGCGTGGGCCTGCTCGTCGGTAATAACCTCAAATATCATGTCTCTTATCATTGTGCTTTCAAAGGCTGACATGAGCTCCCTGTACATCTCTACAGCCTCAAGCTCGGCAAACAGGCTGTCAGTTAGCTCGGCAATCAAATTTTCGCCTGGCGTCCAGCTTTCTGTATTGGCCTCTGGTGCGTCGTTTCCAGTCAGAGCGTGATAAATTTCTTCGAAAATACGCTTATGCTTAAACTCATCATAGGACATGGATTTAACTGTTTCCGAATCCTCGGCATCGCTGATTGACTGCGAGAGGTCAGTATATTTTTTATAGTCTCCAGCCTCGTCATTGATTGCGTCAACCAACATATCGGCGATTGTCTGAGTGTCAGCGGATATTACGAGCTTTGCGTCTGAAACGGGTTCATCGTCTTTTCTTGTATTATATGGATACATGCAATCACTCCTTCTTAAAAACTATATGCGGCTGGGCCCCAATTGTGACGAATTCTTTAAAATTTATTTTTTATATGGAACTGAAAATGTTTTTCTGATATTATAGTGAAATCGAAATACAAAAATTGGAGAGGATTAACAGTGAAAAAAATAGTTTTGACCGGCGGAGGCACTGCCGGACATGTTACGCCTAATATTGCGCTTATTCCGGAGCTCCAAAAAGAAGGCTGGGAAATCAGCTATGTCGGTACCGAAAACGGTATAGAGCATGAATTGATAGAGCGGGAGGGCATTCCGTTTTATTCCGTAAGAAGCGGTAAGCTCAGAAGGTATCTTTCAAAAGAAAATATCAAGGACGCCTTCCGTGTTATAGGAGGCATTTCAGATGCGAAAAAGGTGCTTAAGGAAATAAATCCGGACGTAGTATTTTCAAAGGGAGGCTTTGTGGCAGTACCTGTTGTAATAGCCGCGGGGAAGCTCAAAATACCGGTTGTGGCGCATGAATCTGACATGACGCCGGGGCTTGCTAATAAGCTGGCCATGCCCTACGCCAAAACGGTGTGCACTACATTTCCCGAAACAGTAAAGTATATCAAGGGAAAGAAGGGCGTATATACGGGTTCACCCATAAGGAAGGAGCTTTTTAACAGCAGCGCCAAAAGGGGACTTGATTACTGCGGCTTTGACAGAAGCAAGCCCGTAATACTTTCTATGGGAGGAAGCCTTGGGGCGGTTAAGATAAATAATGCTCTGCGCGCCGCGCTTCCATCTCTTCTTAGGGATTTCCAGATAGTTCATCTCTGCGGAAAGGGAAACCTTGACCAGAAGCTTTTAGGAACAAAGGGCTATAAACAGTTTGAGTATGTTAATGAGGAGCTCAAGGATATATTTGCCGCTGCAGATGTCATAATATCCAGAGCTGGAAGCAACTCTATCTCTGAATTCTTGGCGCTTAAAAAGCCATGTCTGCTTATACCGCTTTCAACCAACGCCAGCAGGGGAGACCAGATATTAAACGCTGAATCCTTTGAAAATCAGGGGTTTGCCAAGGTGCTAAAGGAAGAAGAAATCGAAAAAATTGAAATTGAAATAAGAGACCTGTACAGCAACAGGGAAAAATATGTAAAGTCTATGGAAAATAGCGGCGCAGCCAACGGAGTCGACCTTATAATAAAGGAAATCGACAAGGCGGCCGGAATTGACGGAAAGGAAGAAAAATGAAATTTAATGCTTTAAAAACTATATCAGCTTTGTCTGTATGCGCTGTATTGGCGCTTTCAGGCTGTTCCACATCAAATACATCCGGCAGCGGACAGTCAAATAAAGACCAGTCAGGCCAGACGGATGATTCTGAGCTGACTGAGGAAGAGAAGGCTTATCAGGCGTATCTTGACAATCTGGCTACACAGGGGACAGAAATAACACAGCTCGATCCTCCGGCAGAGGGCGAGGAAATAGCCGTTATCCATACGAATATGGGCGACATTAAGGTTAAATTTTTCGAGGAGGAAGCGCCTAAGGCGGTTGAAAACTTTAAAACCCTCGCTAAGGAAGGCTACTATGACGGAATTATATTCCACAGGGTTATAAATGACTTTATGATACAGGGCGGAGACCCTACCGGAACAGGAACAGGCGGTGAAAGCAGCTACGGCGCGCCCTTTGAGGACGAGTTTTCTCCGAACCTCTATAATTTCCGCGGGGCGCTTTCAATGGCCAACAGCGGAATGAATACAAACGGAAGCCAGTTCTTTATTGTGCAGAAGTCTGATATTCAGGAGGGCTATTTTGATTATGTGGACGGGCTTGCCAAGGAGTACGGCACAGATAATGTCCTTTTTAACAGTGAAACACAAAAGCTTGTTAAGGTAAACTATTCTGACAAGGCTAAGGAGCTTTATAACCAAAACGGGGGAACGCCTCATCTTGATTATGTGCACACCGTATTTGGACAGGTGTTTGACGGCATGGATGTTGTTGACGCAATAGCCGGAGTTGAAACGGGAGAAAATGATAAGCCGGTAACGGATGTTGTAATAGAGTCTATAAGCTTTGAAAATTATAAATAAACGATTTGTAAATAATCAAAATTCATAAAAAAGAACCCTGTTGAACTGCGTTTTAATGCAATTTAACAGGGTTCTTCATTTTATCTTATAGTATATTAAGAAATTTTTAATGATGTGTTCAATATTATTTCAAATTACTGTGCTAAAATATACATGTAAAATAAAAAAAGAAATTTACCAGTTGTGAATATAGATTGAGATTTTATACAGGAGGAATTGCTAATGGTTAGAGATTTTGACGCGGCCGCACCGGTCGGGACAGATAAAGTGGTAGCGTGCATAACTGCACAGTACAATTCGGAAAGGCTTATAGACACAGCGGCCGAGGTGGCGGATAAGTTTAACGCAGAGCTTCATATACTTCACGTAAACAAGGGAACGAGCATATTCAACAATGCTGATACGCCTATGCTTTTGGAGAGACTTTTCGAGTATGGCAGCGATAAGGGCGGAATGGTTCATATGCTTTGCAGTGAGAACGTAGCGTCGTCAATCGGGAATTTTATTGAGGAATACAATATTACCAAAATAGTTCTTGGAGAGCCTCCGGTTAAGTTTTTAGAAAGTAAAAAAATAACCGAGTCAGAATTTGGAAGAATCGAAAAGGTTCTTAAGGAGTGCGGAGTTGAGATTATTATTGTTAAAAGACAGATTGAGGAGCTCCAGTCGGCCGAGGCTTAAGGATTTTATATATTTTTGTTGCAATAAAAGAGAAAATATATTATTATTTCATAAGCGTGTGATTTAAAAATCATAAATTGTGTTGACAAGGAGAGAATATAAGATGAGCTTATATGAAGAATGGATGAAAAAGGCTTTTACACAGAAAGGACAGAGTGTAGACGCTGTATGGGATGTATATCTTCCTCTTGAGCAGAAAATCTATGAGTATATACTCGGCGAAAAGGTTACGGATATGGAATATAAGATTTCCGAAATCGCTGAGAAATTTAATATGACGGACGAGCAGGCTGTCGCATTTGTTGACGGTATCAATGATGTGCTTCCTGAACCCTATGATGTTAATGAGCTTACGGCTGATTCAGATGTTAAACTCCATATAGAGTTCGATAAGCTTTACAAAAAGATGGTTGAGTACAAGGCGGAGCATCTTTATTCGCTTCCCCAGTGGGATAATATTTACACTGAGGACGAAAGAAAGACTCTTTATAAGGAGCAGAAAAATGCCCGTACAGTTGTCAATGACGGCCCTAAAATCGGAAGAAATGACCCCTGTCCCTGCGGCAGCGGTAAAAAATACAAAAAATGCTGCGGAGCTAATCTGTAATTATGAATACTAAACTTGTAAAAGTTGATATTGAAAATCCGGATATGAACATTCTTGGAGAAGCCGCTGAAATCCTCAGAAACGGGGGATTGGTGGCTTTTCCTACGGAAACGGTATATGGCCTTGGCGCAAACGGGCTTGATGAACAGGCGTGCAAAAAAATTTATGAGGCAAAGGGAAGACCAAGTGATAACCCGCTTATTTTAACAATAGGCGACATAAGCGGTTTATATCCGATTGTAAGCAGGGTTACTCCAAACGCTGAGAAAATTATAAACGCTTTTTGGCCCGGACCCATTACTCTGGTCCTTCCTAAGGCCGAATGTGTGCCAATGACTGTAACGGGAGGCCTTGATACTGTTGCCGTAAGATTTCCTTCAAATAAAATCGCCCAGGAGCTTATAAAGGCGGCCGGGATACCGGTTGCGGCCCCAAGCGCAAATTCATCTGGAAAGCCTAGTCCTACAAGGGCATCCCATGTTGAATTTGATTTGAACGGCAAAATTGATATGATTATAGACGGAGGAGCTGCTGACTGGGGGCTTGAATCAACGATACTTGACGTGTCGGAGGACAGGCCTGTTTTGTTGCGTCCTGGAGCGGTTACGCAGGAAATGATAGAAGAGGTTGTCGGTAAAATAGACGTAGACCCGGCTGTGTTTTCCAAGCCGTCAGGCGATATAGTGCCGAAGGCTCCGGGAATGAAGTATAAGCATTATTCACCGTCCGCAAGGGTTATACTTGTAACAGGTCCTGGGGAAAATGTAATTAAAACAATAAATGAAAAAGCAAAAGAGGACGCACAAAACGGTCTTAAGGTCGGGATAATGGCTACAGAACAGACAAAGGACAGCTATAACTGCTCTTCAGTGCTTGTAGTCGGCGACAGAAACAGGCCGGAAACAATAGGCGCAAACCTCTTTAAAATACTCCGTAAGTTCGACTTTATCGGAGTGGATGTAGTTTACTCGGAGGTGTTTGACGAGGACGGAGAAGGAGCAGCCATTATGAACAGGCTTAATAAGGCTGCCGGCTTTAACTACATCAAATGCTGAGTCGGTGGTGATTTGATTGAAAATTATTTTTGTTTGTACAGGAAATACTTGCCGAAGCCCTATGGCGGAGGTTATTGCCAATGCGGTATTTAAAAACAGCGGGGTAGAGGCCGAGGCTGAAAGCCGCGGAATATTTGCCCGCGATGGAGAAAAGGCGAGTGACTACGCAATGCTGGCTGTAAGAAATTACGGCTTGTCGCTTGACGGGCATTCGGCAAAACAGCTTACCCAAAAGGATATTGAGGAGGCTGACATGCTGCTTACAATGACTGTTGAACATAAAAAAATGCTAGAAAAAATGTGTCCTCCCGAAAAGCTTTTTACGCTTAAAGGCTTTTGTTCGGGCACAGACGGGGATATAGCCGATCCATTTGGCCAAAGCCCCGCGGTATATTTGGAATGTGCGGAAGAAATAATCGACTGCATAAATAAGCTTGCTGAACATCTGAAGAGTAGATAAGGAGAAGACACATTATGAAATTTTTATTTGTTGACGAGGAGAACGCTTACGAAGGACCTATTGCCGAGGCGCTTGCTTTTGAGGTATTCAATGGCTCAGGCCGCTTTGTAACGGCTAAAAGCCGTGGAATAAGCGTACCGGAGGGGAAAAGGAAAAGCAACTTTACAAGATATTTGCTTGATACGGTTGAACTTAGTCTTGAAGAGGAAGAGCTTGATTCTCTGCCGCTTACACAGGCTGATATTGACGAGGCCGACGTTGTAATGACTATGACCAACGAGCAGAAATACAGACTTTCACAGGTGTGCCCCGCCGACAAGCTTTTTACGTTTTTGGAATATACGACTGGCAGCAGTGAAGACGTCATCAGCCCTAAGGGTTCGGATATGAGGTCCTATAAGGCATGCCTTTTCGGTATGAATGAGGCGTTTGAAACTCTGCTTCACAAATGGCAGGCTGAGAAAGGAAATGAGTGATATGATAGCTATAGGCTGTGACCACGGCGGATTTCCGCTTAAAAAAGAAATAATTAAATTTCTCGATGAGGCCGGTTACGAATATGAGGATTTCGGAACCTACAGCGAGGCGAGTTGCGATTATCCCGAGTACGCTAAGAAGGTTGCGCATGCGGTTGCCGACGGACAGTGTGAAAAGGGAATACTGATTTGCGGAACAGGTATAGGCGTAAGCATAACGGCCAATAAAGTAAAGGGTATTCGTGCCGCACTTGTTCATGACTGCTTCTCCGCGAAGGCTACAAGAGAGCATAATAACGCGAATATTATTACAATGGGAGCAAGGGTCATCGGACCGGGGCTTGCGACAGAGATTGTTAAAATATTCCTTGAGACCCCTTTTTCAAATGATGAAAGGCATATCAGAAGAATTAACCAGATAGAAGATTGAAGGAAAGGAAGTTAACAATGAGTGAGTTTTTCGTATCAAACCATCCGCTTATTCAGAATAAAATGGCGCTTTTAAGAAACAAGGATACCTGCACTAAGGAATTTAAGGAGATTATTTCAGAGGTTGCCATGCTCCTGTGCTACGAGGCTACAAGAAATATAGAGCTTGTCCCCTCAAAGGTTGAAACGCCGATTACAGAGGCTGACGTGAATATAATCGACAAAAGATTTGCGGTGGTGCCTATTCTGCGTGCCGGAATGGGTATGATGGACGGACTCCTTGCTCTTATGCCTACGGCTAAGGTTGGCTTTATCGGTCTTTACAGGGACCCCGAAACTCTTAAGCCGGTAGAGTATTACTGTAAGCTTCCTGAACATATAGACCAAATGGAGGTCTTTGTAACCGACCCTATGCTTGCCACTGGCGGGACGGCCGTTGCCGGTATCGACTTTATTAAGGAGAAGGGCGCTAAAAAGATAACATTTTTATGCATACTTGCCGCTCCTGAAGGCGTGAAGGCTCTTAAGGAGGCGCACCCGGACGTTGATATTTACGCGGCTGCCTATGACGGCTGCCTTAACGACCACGGCTATATAGTTCCCGGACTTGGCGATGCGGGCGACAGAATATTCGGTACAAAATGATTTAAGTAGGAGATTAATATGGTTCATAATTGGCTTTTATATATAGCGGCTTTTGCCAGCGCCTTTGCCATATCGATGGTTGCGACGCCGTTTGCTAAAAAGGTCTCAGAAAAGCTTGGCGCCATTGATTATCCTAAGGCGAGGGGCATGCATACTAAACCCATGCCGCGCCTTGGCGGGATAGCTATAGTAATGGGCTTTATGATTACTGTGCTGCTGTTATACAGATTTGTAAATGATATAAATTTAAGGCATTTTACAGGCTTTATTGCAGGCGCTGTTATAATAGTGTGCGTAGGCATAATTGACGACGTCAAAAATTTGCCGGCCCGAGTTAAATTTGTTTTTCAGATTATAGCGGCTCTGCTTGTTATAGGCTCAGGCATAAGGATTAATGTTGTAATGTGGCCTGTTACGGCTTATTTGCAGAAGTTCAGCGGCCCTATTACGCTCATATGGATAGTCGGCGTTACAAACGCCGTAAATCTGATTGATGGACTTGACGGACTTGCGGCGGGAGTTTCCTCAATTGCCTCTCTTTGCCTTATGGTTCTGTGCATATTTACGGGTACTGAATCAGCCGTGATGTTTACGGCGGCTCTTGCCGGAAGCTGCCTCGGATTTCTTCCGAGAAACTTTAACCCGGCCGAAATATTTATGGGTGATACCGGTGCTACATTCCTGGGATATGTTCTTGCGGTAACAAGCATAATGGGTGTGTTTAAGGGCTATGCCATACTGGCGCTTATTGTCAGCATGCTTTCTTTGGGACTGCCTATATTTGATACCCTGTGCGCCATGCTAAGACGCGCCGTTACCCATAAGCCTATAATGCAGGCCGACAGGGGACATCTGCATCATAAGCTTATAGATAAGGGCTACACGCAGAAGCAGGCTGTCCTTATTCTTTACGGCATAAGCACGCTTCTTGCCGTTCTGGCGATATTTATAGCCATTAAGGATTCCAGAACGCTGGCGGTGGCGGTGCTTACAGTAATTGTTCTAAGCATTGTAATTTTCGTATTTAATAATAAAAATAAACTTAAAGAAAGTAAAAAGGATTAAGCTTAGCTTAATCCTTTTTTCAGTATGTCAATTGAAAATAAACGTCGTAAATGGTATACTGGTATAATTAAATGCAAAGGAAACGTGAATTATGGCGGAAAATGGAAAGACTTGTATATCGAACGATTTTTTAAATAAATATATGGCCGGTGCGCCGTCAGCTTACATTCTGGTTTATATCTGCGCGCAGAAATTCATTCAGGAGGGTAAAGCCTCGTTTACCGATGAACAGCTGGCGCAGTGCCTTAATATGACTGAAAGCGACGTAAAAAAAGCTCTGGAATACTGGGACAGCAAAGGTGAAAAAATACTGAGGCCTGCTGCGGCTCAAAGGCTTATACCTTCAGCTTCTCCGGATTATTCGGCTGAGGAAATAAGCTATTATATGAACCATAATGATGATTTCCGCTCAATTTTAAACAGCGCGGAGAGCTATCTTGGAAAGCTGCTGACAATGTCTGAAATAAGTACTCTTTACAGCCTGCACGACTGGCTCAGACTGCCGCTTGAGGTTATTGAGATTCTTCTGGCGTACTGCTGTGAAAACGGACACAGGAGTATGCGCTATATTGAAAAGGTGGCTATTACCTGGGCTGACGACGGGGTAACGGACGCGGCCTCGGCGCTTGAACATATTAAGGATTACAGTCATGTTTACATGAGAATAATGAGAACGCTGGGGCTTGGGGGTAAATCCCCCGTGCCTAAGCAGAAGGAATACATGAAGAAATGGTCGGAGAGTATGCCGCTGGATCTCATACTTTACGGTTGTGAGAAAACGGCGCTTATAGTAACAAGCGGCAACCCGTTCCCCTATGCGGACAAAATCTTTTCAAACTGGAAAAAAGACGGGGTAGATACGCTTGAAAAAGCAAAGGCGGCCGATGAAAGATTTGCTGAAAGCAGAGGCGCAAAAAAGACGCCGCCTAAAAAGGAGAAATTCAATTTTGAACAGAGAGACTGGGATTTTGAAGAGCTTGAAAGGCTTAAGCGTGAGGAACTTAAAAGAAATCTGGAGGAATAAGCAATGGGTATAAAAACTGACATATACAGGTCGGCCCTGAGGGATTACGATTCTATTAAGTCCGCGTCCGAAGCCGCCAAAAGAGAAATGAAAAATAAGGTTTACGCGGCAAATCCGCGCCTTGATGAAATAGACAGGGAAACAAACGCGGCAGGAATTGCGGCGGCTAAGAAGATAATCAGAAACCCAAAGGAAAAAGAGAGGATTAAATTTGAACTTAATGAGCGCCTGTATGAGCTTCAGACGGAAAAGGATATGATATATTCAGAACTCGGAATTACGGAGTCGGATTTTGATAAGGCATATAAGTGTCCAAAGTGTAAAGATACCGGTATGATAGACGGAAAGGAATGCTCATGCTTCAGACAGTATCTTATCCAGAAGGCTTACGGAAGGGCGCTTCTAAATGAACTGTCAGATGAGGAGAGCTTTGATACATTTAACCTTGACTTTTATTCAAAAACCGATAAGGACAAGCATGGAGTAACGCCGTATGAGAATATGAGGCTAATCTACAGCACCTGCTTCAGATTTGCCGAACGCTTCGGAAGCGAATATAAAAACCTTTTGATTATGGGCAAAACAGGCTTGGGAAAAACCTTTCTCTGCAACTCAATCGCAAAAAGGGTGCTTGACAGCGGCTTTACGGTTATTTACATATCTGCCGGCAGACTGTTTAAGACTCTTTCTGACGAGCAGTTTAACAGAAGTGAGGAAGAGGAATATAATTCGTTTTTTGACGATGTGCTGTCTGTAGACCTGCTCATAATAGACGATTTGGGTACGGAGTTTTCAACGACTTTGGTAAGCGCGCAGATTTTCAATATTATCAATGAGCGTATGGTAAACAGCAGGGCTACAATTGTTTCAACTAACTTAACCCCCGACCGGTTAAAGGAGCAGTATTCGGACAGGGTGCTGTCCAGAATGACCGACGGATTTGAGTTTTTAACGCTTACAGGCGATGACATCAGGATTAAAAAAAGGTTCATGAGATAAATAGATTAATTCGGGAGAGACTTTTGTCTCTCCTTTTTTTACGATATTTTAGGTTTTGTTACAAGTATGTTACAAGATTCGTTAAACTCTTGAAATCTATTTTGATTCTGATATAATTCTATTTGCAAAAGCGATTTTGAAGGCGGTAGTATGCCTTTTTGAAACAGTCCTGCAATGCTAGGGCACCCCGACATTACCCTCAGTATTACAGTATTGTTACAGATTAGGCATTTCCATTGACTTTAAAATTGTAGATTGCTACAATTCATTTTGTAAAGGGGAAACCCCTTGATACAAAAAACTAAACAATGGGGAAAACCCCAAAAAATTTAAAGGAGGACAACAAAATGAAGAAGAAATTAGCTTTATTAATGGCTGCGATCATGACTGTTGCTATGGTTCCCATGACAGCGTTCGCATCCACAAAGTTAACAGCTGTTGACGAGATTTATGTGTCAAAAGATACGGAATTTACATCAAGGGTTGAACTTAAAAAGGGCAATGATCAGGTTGATATCGAGTCTACTGTAAAAGGGGCAGATGATTCAACTGAAAAAGATGCATTTGAAGTTTACCTTACATTGACAAACGGTAAGTTTACTAAGGACGAAGATACAGCTGACAAGAATGATTACATTATTGAAAATGATGCTGATAATAAGGCAACTAAAGATAATGTTAATAAAGGAGTTTATTCAGTTAAAGTAATTAGTGATACAAAAGCACTTGTTACGTTGGATACAAAAACATTCAATGATGATGATTCAAAGGCCTGCGTGCTTGCTATTTCAGCAAAAGCTGTTGAAACAGGAGATGTTGTTGCTAAGTTCACAAGTAATGTTAATGGCTTCAAATCTGCTTCAGAAGTAATCGCTACTGCATCAGCTGAAGAAGTTAAAATTGAATCTGAAGGCGTTGCAACATTTGTTGAAGATGCTGCAAGAGAAAAGAAGATCAAAGATATCACTATTGATGGATTAGTAGAAGGATCAATTAGTGAAAAAAATACAATTACTCTTAAGCTTAGCGGTGATTATACATTCTTGATGAATGGTGACAAAAATTTAGGAAAATTTGATGAGGATGGTAAGTTGGTTAATAACAACCTTGTCGATGTTGTAACTTTCCTTAATAGCAATGCTGAGATTGATGAAGATATCTCAGAAATTAGCAATAATAAAATAGTAATTAAACTTAAAGCTATTGATGGTGGAACTTTAGATAAAGAAAGAATTAGAATGACTATTTCTGGACTTTATCTCAAAGCTGACAAAAAAGCATCTTCAGGTGATAAAGCTACAATCACAGTATCAAGCAAAGATTTTGACACTGTTAAACTTGAAGTAGCTAAAATGGTAGAAGAAGCAGTTACATATACAGTAGAAGATGATGACCTTCCTGTTATCTGGGCTGGTAAAAACTACGCAAAAGATGATGAAAATGATACAAATACACTTAAGGTATCAGTAGAAGAGAATACAGGCGATATTCTTAATACATCAAGAAAAGCTACATTTACATTCCCTGAAGGAATTGAAGTTGCAGCTCTTGATTTTAAAGCAAAAGAATTAGAAAGTAAATTCAGATATGAAATTGATGAAAATGTTGTAACTATTTGGAATTACTCAACAGGAGCTTCTGAATCTAGTGATAAGACTGATTTTGGAATGAAGTTCCTCCTCAATGCAGCTCCTACATTCAGTGGAGATGTAAAAGTAACACTTGGTGGAGAATTTGATGATGTAGAACTTAAGGTTGCTACGGTTAAGG
>URCD01000029.1 GCA_900546215.1 uncultured Eubacteriales bacterium | reverse complement strand
GCTCATCCATTATCGCTGAAACCTCCTCAATAGGCTTGTCGCACATCAGCCCGGCGAGCGGAAGCGCCAGCTGACCGACTATCTTGCCGTCAAGTGCTATAGCGAGGCCTCCATTATTTGATCTTACGCAATTTGCGGCTATAGCCATATCCTCGGCATTTGTGCCGGCAACAATAAGATTGTGGTTGTCATGGGATATGCTGGTTGCGATTGCTCCTTTTTTCAGGCCATAACCGGCTAAATAGCATTTTCCAATGTGCCCAGTACCCTTATGCCTTTCGCATACCGCAAGCATTGAGCAGCCGGATATATCTGATGTGACTATTTTTTCCGTTGTAATCTGCTTGTTCTGGAGACCTATTACAGTATAGGTCTCCTGCTTCTCAATTTCAAAATCAGCCGGAACAAGCTCTTTTATGTTAAATGTATGCTTAACTCTTAATAGAAGCTTTTTATCAATTTTAGGAGGTTCAAAGGAAATCAGGCCTTTTTCTTTGCTGAAAATTTCTTTTCCTTCCTTGTATACTGTTAGGATATTTAAAGCTCTAATGTCGTCAACAACTGAAAAATTGGCTTTGTATCCTATGCCTATTGCTCCGATGTCTTGTATTCTGAAATGCTTTGCCGTATTTATGGTTGCTGTTTTAATGGCAAGTATTGGATTGGCTCCTAAAGATACGGCTTTTTTAACAATATAGTCCATGTGACCTTGCTTTAAAATATCACCGGGGTGCTTATCGTCGCTGCACGTCATACAGCGAAAATGGTATTTTTCATCAAAAAGCTCAACAAGCGCTTCAAGGTTTTTAGCCGCAGTGCCTTCACGTATTGCTATCCACATACCTTTTCTGAGCTTTTCAAGCGCTTCTTCAAGAGTAGTGCATTCATGGTCAGAGGTTATACCCGCCGTTATGTATGCGTTTAAATCCCTGCCGATAACACCAGGCGCGTGGCCGTCTATTTTTTTGCCATAAGCTAATGTAGAGGTGATTTTTTCAAGCAGTTCAAAATCTTTATTGAGTACTCCGGGGCAGTTCATAACCTCGCCAAGTCCAAGAACTCTGTTCTCTCTAAGATATGGGACGAGTTCGTGATGTGAAAGCTCGGCTCCGTTTTCGTCGTCAGGAGTAGCAGGAACACAGGAAGGAAGCATAATAAATACATCAAGAGGCATTCCGGCGGTACTTTGGAGCATATAGTCAATACCATCGGTGCCAATTACATTTGCAATTTCATGCGGGTCAGCTACCACTGCTGTAGTTCCGTGGGGGATTGTTGCCTTCGCAAATTCATAGGGGGAAACTATCGACGACTCCAAGTGTATATGCGCGTCAATAAATGAGGGAATTACAGTTTTTCCATTCAAGTCAATTTCTTCATATCCTTCATAGTCACCTATGCCGACAAAGTAACCGTCCTTTATAGCTATATCACCGTCAAGCAGCTCGTTAGTAAAAACGTTAACATATTTAGCGTTTCTAAGTACGATATCAGACTTCTGGTATCCCAATGCGGAATCAATTCTGCTTTTCATTATATTACCTCCTTTTATTTATTTTTATTAACAGTATACTATAGGAGGAATTAAATTTCTATCTTAAATTTTGCTTATAAAAGTATAATAGCAATTGTAGGTTTTGACAAAGGGTACACAGAAAGGATATAATTGATTTATAAATTAATTGGAGGGCTATTATGGCGAAGGTAACATATTTGTATCACAGCGGATTTATGGTTGAGACAAACAATTATTGTCTTGTTTTCGACTACTATACTGCCGGAGGAAAGTTTAACAACATAGATTTGACTGCCTTTGAGGGGAAAAATGTATTCGTATTTGTTTCACATGCCCATCAGGACCACTATGATAAGGAAATATTTAAGTGGAAGGGAGAAAATATCCGCTATGTTTTGTCTAAGGACTGCAGATATGACAGCTCAATTGAGAATGTCACTGCTGTTTTACCAAATAAAGGATATATAATTGACGGACTTGCACTTGAGACGCTGAAATCGACTGATGAGGGAGTGGCGTTTGTTGTTCACGCCGATGGGCTGGCCATTTACCATGCCGGTGATTTGAACTGGTGGCATTGGAACGGTGAGAGTGATGCGTTTAATAGTATGATTAAAAAACAATATACGTCTGAGATAGACAAAATACGTGGCCTCAGTATTGATATTGGATTTGTTCCTGTAGATACAAGACTTGAGGATAAATATATTCTGGCTATTGATTATCTTATGGGAGCTGTGGATATTAAACATATTTTCCCAATGCATTTCTGGCAGGATTACAGAATTTTTAAGCTTATGGATGATGATGAGAGGACAGAGGCATACAGGGATAGGATAGTTAAAATTGACAATCCGGGACAGGTATTTAAATTATGATAAAGGACGAAATCAGAAAAAAACTGGAAGGCTTGAGCGATAAAAGCTATAAGGAATTTAATGAAAAACTGCAGTCTTCAAAATCAGACTCTCTCGGTGTGAGAATGGGAGACATAAGAAAACTTGCCAGAGAACTGGCGAAAGCGGACTGGAAAGCGTATGTGAACGGTTTAAATGAGAATGATCTGTTTGAGGAAAAGCTGATAGGAGGAATGAGTGTATTTTACTCAAGGGCTGATATCGGTGAAAAAATAGAATATTCTGAAAAAATAATTCCTTTAATTGACGGCTGGGCTGTATGCGACAGTATATACATGACTCCCAAAATCAAGAAAACAGAGAAAGAGGCGTTTTGGGATTATATTGTAAAATGCGCCTTTTCCCGTGATGAATTCAGGACAAGGGCAGGTCTTATTTCTATGCTTCATTCTTATATTGATGAAGAATATATAGACAGAATAATAGAGACCGTAGACAGCATAGAGTATGAGGGATACTATGATAAAATGGGTGCGGCGTGGCTTCTGGCAGACTGCATGGTTAAGCTTCCTGAAAGAACATTTGAATATATGAAAAATAACAGTCTGGATGACTGGGTATATAATAAGGCAATAACTAAAATGAGGGAGTCATTTAGAGTCAGCGATACGATGAAGTCTACGCTTAAAACAATGATGAGAAAAAATACCACCGCTTAAGGAGGTGACCTTACATGCTTGAATACGAGCTTAAAAGAATGGTTAATAACGACATAGAGTACTGTAAAAAGGAATGGGATAACTATTCCTTTGACTGGGAGCGTATGGGTAGGCTTTTTGAAAAAATGCTGCACAAGTACATTGGTGTCATAGACGGCTTTGATAAGGGCATGAAGGTGATTTCCGCCTATGAAAAAAAGAACAACAGCGGTGATACATACAGGGGAAATATGAGCCTGGTAATTGAACGCCTTGAGGCCTTCAGGGATAACGGATATAAAAATGAAGGGCTGCATAAGGAGCATAATAAAAACTTTAATATATTGTTTTTTGACAGAGAGGAATTTGATACTGTTAGGCTGGTAATCGACCGCTGTGAACAGTTGAGTTCCGCAGAAAAGGATGAGGTATCTGAAAAGCTTGACGAAATTGAGACTATATGCGCATCTCAAAAAGAGCCTACTGAAAAATGGGAAGAGCTAAGGCCATATGTAATGTGGATATGTGGTAAAAATTTGATTATAGCCTCCCAAATTTTACCGCTTCTTATGATGATTGAAAGCAATTAAAGCTTCAGGAGGAATTGAAATGCTAAAGCGCCGTATTGAGGAAGCTGAGCCTGATGAAAGATACGTGGAAAATGAAACCTTTGAATATAATTCTCTTGAAGAAGCTGATTTAACAAGAACAGATTTCAAATTTGTTCGGTTTATAGGATGCAGGTTCGAGAAATGCGATTTTTCAAAGGCTGGCTTTTATAATTGCAGCTTTGAGGATTGCGGCTTTATAGGCTGCATATTTGCGGACAGCTATTGGAAACAGTCCTCAATTACTGAGTGCAGGGGAGACGGAGGTGATTTCAGTCTTAGCCACTGGAAGGAAAGCAAGCTGAAGGACAGCTCATTTTGCTACGGCAACTTTTCAAAAACCTCGTGGGATAACTGCGAAATCAGGGACTGCGTGTTATGCGAGGGATTTTTTTCCGAGTCAAAATTTAAAAAATTTATCATTAGAAATACAAATCTCAAAGGTGTGGATTTTTTTAAGACTCCTCTCAAAGGGATTGATTTATCTGAATGTATGATAGAAAATATATCTGTTTCAGATAGCTTCTGGGAGTTAAAGGGTGTAAAAATTTCCCCGATACAGGCCATTGATTTGGTTCAGACCTTGGGAGTGGAATTTGTATAATATTAAGCCGCCAATTATTTAATAATGGCGGCTTATTTTTAGATATGTAAAAGACAGGCAGCAATAAAGTTTGGCATTACACTTAATACAGATTTTATATTTCGGCGGTGACGCATTTAACAACGCATCCTTATAATGTTTATTGTAACTTGGCCCGACAAAGGGGAGGTCATTATAATAAACATTTTAAATTAATGGAGGAGTTGGACAAATGAAACTTAGAAAAGGTATTGCGCTTATGTGCGCGGCTGCCATTGGTGTTTCAGCATTTGCGTTTGGTTCGGGAGTACAGCAGGCTGATGCGGCTACAGTTGTTAAAGAAAATGCAGTGTCTGCAAATACTGCTGCAACAAAGGTTCCTAAATATGTATTCTTATTTATTGGAGACGGTATGAGCTATCCTCAGATACAGCTCTCCAACTACTACTTAAGTGCGTTAAACGATACAAATAACAACAATAAGGTAGAGTCAAAGAACAATTTAAGCTTCTTGAATTTCCCGGTTGCGGGTTCAGCACAGACATACGACAGTTCGTCTTTCTGCCCTGACTCTGCATCTACTGCTACGAGCATTTCAACAGGACATAAAACCTACAGCGGAACAATCAACATGGATGAAACAAAGAGTGTTTCCTACGAAACAATTTCAGAAAAGCTTAAGGAACAGCTCGGCTATAAAATAGGCATCATCTCTACGGTTAACCTTAACCATGCAACGCCGGCTGCATTCTACGCTCATCAGGCATCAAGAAACGATTATTATGAAATAGGCGCTGAAATGATAGAAAGCGGCTTCGACTACTTTGCAGGCGGCGGGCTTCTTAAGCCTACAGGTAAAAACGGAGACCAGAAAGACCTCTACGAAATGGCTGGAGAGGCTGGCTATAGCGTAGTAAAAACAAAGGCTGACGCTGAGAAAATCAATGCATATTCAGGCAAAACAATTATAATTGACGAAACACTTGCCGATTCGGATGCTATGAGCTACGATATGGACCTTGAAAACGGAGAATGGGCACTTAAGGATTATGTAAAAAAGGGTATAGAGGTACTTGATAATGACACAGGCTTTTTCATGATGGTAGAAGGTGGAAAGATTGACTGGGCATGTCATGCAAATGACGCAGCTTCAACAATCAGCGATACTGTTGCTCTTGATGATGCAGTAAAAGAGGCTGTAAAGTTCTATAACGAGCATCCTGATGAAACTCTCATTCTTGTAACGGGAGACCATGAGACTGGCGGACTTACAATAGGCTTTGCCGGAACAGATTATGATACATTCCTTACAAATATCAAAAACCAGAAGATTTCATATGCTAAATATGATTCGGATTATGTTTCGAAATATAAAGAAAACAAAACAAGCTTTGAAGATGTACTTAAGGATGTACAGAACCTCTTCGGACTTGTAACAAGTTCAAATGCAGCGCAGGCAAAGGATGAAACGCTTGTACTTACTGATTACGAGTATAATAAATTAAAGGCCGCTTACGATAAGACAATGTCAGGCTCTGAAGAAGAGCTCAGCCAGGAAGAATATGTACTTTATGGTACATACGAGCCCTTAACAGTAACAATTACACACCTTCTTAACAACAAGTCAGGCGTAAGCTTCTCATCATATGCACATACAGGCCTTCCTGTAGAGGTGCTCGCAATGGGAGCAGGACAGGACCTTTTTGAGGGCTTCTATGACAATACAAATATTTACAGCAACCTTGCTAAATTAACTGGAGTAAAATAAATGAAAGCATTATCCAATAAACTGAATTTTTGGACTCAGCTTATTATAGGCTTTCTGCTTACAGCCATCCTCATAGCCATTCCAACAGGCTATGAGGGTGCTCTTATATATACAGAAAGCGTAAAATGTAAAGCAGAGGTAATAAGTACTGACGAGAGCAGCATTATAAGCACCGGACTTATACAGTCAGGAGAACAGCGGTGCGAGCTTAAGCTCCTTGATGGAATGTTTGAAGGGGAAACAGTACATGGAGTTAACTTCCTTTCCGGGTCTCTTGAAAATGATAAGATATATAAACCGGGAGAAGAGGCGCTGGTTGTAGTAAGCTATGCAGAAAACGGAATTACATCGGTAACGATGACTGACCATTACCGCATTGATAAGGAAGCAATACTGGCGCTGATGTTTATAGTACTGCTTATAATTTTTGCAGGAAAAAACGGAATGTTTGCGGTGCTTTCATTTGTTATAACAATACTGATGATATGGAAGGTGCTGATTCCGTGCTACCTTAAAGGAATGAATCCGGTTTGGGTAGGAATGGGAATTACAATTGTCCTAACCGCCGTAATTATATTTCTCGTTTACGGAGTTGACAAAAGGACAATGACTGCATTTATGGGCTCTATGCTTGGAACGGCCACAACATGCATAATAGGTATAATATTTACAGACTTATTTAAAATACATGGCGCAGTTATGTCGTATTCTGAAACGCTTTTATACAGCGGCTATCAGGATTTAAATCTTACTCAGATATTTACAAGCGGCATTTTTATTGGAGCTTCCGGAGCTATGATGGACCTGTCAGTGGATATTACGTCTGCTGTGCATGAGGTTATACAGAAAAAACCTGATATTTCATGGAGAGAGGCCGCCAAGTCGGGAATGAATGTCGGACGTGCCGCTATGGGAACAATGACGACAACACTGCTTTTGGCATATTCAGGCGGATACATAGCGCTTCTTATGACCTTTATGGCACAGGGAACGCCGATAACTAACATTTTAAACTATAAATATGTATCGTCAGAAATACTGGATACATTGGTAGGAAGCTTTGGGCTTGTAACCGTTGCGCCGTTTACAGCGCTTATGAGCGGACTTATGCTTACAAAACATTCGGAAAAAACGGAAGAAAATAGCTGAATAGTATTAAAAGATGGCTGCGGTTAAATAATTACCGCAGCCACTTATGTTTTGATCGCAGAACATGGACCGAATTAAGTTGTTTATATTATTTAATTGTGTTAAAATAACTAATTAGCGGAAATACTAACGACAGAAATATACATTGGACAGCGGAGGAGAACTGTATGATAAAGCTTATTGCTACGGACATGGATGGCACACTGCTTGACAGCCAGGGAAGCATGGACGATGAAATATACGATATAATTGAAAAATTGAAGGAAATGGGCATTAGGTTTGTAGCGGCCAGCGGAAGACAGCTTATGTCCCTTAAAAAAAGATTTGTGCCGGTCGATGATGATGTTATATATATCGCAGAAAACGGAGGATATGCCGTTTACAGGGACAGGGAACTTTATCTGAATGCTCTTGACAGAAATACAGTAAATGATATACTTGAAACTGCGGGAGAGGTAAAGGGAGCTTCCGTATTTTTGTGCGGAAAGACATATGCGTATACAGATAAACCTGAACTAGCCGAATTAATGAGAAAACCGATTTTCGGATATGAAATTAAATGTATTCAAAGCCTTATGGATATAGATGAGAATATATTTAAAATTGGACTGTTTGACACAACAGACCCAAGAGAAAGCTCTATGAAAATAATGCTTCCGAAATTCAAGGATAGAGTGCACATGACTCTTTCAGGATATAACAGCCTTGATTTTTTAAATATTGATGTAAATAAAGGCACTGCTTTAAAGCACATAAGAGAGCTGTATGGAATTGAAAAAGAGGAAACAATTGCCTTTGGAGATAACTACAATGACATTGAGATGTTCGACGAGGTTGGAATAAGCTTTGCCATGCTTAACGCGGATGAGTATGTAAGAAGCAGAGCAAAATATGTAATCGGAAGCAATGATGAGAATTCCGTTTTAAAAACACTGAAGAGCATTATTAAGGAGATACGTTAATGAAAAGGGTTGCAAGCCACGCGTTGGGGTGTAAGGTAAACCAATACGAGAGCGAAGCCATCGCCGAGCTGTTTGCAGAGAGAGGCTATGAAATTGTCGGCATAGATGAGCCTGCTGATATATATATAATAAACACCTGTACTGTAACAAATTTCGGCGATAAAAAGAGCAGGCAGCTTATAAGAAAGGTCAAAAGGCTGAATGACGGTGCAGTTGTGGCTGCTATAGGCTGTTATGCACAGACTGCTCCTGAGGAAATTAAAAATATAGATGGCGTTAATCTGATTATAGGTACTAAGGGACGAAAGGATATTGTTGACCTTGTTGAAAGCTATATTCCTGAAATGGGAGTTTTATGCACAGTCGGTGAAATATCCAAGGAAAGAGAATTTGAGCATCTTTCTATAAATAAGCTGGCTGACAGAACAAGGGCGTATCTAAAAATACAGGACGGCTGTTCGCAGTTTTGCTCCTACTGCATTATACCGTATGCGAGAGGCCCCATTAGAAGCCGTGACCCGAAGGATATAATGGACGAGGTACATACTCTTGCGGAAAACGGTTTTAAAGAAATAATTTTAACAGGTATACATGTGGCTTCCTATGGAAAAGATTTAAAAGGAACAACTCTGCTGGACGTAATAAGGCAGGTTCAGTCTACAGAGGGAATAGAAAGAATACGTTTCAGTTCAGTAGAACCGAATTTAATAACAAGAGATTTTGCGGCTCAGCTGTCTCAGATGAACAAGGTGTGCAGTCATTTCCATTTGTCCTTACAAAGCGGGTGCAACAGAACACTTAAAAGAATGAACAGAAAGTATGATACGGCTGCATATGCTGAAGCCGTTGGCATATTAAGAGAGTATTTTCCGGATGTTGCATTAACAACGGATATAATAGCGGGATTTCCGGGAGAGACTGACGAGGACTTTGAAGAAAGCATTGAATTTGCGGAAAGAATCGGTTTTTCAAAGATACATGCTTTTCCTTATTCTCCTAAGAAGGGAACTCCGGCTGCTGTAATGCAGGATCAGATTCAAAATTCAGTTAAAAATGAAAGAACAGGACGCCTTATAGCCTTAAGCGATGCTATGGGAGATAAATTTATAGAAGGCTTTATCGGAAAAGTTATGCCGGTGCTTTATGAGCAGGAAATTTCAGAAAACCTTTATGAGGGCTACACCGAAAATTATATAAGGGTTACAGCCGAAAGCCAGACAAATATAAAAAACAAAATATTGGATACAAAAATTTTATCTGCGAAGAAGGAACGCGCTCACGGAGAAATACTTTAAAACTTAAGACTTTCATAATTGCATTGCAAATCTTGGAAATTTATTATAAAATAAAGTATTACTAATGAAGGTGAGTAATTTCTTTGCATGGGAGTGATAGTATGGAAAAGAAAAATTCAATGAACGAAACTATGAGATTCGGAGCCGTTGAAAAGGAATATACAAGCGAGGCCGAAAAAATTATACTTGCTGTAACGGCCGCACTTGAGGAAAAAGGATATAACCCGGTAAACCAGCTTGTAGGCTACATACTTTCAGGAGACCCTACGTATATTACAAGCCATAAAAACGCGAGAAGCATAATACGTAAACTGGAGAGGGACGAGCTTCTTGAGGAAATTGTTAAGGATTACCTGAGAAGAAAAGCTTAAAAGCGATTGAAAGGAAAGAATTCTGTGCGGATTTTGGGACTTGACCTTGGCGATAAGACTGTCGGCATTGCTGTAAGCGATGAATTTGGCTGGACTGCGCAGGGGCTTGAAATTATAAAAAGAAATAATCCTTCGGAGCATAAACAGAGTCTGGGAAGGCTTGCTGAAATTATTGACCAGTACAAGGTTGATACAATAGTATTGGGCTATCCTAAGAACTTAGACAATTCCGAGGGCGTGCGCTGTGAAAAAACAAAGGCGTATAAGGAATATATAGAAAGAAGATTTCCAAAGATTCCAGTAGTATTATGGGACGAGAGATTTTCCACAGTTGCGGCCAATAACAGTATGATGGCGGCGGGGCTGAGCCATGATAAACGCAAAAGTGTAATAGATAAAATGGCGGCGGTATTTATACTGCAGGGATATTTGGACAGTTTAAAATGAGAAAAGGAGAGACTAAAATGTCGGAAGAATTTGACAACATTGAAGACCTTGATGAGGAAATGGAAGTTATCACTATGGTTGACGATGAAACAGGAGAAGAAATAGAGTTTGTCGTAGTGGACCGAAAAGAGCATAACGGAGCGGAATATATTCTTGTTGTAGAGAGCAAGGATATAGACGATGATGAAGCCGAGGCCGCTATACTCAAGGTTGTAAATGAGTCAGAAGAGGATATTACTTATTCAGTTATTGAGGACGACGATGAATTTGAGGCTGCCGCAGGCCTTTTTGAGAGCGACGACTATGATGTTGAATATTAATACATATACACAGCATAAACATTTGCATGTGTTAAAATAAAAAACAGGAGGTGTTTTTTTGGCTTCAAAAAAACCAAAGTTAAAAGTTATTTCTTTGGGCGGATTACAGGAAATCGGCAAAAATATGACGGTTTTCGAATATGACAATGATATAATAATCGTTGACTGCGGTCTTGCATTCCCTGAGGACGATATGCTGGGAATAGACCTTGTCATACCAGATATTACTTATCTGATGAAAAATATGGATAAAATCAGAGGCATAGTTCTTTCCCACGGACATGAGGACCATATCGGCGCCCTGCCATATATTCTTAAGGAGTTAAACGTGCCTGTTTTTGGTACGCTTCTTACACTGGGCCTGCTTGAAAATAAGCTTAAAGAGCACGGGCTTAATAAGCTTGTTACACTTCACACTGTAGTACCGGGGGAAAAGGTAAAACTGGGACAGTTTCAGGTGGAATTTATTCATACAAACCACTCTATTGCCGATGCGGTTGCGTTGGCAATAAGCACACCGGTTGGAGTTATTGTGCATACCGGAGACTTTAAAGTGGACTATACACCTATTGACGGCGACGTTATGGATATCCATAGGTTTGCTGAGCTTGGAAAGGAAGGGGTTCTTCTTCTTTTAAGCGACAGTACCAATGCCGAAAGAAAGGGCTTTACCATGTCGGAAAGCTCGGTAGGCGGGGTGTTTGACAACATATTCAGCGAAACGCCTAAAAACAGAATAATGGTGGCGACATTCTCGTCGAATATCCATCGTATTCAGCAGATTGTAAACTCTGCATATAAATTCGGCAGAAAGGTTGCTATTATAGGGCGAAGCATGGTTAATGCGGTAAAGACGTCCATAGAGCTTGAGTATCTTAATATGCCGGATAATACGCTCATAGATATAAGCGAAATTAAAAATTATACTGATGACAAGCTTGTCATAATAACGACAGGCAGCCAGGGCGAAACAATGTCGGCTCTTTCAAGAATTGCCTCGAACGAGCATAAGCAGGTTTCAATAAGACCCGGCGATAAAATTATAATCAGTGCGTCCTCCATTCCCGGAAATGAAAAAAACATTTCTAATGTTATAAACGACCTTACAAAAAAGGGTGCGGACGTTGTATATGAAGGGATAGCGGACATACATGTTTCAGGACATGCCAGACAGGAAGAGCTTAAGCTTATGCTTTCTCTTATAAAGCCTAAATACTTTATGCCGGTACATGGCGAGTATGTTCATCTTTTAAGCCACAAAGATATAGCTCTTTCTCTTGGAATTCCAAAGGAAAATATATTTGTTATGAATATAGGAGACGTTCTTGAATTATCTAAAAGGGACGCTAAAATAAATGGTACAGTACCTGCCGGACAGGTTCTGGTTGATGGCTTAGGCGTTGGAGACGTAGGCAATATTGTTTTAAGGGACAGAAAAAATCTCTCCGAAAACGGACTCATGGTTGTTGTTGTTACAATTGATTCTGCCTCAGGTTCTATTATTGCCGGACCTGATATTATTTCCAGAGGCTTTGTATACGTGAGAGAGTCTGAAGACCTTATGGATGAGGCTAAAAAAGTAATAAACGAGGCCTTGGAAAAATGTGAGATAAAGCATATTTCCGGTTGGTCGAATATAAAGAATACAATTAAGGACACCCTTAAAAATTTCTTATGGCAAAAGACAAAGAGAAGCCCTATGATATTGCCTATAATAATGGAAATATAAGGGGAGAAGAAATTTGGACAAACTAAGGAACAGGGTAGACGAGCTTGTTTCTGCGCTTGCTGATACAAGTGTTTACAGAGAATATACTCAGGCAAAATCAACAATTACTAATGATGAGCTTGAGAAGATAAATTCGTATAAAGGCCTGAAAATAAAGCTCATTAATACTTACTCTTCGGAGGATGACCGCAGGGCCAGAGAGCTTTATAGAAAGCTGATGCTTAATTCCAAGACGAGAAATTATATGCTGTGTGAAAAGAGATTTTTAAATCTTGTAACAGGAATTTATGATGAAATAGGCTCAGGTCTTGAAGCCGATATAAAATTTGATATGTAATGGCTGCGCCGCATTGAATTTTCAATGCGGCGCTTTTTAGGTAAAAAATACATTTTAAAAACTTCTTAATCAGCTTCTTGACCTGTTGCTAAACAGCCAAAAACATTCTATAATATATTAATCGAAAAAGAAAGGAAGGTGTCGCTGTATGTCGAAAGCGGGAACTATGGCACTGGCCCTTATTATGGCTGTATTTATGGCTACATCGGTTTTCGCTGAAACTTTTACTGACACAGGCGTGTTAATGCTTGTAAATTCAAGCCACAGAATAGAAAGTGACTATAAGCCAAAGACGGTTAAATATAAAGAAACGAATTTTGAACTGAATGAAGAGGCTGCTGCGTCGCTTGCCAGAATGCTTTCGGATATGGAAAAGGAGCTTGGAAAAGCCCCCATGGTTGTCAGCACATACCGTTCCTATGAGAGACAGGATGAGGTATATAATGCCGACGTTGACAGTGCTGTTAAAAGCGGTGTTGATATTGCCGATGCAATTCAGGGGACGAGCCGGTACATAGCGCTTCCCGGTGCCAGTGAGCATCAGACTGCCCTTGCAGTCGATCTCTCAAATGACGGATCTTTGGAGGAGAATTTCATAGATACAGAGGCGGGCTTGTGGCTTAAGGAAAACTGCCACGAATATGGCTTTGTTGTACGCTATACAAAGGATAAGGAGCAATATACAGGCATAGGATACGAGCCTTGGCATATAAGATATCTGGGACAGCCTTATTCTGATATATTATATGAAAACAACTGGTGCCTTGAGGAATTTATCGCATACATGAAGAGAAACGGTTCATTGGTATGGGATGACGGGGATAATATATGGACAATGTACTTTACGAAAACGCCCAAGGGTGAATATGACTCAAACACTTCCGTTTCTAATACAAACAGCGGAGGATACATTGTAACATCTAGAAAAAGTAAAGGTTCTATCTTGACTGTTTCAAAGGGAATTTCAAAAACCAGAAATATAATGCAAAACAGGCTTGTGATGAGGCTAACAGTTTCAAATGATGAAATTCAGCAGGGGTAAATGGATAATTTCCATATGCCCCTTTTTATGTTGCTTTTATTTGCCATATAGTATTACATTGTGTATAATACTAAGTTGAGGTGGTTTATTTGACGCTGAAAATAAATGAAATAAAAGAAATACTCTTAAATTCGGCATATACTGAACTGCCGGAAAAAATAAATATGTTTAAAGACGACGAAAGGGCCGGAGTAATCAAGCTTATTGCGCAGTATGAAAAGAAATATAATGCTTACCTGTCAGAGCTTGAAAGGCTGGATAAAATTTCAACATTTGAAAAAGAACTCAGAAAAAACGGGTATAGGCTTATAGGCGGCATAGACGAGGTTGGCCGAGGTCCTTTAGCAGGGCCAGTTGTCACAGCCATTGTTATTTTGCCTGAAGACTGCCGCATACTTGGAATAAATGATTCCAAAAAGCTAAGCGCCGCTAAAAGGGAAGAGCTGTCCTGTATAATAAAAGAAAAAGCTCTGGCGTATTCGCTTGGGGCTGTTTCACCGCAGGAGATAGATGAAATTAATATATTACAGGCGACCTATAAGGCTATGAGAAATGCCATAGAGGGACTAAACGTGAAACCTGATTATATACTGGCTGACGCTGTGACAATTCCTGAAATATCCGTTGCTCAGAGGGGAATAATACATGGTGACGCCAGAAGCGTTTCAATCGGGGCGGCAAGCATTGTAGCAAAGGTGGAAAGGGACGCTATGATGTGCGAGTACGAAAAGGCTTTTCCCGGATATGGATTTGAACACAATAAGGGATATGGGTCCGCTGACCATATAGCTGCTCTGAAGGAATTAGGTCCATGCCCTATACACAGAAGAAGCTTTATAAAAAATTTTATTTAGTATGAAAGAGAATAATAGAGAAAAAGGCGGCAGGGCTGAATTAATGACTGCACGCTGGATACAGAAATATAAGGGATATTGTGTTTTAGCCAGAAATTACAGCAGAAAAACTGGTGAAATTGATATAATAGCAAAGGACGGAAAGACTTTTATATTTATTGAGGTCAAGTTCAGAACTGGAACCAATTGCGGCTATCCGTCTGAGGCCGTTACACTGACCAAGCAAAAAAGGATAATGAGTACAGCCGCGCTTTATATGCAGGAAAAGGGCGGAACTGATGCCAGATTTGATGTGGCTGAGATTGTTGAGGCAGGCGGAAAATATTATATACGCTATATTGAAAACGCATTTGAATGGAGAAGTGATTAATGATACTAAATAAAAAAGGAGCTCTTGAATATTATACATTTGAAAGCTTTGTAAATATAGATTTTATCGGACATTGTTTTACATCCAGACTTGGAGGGGTAAGCGAGGATTATCTTTCTTCGTTGAATCTGGGCTTTTCAAGAGGGGACAAAAAAGAGAATGTTGATAAAAATTTTGATATTATATGTTCGGCGCTTGGAGTGAAAAAGGAGCAGTGCGTTACTCTTAGACAGATACATTCCACAGATATAATAATAGCGGACGAGAGCACAGCAGGAATGGGATTTAAGGATGGCATTGAGAGAAAAGAGGCCGATGGCATAGTGACTAATAGACAGTCAGTTGTGCTTGTAACATTTCATGCAGACTGTGTACCGCTTTATTTTGTAGACTTAAAAAATAAAACGATTGGAATGGCACATGCCGGCTGGAGAGGTACAGCCGATAAAATGGCTGAAAAAATGTTGGACAAAATGAAAACTGAATTTGGCACTGAGGCAGAATACGTAAAGGCCGCTGTAGGGCCGTCGATTGGACCGTGCTGCTTTCAGGTTGACCGCCCTGTAGTTGATATATTTGAGCAAAATTTTGATTTTGCGGATAAATATATAATAAAAGATGAAAATAACCAGGGGAAGTATAAAATTGACCTTTGGGGAATAAACAAGGAACTTCTGATAAAAAGCGGCGTAAAGGAAGAAAATATAGAAGTAGGAGGCATTTGTACACAGTGCAATCCCGATACATTCTATTCTCACCGAGTAATGGGTGAAAAACGCGGAACAATGGGAGCGTTTCTCTTCCTGAAATGAGGTAATATTTTTGGAAAACTTAAACGTAAATAAAAAAGAAAATGTTATAATTAGTGTTGAACCGGGAAGCATTGCCGATGAGATAGGAATTGAGCCCGGAGATGTGCTCGTTTCCATAAACGATAAGGAAATACTGGATGTATTTGATTACAGATACATGATAAATGACGAATTTCTTGAAATTGTTTTAAGGGACGGAGACGGAGAAGAATATGTTGCCGAGGTTGAGAAGGACTTTGATGAGGACATAGGAATAGTTTTTGAAAGCGGACTTATGGATAATGCCAGAAGCTGCAGCAATAAATGTATTTTTTGCTTCATAGACCAGCTCCCAAAGGGAATGAGAGAAACGCTGTACTTTAAGGATGATGATACGAGGCTTTCATTTTTACAGGGAAATTATGTCACTCTTACAAATATGAAGGAAAAGGACATAGAAAGAATTATATATTATCATTTGTCCCCAATAAATATTTCTGTTCACACAACCAATCCGGAGCTTAGAAAAATGATGCTTCATAACAATAAGGCCGGAAACATAATGGAAAGAATGAAAAAGCTGGCTGACGCCGGGATAGAGCTTCATCTTCAGGTTGTTTTGTGTAAGGGGATCAATGACAAAAAGGAACTGGACAGAACTATAGAGGATATTACAAGCCTGTTCCCAAGCGCGCAGAGCATGTCGGTTGTTCCAATCGGACTTACGAAATATAGAGAGGGGCTATTTAAGCAGGAGCCGTTTTCAAAGGACGATGCAGGAAAGGTTATTGACCAAATAGAAGAATGGCAGAGAAAAAATCTTGAAAAATATGGTACAAGGATAGTATTTGCTGCTGACGAGTTTTACTTAAAGGCTGAAAGGGAAATTCCTAAACCTGAATGCTATGAGGATTTTCAGCAGTTTGAGAATGGGGTAGGAATGCTTTCTCTTTTCAGGTCAGAGTTTTACGAGATTTTGCCAAGTATAAAGGATTCACAAAAAAACAGGATTGTTTCCATGGCAACGGGCTCTGCTGCTTTTGGACTTATGTGTGAGATAGCGCAGGCAGTAATGAAAAAATGCCCTAAAACAAAAATAAATGTTTACTGCATAAAGAATGATTTTTTTGGAGAAATGATAACCGTGTCAGGGCTTCTTACCGGCGGGGATATAATTAAGCAGCTTAAAGGCAGGGAATTGGGAGAGTATTTGATACTCCCTGACAGCCTGCTTAGAAATGGCGAGACAATACTTTTGGACGATGTATATGTCTCAGATATAGAAAAGGAATTAGGCATCAAGATTAAAATAGCCCTGAATTCGGCTGAAAGCCTGATTGAAAAGATTATGAATACGGAGGAAATATAAAATGAGCAGACCTATTGTTGCCGTTGTCGGCAGACCAAACGTAGGAAAGTCTACGTTATTCAATAGACTGGCCGGTGAGAGAATATCCATAGTACAGGATACGCCCGGCGTAACAAGAGATAGAATTTATGCTGATGTTGAATGGCTTAAATATAAATTTACGCTTATTGACACAGGTGGAATGGAGCCGGATGCAGAGGATGTTATTCTCCGCCAGATTTTAGTGCAGGCTCAGATTGCCATTGATACCGCGGATGTTATAATTTTCGTTACAGATGTTAAGCAGGGGGTTACGGAGGCTGATTCACAGGTGGCCAATATGCTTAGAAGGACAAAAAAGCCTGTCGTGCTTGCGGTTAATAAGGTCGATGATATGCGTAAGGAAAATCTTGATGTCTATGAGTTCTATGGACTTGGCATAGGCGAGGTATATCCTGTATCAGCGGGACAGGCTCTTGGCCTTGGAGACATGCTTGACGCTGTATGCTCACATTTTCCTGACGGGGCTGAAAACGCTGAGGAAGAGGATGTTATAAAGGTAGCGCTTATTGGAAAGCCCAATGTAGGCAAATCTTCGCTTATAAACAGAATGCTTGGAGAAGAAAGGCTTATTGTAAGCAACATTCCGGGAACTACCAGAGACGCAATAGACACACCTTTTGAATATGACGGCCAGAAATATGTTCTTATTGATACCGCCGGCATGAGAAGAAAAAGCAAGATTAAAGAAGATATTGAAAAATACAGCATTATACGTGCGGTCGCTGCGGTTGAACGCTGTGATGTTGCTGTGCTCGTTATAGACGCACAGGAGGGTATTACAGACCAGGATACGAAAATAGCGGGAATTGCGCATGAGAGAGGCAAGGCGGCTATAATAGCGGTAAATAAATGGGATGCTATAGAAAAAGACGATAAGACCATGAATAAATTTCTCAAGGATATTGCCAATGAGCTGGCCTATATGGCATATGCTCCCAGAGTATTTATTTCAGCACTTACCGGACAGCGTGTTATTAAAATGCTTGATACGGTTAAAGAGGTTTATGCAAATAACAGCCTCAGGATATCTACAGGCGTTCTTAACGACGTACTGGTGGAGGCTATGGCAATGCAGCAGCCTCCGGCGGAAAAAGGAAGACAGCTTAAAATATACTATATGACACAGGTTGGAATAAAGCCGCCTACGTTTGTCATATTTGTAAATGACAGAGAGCTTATGCACTTTTCATACAGACGTTATATTGAAAACCAGCTCAGACAAAATTTTGGATTTAAGGGGACGCCTATACATTTCATAGTTAGACAAAAGGGAGATAAGGATTGATATGTTCAGAGTTTTATGTCTCGTAATAGGATATTTTCTGGGCTGCATTCAGACAGCGTATTTTATAGGAAAACAAAGTAACATTGACATAAGCAAAAAAGGAAGCGGAAATTTGGGAACAACGAATACGGTCAGGGTCCTTGGTATAAAAAAAGGACTGTTCACATTTTTCTGCGATGTACTTAAGTCGGCCGCGGCGTTTTATATATGTGCTTTTCTTTTTAAAGGAAATCCGGTTATAGCCGGCTTTTATGGCTCTGCAGGCGCTATACTTGGACATGACTTCCCGTTTTTTCATGGCTTTAAGGGCGGAAAGGGAATTGCCGCCATGCTTGGCATGATGCTTGGAGTGTTTCCTTTTCCGGCTTTGGCTGTCTATATAATTGCCATTGCCATACTTCTTACAGGTTATGTTTCAGTAACCTCGCTGGTTTTATCGGTGCTGATACCGGTATCATTACATATATGGAACTACCCAAGAGAGGTCGTAATACTTACATCAGCCCTTGCGGTACTTGCATTTATACAGCATCGGGCAAACATAAAAAGGCTGCTGAACGGAACTGAAAGCAGATTTGATATTATTGGAAAGCTTAAAGGAAAGGAGAAACGTCAATGAAAAGGATTGCTGTTATAGGCAGCGGAAGCTGGGGGACAGCTCTTGCTGTTATGCTGGATAAATACGGACATGACGTAACTATATGGTCATGGCAGGAGGAAGAGGCAAGACGCATCAGAGAGGACGGAGAACATAAGGAATTTCTTCCGGGCGTTCCGATAAGAAAGGAAATTAAAATTGTAACTTCTCCAAAAGAGGCTGTTGAGGGCGCTGAGCTGATTATAGCCGCCGTGCCATCAAAATTCGTCAGAATTAATATGGAAAAATTCTCTCCTTATTTTAAAGAGGAGCAGATAATTATAAACGTAGCTAAAGGAATAGAGGACGGCAGCCTAAAGACTCTTGCGGAGGTTATTAAGGAATGCGCTCCTCAGTGCGAAGTGGCTGTGCTTTCAGGCCCAAGCCATGCAGAAGAGGTCGGCAGGGGCATCCCTACGGCAGCTGTTATAGCGTGCAAGGACGAGGCTGTCGCTAAGATGATTCAGCATGAGTTCAGTAATCCTACATTTAGATTATATACAAATACAGACGTTATAGGGGTTGAAATCGGCGCGGCTATGAAAAATATTATTGCTCTTGCCGCCGGAATGTCAGATGGACTTGGTTTTGGAGACAACACTAAGGCAGCTCTAATGACAAGAGGAATGGCTGAAATAAAGCGCCTTGGAGTGGCAATGGGCGGAGATGAAAAAACTTTCTTTGGACTTTCCGGTATTGGAGATTTAATTGTAACGTGCACAAGCATGCATTCGAGAAACCGCAGAGCGGGCATAATGCTTGGACAGGGTAAATCTCTTGATGAAACCTTAAAGGAAGTTCATATGGTTGTAGAGGGTGTAAACACAGCCAGAGCCGCTACTGAGCTTGCCGAGAAATATAATGTGAGTATGCCCATAACAGAAGCTATTACAGGCGTACTCTTTAATGGTGACGATGTAAGGCAGGTTGTTTATAACCTTATGATGAGAGACAAGATTTCAGAGATATAAATAAGGAAGACCGAACAGAAACCCTATTGCTATTCCCGCCAATATGTCAGACGGATAATGAACACCTGCTAACAGACGGGACAGGGCTACAAATACGGATACGATAAGTCCAATTGCTCCTAATAGGGGATTTATATAGAAAAGGGCCATAGTTATTACAAAAGAGCTTGAGCAGTGCAGACTGGGAAAGCTGTGGCCGCTTGAGTGCTCCTCTAATGGCGTTACATCCAGTACGTCAAAGGGACGAGGCCGGTCAATTTTGTCTCTGAATTTTGTTACTGTTAACAGCTCAATGAGAGGAAATGCCGCAAAGGCAACAACCCTGAAATCAAGCATTATAACTAATACCGGCATAAGTCCGTAAAACAGTAGCATCATAATTTTAGGAGACACATCATTGACAAAAACAACAGGTTTGTGAAGTCTGGGATGAGCCTGTATAAAATCGTAAACCCGCATATATATAATTGTATCCAAAAAAATCACCTCGGAAAATTACTATTTTAGATGATAGCATATTTCCCGAGGTTTTTAAATGCTTTTCTTCTTATCAGTCAGTCCAAGTATATAGTCTGCTGATACCCTGTAATATCTGCAAAGCGTAATTAAATGCCTTAGGGGCAGTTCGTTTGCCCCTCGTTCATATCTGGCGTACATGGTTTGTGATGTTCCTAGTATATCCGCTATTTCCGATTGTGTTTTATCAGCATCTTCTCTTAAATTTCTTATCCGTAGAATGTAATCCACCGTATCACCTGCCGAGATTTCTATAGTTTGATGTTATCATTTTATTTAATATATTATTGACTTTAGTAAATATATTTACTAAAATTAGACGTATATATTAGTAAATTTATTTATTAAGGAGTGAGGCGGGTGAAAAGGCTGTTAAGTATATGTGCGGTGCTGTTGTTAGCGGCCGGGCTATTTTTTTCTTCTTTAAATCCGGAGCTTGAGAGTAACGCCCCGGATACAATTGTTTTAAATAAGGGAGAACGATTTTGTCTGGACGACTATATAGAAATTATAGGGGATAATATAGTCGTTGAATACAGCGATAATATCAATATAAATAAAGAGGGCACATATTCACTCACTGTAAGGGCTGAAAACGACAGAGGTAAGCTTAAGGAAAAAAACATTATAGTAACAGTTAAATGAGGGACATGTTAAACAGCGGTTTTAAACCGCTGTTTTTTGTTTGGTTTAATTAGCGGACTCTGTCGGTTTATGTAGCACGTTAGTTATGAATTACGACAAAATATACATTAACTTAGTGTTTAAATATCTTTAAATACTAATTCGGACATAATGCCAAAAAGGGGAAATGCCTGCATGAATTAATCAGCAGACATTTCCGGGGGCTTATATTTTAGCTGTATAACAGCATTTAGAGGGACCGATTTACCTCTGCTCCAAGCAACCTCGATAGCATGACGGATTGCTCTTTCAACTCTCGAAGGAGTTGTATTGCATTTCTTAGCAATAGCAGGATAAAGCTCTTTGGTAATGTAGTTAAGGACATCCATATCGTTAACGGACATAATAATCGCTTCACGCATATAATGATAGCCTCTTATGTGAGCGGGCACTCCTATTTCGTGAAGAATATTGGTTACCTTAGCTTCAAGGTCATAGGCGGCAGCCTTTTCTGAGGTATTGCCAATTACTACGGCCTTTGAGTTAGGAGCTTCACCTGTTTTTGAACACTTAAGCTGACGGATACGAAGCACAAGAGCGTCCATATCAAAAGGCTTCACTATATAATATTCAGCTCCAAGCTCAATTGCACGCTGAGTTATCTTTTCTTGGTTTATGGCCGAAAGCATTATACAAATTGGTCTTTGCATTTGGTCCGCATGCTTCTGAATTTTTTCAAGCACTCCTAAGCCGTCCAAACGGGGCATAATGCTGTCGATAATTGCAATATCGGGCTTGAGTTCTCTGATTTTATTAAAAGTGTCGATACCGTCATGTGCCACGGCTATGACATCAATGTCTTCTTGTTTATTGAGATAAGAACTGACAACATCACAAAAATCTTTGTTATCGTCGGCAAGTATCACTTTAATTTTATTCTGGCTCATAATAATCCTCCTGTGCTTTTATCCTTTTTGTTTGTGTAAAATATTTGAAAATATGTAATTTATTTACAACCAAATACATTATAACTCAAAGGAGAGCAGAATGCAATATTATTTTCAAAAAATTGTAAAAAATGTTTTCGACTTGAAAATTAAAAAATCGACAAAAGAGAGGCTTTATGGGCAATAAAAAAAGAATTTCGTTATCGAAATTCTTTTAGTTATGGGGTATTCCGTTAATGGATAATGCTGTGTTTTTGTATCTTTTGTCATTGGTAACATCAATTGAAAACCATGAAGGGGGCTTGAAAATTAGGGCTTCATCCACTGTATTAAATTCCACCTCAACAGTCATAAGCCCTTCAAGCTGACCGTGGTAAATATCAAGCTCGGCTAAGTATCCTCCGTCAATCGGTATTTCATATCGGGTCTTGGCTACTGTCAAAGTTTCCGTTTTTTTCATAAGTGACAGGTACTGGGCTTCGTTAATTGAAAGCTCAAATTCTTCACGTGACATGTGGCCGCTGCCTTTGACTGTAAGAATATAATCTGAATTGCTTTTCCTGATTCTAATGGTGGGATTCGTGCTAATATAGGCCTG
>URCD01000028.1 GCA_900546215.1 uncultured Eubacteriales bacterium | reverse complement strand
AAATGGTGTATTTATCCTATGTATGATTTCGCTCATCCGCTGGAGGACGCGATTGAGGGCATAACACATTCAATCTGCACAATGGAATTTGATGATCACAGGCCGCTTTACGACTGGGTTGTAAGGGAAGCCGGATATACAGTAAACCCTCCTAGACAGATTGAGTTTGCAAGGCTTAACCTTACAAATACGGTAATGAGCAAAAGAAAGCTACGCGCCCTTGTTGAGAACAGCCTGGTTGACGGCTGGGACGACCCAAGAATGCCTACGGTAAGCGGACTTAGAAGAAGGGGCTATACGCCGGAGGCCATAAGGGACTTCTGCGAAAGGATAGGCGTTTCAAAGGCCAACAGCTGTGTTGACAGCGCTCTGCTTGACTACTGCCTGAGGGAGGACCTTAAGGCAAGGGCTAAGGTTGTAATGGCTGTGCTTGACCCTGTTAAGGTTGTAATAACCAACTATCCTGAAGGACAGATTGAGTTCATGGAAATAGACAATAACCCCGAAAATCCAGAAATGGGCAAAAGGACTGTGCCCTTCGGCAGGGAATTATATATTGAGAGAGAGGACTTCATGGAGGAGCCCGTTAAAAAGTTCTTCCGTCTTGCTCCGGGCAAGGAGGTACGCCTTAAGGGCGCTTACTTTGTTACCTGTACAGATGTTGTGAAGGATGAAAACGGTGTAATAACTGAAATCCACTGTACCTATGACCCTGAGACAAGAAGCGGATCAGGCTTCGAGGGAAGGAAGGTAAAGGGGACGCTCCATTGGGTATGTGCCGATAACTGCGTCAGCGCCGAGGCAAGGCTTTATGACTACATGATGCTGGATAACCCCGACGAGCCTAACGGTGAAATGATAATGAACGAGAACTCCGTAATTATCAGGGACAACTGCAAGATAGAGCCATCGATAATAGAGGCTGAAAAGGGAGACAGATTCCAGTTTATGAGAAACGGATATTTCTGCGTTGACACTAAGGATACAACGGAAGACAGACTTGTGTTCAACAGGATAGTTCCGCTTAAGAGCTCATTCAAAATAAACAAATAACTTTAAGCAAAAGGCGGATAATTTTATCCGCCTTTACGTCAATAGATTGAGGTATTTTACAATGAATATTCAGGACAGGTTTAAGGATTATAAGACAATAGTAATTAAGGTAGGAACGTCAACAATAACATATCCCAACGGAAATCTCAATTTCAGAATGATAGACAGGCTTTGCTGGATGATGTCGGACCTTAAAAACAGGGATAAAAATGTTGTTCTCGTCTCATCAGGTGCAATCGGCGTCGGCTCAAAAAGGCTGGGCTTTGAAACAAGGCCGCAGCTTACAAGGGAAAAGCAGGCGTCTGCCGCGGTGGGGCAGGCGATACTTATGCAGATATACCAAAGCTTTTTTAATACATATACACAGACTGTAGCGCAGATACTGCTGACAAAAACGGACTTTGAGCACGGTATACGAAGAACCAATACGGAAAATACCTTTGCGGAGCTTATATCAAGGGGAATTATACCTATTGTAAATGCAAATGACACAACCTCCACATACGAAATTGAGTTCAGTGACAACGACCGCCTTGCGGCAAATGTAGCCGCGCTTTTAAAGGCCGACCTGCTTATACTCCTTACTGATATAGACGCTCTGTATGACAGCGACCCGAGACAAAATCCGGATGCGAAGCGCATAAAGATAGTTGAGAAGGTAACTTGTGAAATAGAGAGCATGGCGGGAAGGGCCGGATCAAAATTTTCTGTCGGCGGCATGGCCACAAAAATATCCGCCGCCAAGCTGTGCGCTGAAAACGGCGTGGATATGGTTATAGCCGACGGAGGCGATGCCGCCATAATTGAAAAGGTAGTGGACGGGGAGGATGTAGGTACTCTGTTTATAGGCAGATAAAGGAGGATTTTTATGGAAGAAGAAAAAAACGGCCTTCCTTATTATGAGAAGAAGTACGATTACTATGAGAACAGGAACTATGATACCTATGACTATATGAAGGACGCCCAGAGCATTAATACGAGGGAGGAGCCATCGACAGCCGCAAAGGTGCTTCTTTTGCTTATGGCAATTTTTTTCAATATGCTGGGAGCCATAATAGGCGCGGTCGTAGGCGGGATTTATATGAACAAGGACGCCCAGGGCTATAAAAGCTATGGCAAGGTTCTGCTTATAATCAGCATTGTCTTTCTTGTACTGGATATACTTTTCTGGGTTTTCTTTTTTATACTGGTCAGCAATTATATAATACTTTACTAGGGGTGACTGCACTTGAAGGACGAACTGCGCAAATTATTTCTTGACGAGAGAAAAAATATACCCGATAATGTGAAAAAGGAAGCCGGAAGGGCTATATATGAAAAGCTGATATCCTCGGACGCCTATAAAAACGCCGGCAGCATTTTTATATACATAAGCATGAAAAATGAGGCGCCGACAATTGATATAATCAAAAAAGCCCTTGAGGACAAAAAGACTGTGGCTGTGCCAATATCGCTAAAGGGCCGGGAGATGTTTTTTGTCCCTGTAAAGGGGCTTGATAATCTGAAAAAAACAAAATTCGGTGTATTGGAGCCTGAGTGTGACAGGAAAGACGCAGTTATTCCATCAAGGGAGAGCCTGCTTGTGGTGCCGGGCGTCGCTTTTGATGTTTTGGGACGGCGTATGGGCTACGGCGGAGGCTACTATGACACTTATATCGAGAAGTATAATATTGAAAATACCGTTGCCCTTGCCTTTGACATACAGGTAAAGGACAGCATACCATATGAGAAGCACGATAAAATAATGAAGACCATTATAACTGAAAAAAGGATACTGGGAGGGATAATATGAGCAAACTGACTGAAATGGGACAAAAGGCAAAGGACGCGTCGGTTGTACTGGCTAGGCTTAAGGCTCCGGAAAAAAATACGGCGCTTATCGCTTCTGCAAAGGCGCTGGAGGATAATATTGAAAAAGTATTGGAGGCCAATAAAAAGGACGTTTCGGCCGCGGTGGAAAACGGAATAAAGGGCGCCTTTATAGACAGGCTTACGCTTACTGAGGCCAGGGTTAAGGAAATGGCCGACGGCCTGAGGGATGTGGCAAAGCTTGACGACCCAATCGGAGAGGTGCTGTATATGAAGACCCTCGATAATGGCCTGATTATCGGTAAGAAAAGGGTACCTATGGGCGTAATAGGTATTATATTTGAGGCAAGGCCAAATGTAACGGCCGATGCCTTCGGCCTGTGCCTTAAGGCCGGAAGCGCTGCGATATTAAGGGGCGGTAAGGAAGCGTTCAACTCCAATACCACGATTGTTAATATTTTCAGGGAGGCACTTGAAAATATCGGGCTTCCCAGGGATATTGTGCAGATGGTGGAGGATACAAGCAGAGATACCGCAACTGAAATGATGAGGCTTAACGGCTATATCGACGTGCTTATACCCAGGGGAGGCGCGGGCCTTATACAGTCTGTAGTACAAAACAGCACTGTGCCTGTAATCGAGACAGGAACCGGCAACTGTCATACCTATGTGGATGAAAGCGCGGACCTTGAAAAGGCGGCCGCTATTGTAATAAACGCCAAAACGCAGAGACCCGGCGTTTGCAACGCCTGCGAGAGCCTTCTAGTGCATGAGGCTGTCGCTGATAAATTTATTCCTATGGTTTCTAAGGCGCTGAAGGAGAAGAACGTCGAGATAAGGGGCGATAAAGCCTTTGTGGATGTGGCAGGTGCGGTACCAGCGGCTGACGAGGACTGGGGCATGGAATACAACGACCTTATTATATCGGCCAGAGTTGTTAAAAATGTCGATGAGGCAATCGAGCATATAAGAAAATACGGCACAAGGCATTCAGAGTGCATTGTTACGGAAAGCTATACAAACGCCCAGAAATTCCTTGACGAGGTAGATGCGGCCGCTGTGTATGTCAACGCCTCAACACGCTTTACTGACGGAGGGCAGTTTGGCTTCGGTGCGGAGATAGGCATAAGCACCCAAAAGCTGCATGCGAGGGGACCGATGGGGCTTAAGGAAATAACTACGACTAAATATATTATTTACGGAAACGGACAAATAAGATAATGAATAAAATCAATTATCAAAAAGAGCTGGACAGGATAATAGAGAAAAACGGAGATACTAAGCCAAGGCTTTTGCTCCATAGCTGCTGCGCTCCGTGCAGCAGCTATGTTCTTGAGTATTTAAGCGCATATTTTGATATTACGGTGTTTTATTTTAATCCCAATATATCGCCGGAAAGCGAATATGTAAAAAGGGTTAACGAGGTAAAAAGGCTTATTGCCGAGATGCCGTCATGCTCGCAGGTCAGGTTTATGGAAGGAAGATATGAGCCGCAGGAATTTTACAGCTGCGCTAAGGGGCTTGAGGACGAGCCGGAGGGCGGTGAACGCTGCCTTAAATGCTTCCGTCTGCGCCTTAAGGAGGCCGCGAGGGCCGCTAAGGAAATAAATGCCGACTATGTGTGCACTACCCTTACCATAAGCCCGCTTAAAAACGCCGAAAACCTAAACCGCATAGGCGAGGAGGAGGCCGAAAGCCTCGGAATTAAGTGGCTCCCGTCGGATTTTAAAAAGAAAAACGGGTACAAGCGCTCCATAGAGCTGTCTGATGAGTATAACCTGTTCAGGCAAAACTACTGTGGCTGTGTATTTTCAAAAAGAGACTAATTATAGGTTTTATACCTATAATCAGTCTCTTTTTTTTAAAAACATGCTTGACAAAAAACAAATTATTGTATAATATAGTTGTAGATACAATAGTTGTATATACAACTATAAAGGAGGGCTTACAGTGGACAAGAAGTTTTTACCGTGCTTATGCATTAACACAAGGAGAGCGGCCAATGCGATGACTACGTATTATGACAGAAATTTTGCGGGAATGGATATTTCTGCGACGCAGTTTTCTCTTATGATGAACATTAAGGAAATCGGCAAGACAAATATAAAGGACTTAACGAATGTAGTTAAGCTGGATAAGAGTACCCTTACACGTACCCTAGCTCCATTAATAGAAAAAGGTTTTATTTATTCTGAACAGGGAAAGAACCGCAGGGAGGTGAATATAGCGCTGACTGAGGACGGCATAAGAAAAGTAGACGAGGTTCGCCCAAAATGGATTTCTCTGCAAAAGCAGGTAGTGGATTCCCTTGGCGGGGAAGACGAGGCGTGGGATTTTATGAATAAGCTTATAAAGCTGCAGGAGTTTAAAGACAATAATGAAATCATTTTATAACATACGAAAGGAGAAACTAAAATGAAGTCAAAATTATGTGAGATGTTTAACATTAAGTACCCCATTATTCAGGGAGGAATACAGTGGCTTGCCACGCCTGAGTTTGCCTCAGCAGTGTCAAATGCAGGAGGACTTGGTACATTAAATTCATCTCTTTATCAAACAAAGGATGAACTTAAGGCTTCCATAAGAAAAACAAGAGAGCTAACTCCCAACGCTTTTTGTGTCAATATATCCATGCTGCCAATCCAGGTGGCGGGGGAGCACACATGGGATTTCATAGAAGCCTGCTGTGAGGAAAAGGTTGATGTAGTTGAACTGGCTGGAAGAGACCCAAAGGAATTTGTACCTGAGCTTAAAAAGGCCGGAGTAAAGGTTATACATAAGTCAACGGCGGTTCGCTTTGCAAAAAAGGCTGAAGCGGCAGGGGTTGATGCAGTGTCAATAGTTGGGTTTGAATGCGGCGGCTTCCCCGGAAACGACGATGTATCCACAATGGTTTTAATTCCATCGGTTGTGGATGCGGTAAATGTACCTGTCATCGCAGGCGGAGGAATATGCGACAGCAGAAGTTATCTTGCCGCAAGATGTTTGGGGGCGGAAGGCGTAGTTATTGGAACACGGTTTGTCGCTACAGAGGAATGCCCTGTCCATTATAATTTTAAGAAGCTGTTTATAGACGCTGATGAACGCTCAACTACAATGGTACAGCGTACAATCAGAAACCCATACAGAACATTTAAAAATAGCGCAATGTTAAATTTGCTTGAGATGGAAAAGGGAACGCCCTCTATGGATGAAATTATCTCCGTAACCAGCGGTGCGAAACAAAAGGAATGCTATGACCGCGGCGATACGGAAAACGGAGCAATTCCTTGTGGGCAGGTTGTTGGAAGATTAAAGGAAATCTTAACTGTAAGAGAGGTAATAGACGAGATTGTTACAGGCTCTGAGGAAATTCTTAAAAAACTTTCACTCTGATATCTAGCTTGAACGGAGGAATAAAATGGATTTAATAAAGATTGCCGACAGCCTTTATGAGGCAGAGAAAAGTGTTCTTCAAATAGATACAATCAGCAGTAAGTATCCTGAAATGACAGCGGACGATGCGTATGCCATACAGCTGATGAATGTGGAAAAGGAGCTGGCAAAGGGCAGAAAACTTGTCGGTATGAAAATAGGGCTCACAAGCAGAGCGATGCAGAATTTGATAGGAGTCAATATTCCTGACTATGGACACCTGACTGACGCGATGCTTTTGCTTGAGGGACAGCCATGCAAAGTAGAAGAGCTTAACCAGCCGAAGGTTGAGGGAGAATTAGCCTTTTGTCTGAAAAAGTCACTTAAAGGTCCAGGATTGACCATAGCAGATGTGTACGATGCCACGGATTATGTGGTTCCTGCCATAGAGATTGTTGACTCACGTATAAAAGACTGGCAGATTAAGCTTGTGGATACGATTGCGGACAATGGCTCATCTGCAAGGTTTGTAGTGGGAAGCTGTATGATGCCGATACATAATGTTGATATGCGGCTGACAGGAATGAATATGGAAAAGAACGGAGAACTTGTCAACAGCGGCACAACCGCCGAGGTGTGGGGAAATCCTGCCGCTGCTGTGGCGTGGCTTGGAAACGCCCTATCAGTATATGGTATTGAACTGAAGGCAGGCAGCATAGTGCTGGCCGGAGCGCTAACTCAGGCCCTGCCTGCGCAGGCGGGAGACTGTTTTACTGCAAGCTTCTGCGGACTGGGAAGCGTTACGGTGAAATTTGTATGATTTTATACTGTTGAGGAGCAGTACGGAATTTAAAGGCCGGAGAAATTATCTCCGGCTTGTTTTTTTGAAACCTTTTTAGGAATTTCTGTGTATATATGGTTGAATTCAAAGAAATAACGGCGCCGTTTTGGAGGTACACAATGAACGAGGAAAAGATACTTAGGGGCCTTAAAAACCAGAGGCGTAGCTCATTGGAAAAGGCCATAGCCATATATTCGCCCTATGTCAATGTTATAGTTTACAATATAATCGGCGGGGTCATGTCCAAAGAGGATATAGAGGAGGCCGTAGCCGACGTTTTCATTTCGCTTTGGAATAACGCCGGATATATAAATGAAGAAAAGGGCAGCTTAAGATGCTACATAGGCGCTATTGCCAGAAACAAGGCTAAAAACAAGCTTCGTGAGATAAGCATTCATGCGGAAATAAATGAGAGCACTGCTTCCGACTGTAAAAGTCCGGAAAATGAGCTTGTGGAAAATGAGTTCGGCAGGACGCTTTATGGGCACATAATAAGCCTGGGGGAGCCTGACAGCGAGATAATGCTGCGCTATTACTATAATAACGAGAAAATTAGGGAAATATCACAGGCTATGGATATAAATATCTCCACAGTCAAAACAAAGCTTAAGCGCGGCAGGGAAAGGCTTAAGCAGCTTTTATCAGAAAAGGAGGGACGTTTATGAACAGAAGGCTCAGAGCTCTTGTAAAGGATTTAAAGCCGGATTATGACGGAAATATTTATGAGATAGACAGCGGCTGCGTCAAAAAAATAGTAAATGAAAAGCTAAATTCCGTCCCTTCGGAAAGGAAGGTATATATGAGGCAGAAATTTTTAAAAAGCGCCGCACTTGTGTGTGCTGTTATAGCGGCTACGGCTACATCGGTATTTGCCATGTCAAATATAGACCTGCTCAGGCAGTTTTTTGAGGGCGACACGAAAAAACTGGAGCAGTATGTTGAAACGCCCAAATATACGGTTTCAGATAATAATTACTGCGTTACTCTTGATAAGATAATCTCTACGGAATACAGCGCAAAGGTGATAATTTCGGTCAGGGGTCTCAGCAAAGCGGCAGCAGCGGAAATAGCTGACGGTAAAATGGAGCTTATAAGGGATACTTATGTAAACTATGTTGAAAACAGTGAAGGTCATTATATAGGAAGCTGGGGAGGACGTGAGCTGACAGAGTACAGGACAGAGGACACAAGCTTTTGGGAAATGTCAATCAGTGCTGAAAACTCTGTCTCAAAGGGAGAAAAAATAAGGCTGTGGTTTGATTTCCTGGATACAGAAAATAATTATATTGATACGGAGCTGAAAACGGACATTGATACGGTCCAGTATACGCTTAAAGGCCAGCCGTACTGCCCGGCGTCCATAAACCTTAATCCAATGGAAATTATACTCTATAAAGCGTTTCCCGACAGCGAGGAGCCGGATATATACAATACAGGGGTTTATTTCAGAATGACCGATGGAAAAACAAAAACCTTTAACCAGCTTTTTGACGTAAGCACAATGTCGCTTGTTAAGGAGCATATGGGCTACAGTGTGTACTCCTTTACAGCGGACGCATATAAGATACTTGATTTATCCCAGTTTAAGTCTGTTATATTAAACGGGCTTGAATACAGTCTGGACAATGTGGAGGACTACAGCCCTGTTGACAGTAATGAGCTTTTGAAGCCCTTTGGAATTGATATGAAAACAGAGGGCGACGAAAGGTATATTCCGTTAAAGGAGCTGCTGGAGGGGCTACAGGCAGTATTCAACGGAGAAAATTTCAGCTACAATGATAATGAGTATGAGATACGTCAAAACAGCATTGTGAAAAACGGTGATATCGTATATGAGAATGCCCTGAAGGAATTTGACGGAAGGCTTTACATTAACTTGATTTATTCAGATGATATGCTTGGGATGAAGCTGTTTATCGAGGACGGCCCAAAGCCCGTTGATGAAAGAGATAAGATTGTTTTGCCCTAATAAATTAAAATGCCGGAGAGCATAGCTCTCCGGTTTATTTTTATTTGTTTATGCTGTTTTTGTTTTCCAATGCCCATATGTGTGAGTCGCTTCTGAAAATAAGGCAGGTTACTACTCCCAAAAACCCAAGTATAAACAGCAGCATTGCCGCGCCCGACCCCTTTGCTGAGCCAAAGAGTGTTGTAAATACCGAGGCGGTTTTCTCAGAAGCCATAAACGGCTCAAACACGCCGTCAATCAGCGCTCCTCCAGCGGCATATCCAAGCGGTATGGTAAAAAACTGCAGTGTGTTTCTGGCTGAGTAAACTCTTCCCTGCATGGATATTGGAATATAGCTTCTTAAAAGGGCCTCCATGTTGGTATTCATAATTGGAATGCTTATCCAGCCCAGCACCGCGCCTGCGCACCATATAGGCAGACCGTTTCCCAGGGACAGGATAAAGTTTTCCGTACTCATCGCTAAAAGAAGAGTATTGCATATTACCCGTACCCTGCTCTTAGGCGGAGGCAGCATTGTCGCAGCTATACTGCCCAAAAGCATTGCTGCGCCCGAAGCCGTAGTTATTATACCGTAGGCGCTTGTGTTTCCCACCTTCGGGGATAGCATAAGCGCAGGAAGAGCCGCGTTAAATACAGAGGCGGTGAAGTTTATGGCGGCAAGGAATAAAATTAAATCCAGTATTCCGCGGTTCTTTTTTAAATATTTCAGTCCCGACCCGGCCAAGCGCAGAACGCTTTCGGACTTATCCTGTATAGCGGCCTTCGGTATTTTTATAAAAAACAAAAGAGTTATAAACGCCGTTGCAAAGGTTGCCAGGTCAAAGGCTATAACAGTTTCAATGCTTGTAAGGCTTAAAAGCGCGGTCGCCGCCACCGGCGTCAATACAGTAGTCAGCGAGTTTGAAAATGTCCTGAGCCCGCTTATTTTCTGATAATGCTTTTCTGGCGCCAGCAGGCTGACCGACACATCGGAGGCCGGCTGCTGAAATGAATTCATAAGGCCGTTAAGCGCATTAAGAATGTACAGATGCCATATTTCAAGCCTTCCACTGCGAAGCAGCATAAGCACACAGAGGGTGCCAAGCGCCGCGAATGAATCGCTTATAAGCATAATAGCCTTTTTATTCCATCTGTCGCTGAGTGCCCCGGCGAATATGCTTGTAAGCACATAGGGCGCGTATGAGCAGACCGACAGAAGCGCCGTTGTAAGGGCGGAGCCCCTAGCCTGATAGGACCATATAACAAGCGCGAAGTTTGTCATTGAGCTTCCCAGCGCCGATAGTGATTGAGTAGACCATAAAAGTAAAAAGCTTTTAAGCTCTTTTAATGTATTATTTTTCATATTGACTTTGCTCCTTTATATTTTATTGTATAAAGGCAAAGCCTGTCAGGGCGAATTTTATATCCGCTCTATGCAAACCGCCCGTTTCAGACTTTGCATAGAGCTGTATCAATGCACAGTTTCATTTTTTTGTCTCCCGTAAATATTTCAATAAATGAATTTTACTACATTGCGGATGCCTTTTCAACACTTATGCTAAAAAGTACGTGCATTTGGGACAGATATAGGGTATCATATATAATGATTTACTACGCTTGATTTATGCGGTAAAGGAGGAAACTATGAGTAAAATTACCGTTCCCGATGAAATACTGATGCAGGTTGAGAAGCCTGCCAGATATATAGGAAATGAACTGAACATGGTTAAGAAAAATGCTGAAGATGTGGATATACGCTTCGCCTTCTGCTTTCCTGACGTCTACGAGGTAGGAATGTCCTGCCTTGGACTTCAGATACTGTATTTTTTCCTTAACCGCCGTGACGATACCTACTGCGAGAGAGCCTTCGCACCGTGGCCGGATATGGAGGAGGCTATGCGCAAAAACGGCATACCGGTGTATTCTCTTGAAACCTATACGCCGCTTAAGGAATTTGATTTTGTAGGCTTCACGCTTCAATATGAGATGTGCTACACAAACCTGATAAACATGCTGGATATGTCGGGGATACCCGTCTTTTCAAAGGACAGAACGGAGGACGACCCGATTATATTATGCGGCGGCTCATGCGCCTATAATCCTGAACCGCTTGCGGAATTTGTGGACTTCTTTTACCTGGGCGAGGGGGAGGCCGAGTATGACAATATTATGGAGCTGTATAAGGAACATAAGAAAAACGGAGGCACAAGGGACGAGTTCCTCCATAAGCTTTTGAACGTTCCCGGTATGTACGTGCCTAAATTTTACGATGTGACCTATAAGGAAAATGGGGAGATTGCCTCGTTTTGTCCCAATGATCCCAAGGCGCCTGAGACAGTCAAAAAGGTAATAGTAACCGATATGGACAAGGTTTATTACCCGCCAAAAATGATTGTGCCGTTAATTGAAACTGTACATGACAGGGTAACGCTGGAGCTTTTCAGGGGCTGTATAAGGGGCTGCCGCTTCTGCCAGGCCGGGTTTGTATACAGGCCAGTGAGGGAAAAGGACTATCAAACTCTGATTAAACAGGCCCATTCGCTTATTGATGCTTCGGGAGACGACGAGATTTCTCTTGTTTCGCTCAGCACAAGCGATTATACCTGCTTCCATGATCTGGCTAATGGGCTTTTGGACGATTTTTCTAAGGACCAGGTCAACCTGTCGCTTCCGTCGCTTCGTATTGACTCGTTTTCTTTGGATTTGATGGAGAAAATTCAGGAGGTAAGAAAAAGCAGCCTTACCTTTGCGGCCGAGGCGGGTACACAGAGGCTTAGAAACGTTATAAACAAAAACCTGACCGAGGAGGACATCTTAAAGGGCTGCGCCCTTGCCTTCTCCGGCTCGTGGGAAAGGGTAAAGCTCTACTTTATGATAGGGCTTCCTACGGAAACCGAGGAGGATTTAATAGGTATAGCGGACCTGTCTGCAAAGGTTGTGGATAAGTATTATGAGATAGAGAGGGACAAAAAGCCACGTCCGGTAACGGTTGTGGCAAGCAGCTCATGCTTTGTTCCCAAGCCGTTTACTCCGTTTCAGTGGGATGCCCAGGATACCTACCAGCAGTTCAGCGAAAAGGCCAGGCTTGTTAAATCCCATATCGCCAGAAAACAGATTAAATATAACTACCATGACGCAAAGCTTAGCTCGCTTGAGGGCGTTATGGCAAGAGGCGACAGGCGTGTCGCAAAGGTTATCTACAGGGCGTGGGAAAAGGGCTGTCGCTTTGATTCATGGTCTGAAATATTTGATTTTGGAAAATGGATGGAGGCCTTTGAGGAAACAGGGGTAGACCCTGCCTTTTACGCCAACAGGAAGCGCAGCTTTGATGAAATTCTGCCCTGGGATCATATTTCGATAGGAGTGTCCAAGCAGTTTATGATAAACGAAAGGAAGAAGGCTGAAATGGCTGTAACTACGCCCAACTGCCGTGAGGAATGTTCTCATTGCGGAGCGGCGGCTTTCGGAGGAGGTGTGTGCTTTGAATCAGGAAAAGAAAATAAGATTTAAATACAGGCTAAAGTACACAAAGGGGCCGGAGGTTCGCTTTGTAAGCCATTTGGATCTGATGAGGCTGTTTCAGAGGGCTGTGAGAAGAGCCGAACTTCCTATAGCGTACTCACAGGGCTTCAACCCGCATCAGCTTATGTCCTTCGGCAACCCGCTTTCTCTGGGTATGACAAGTTCCGGGGAATACTGTGACCTGGAGTTTTTTAAAGAGATGGACCCCGGCGAGATAGTCGGCAGAATGAACTCGGTTATGAACGACGGAATTGAGATACTGCGTGCCGCAAGGCTTCCGCAGGCAGCGCTCACAGCTATGGCTGATCTGGCAGCATGCGAGTATGAGGCGTATCTTGACGAGGCGATAGAGCCTAAAATGGTATCGGATAATTTAAGCGCTTTTTTGGGACGCGGGGAAATTGTTGTAATGAAAAAGACTAAAAATAATTTCAAGGAAACCGATATTCGTCCGGACATATTTGATATGGAGGACATTTCCGACAAGGAGGGGGCTAAAATCAGGCTGCTTCTTGCCGCGGGAAGCACCAGAAGCCTGAGAGCCGACCTCACAGTCGAGACGTTTTATGATTTTTTAGGGGCTGAGTTTAATAAATTTAAAATAAGATACAAAAGGACAGAAATGTACCGCCTCCTGGACGGAGCCTTTGTGCCCCTTGATAAGGAAGTGGAAATTAAATGAAAAGAATACTTGTTGATTCCAGGGATTTCGGTACTAGAATAGGTATTGTTGAGGACGGGCTGCTTATGGAGCTGGTATATGAGCCTAAAAACTCCATGCCTATTGTCGGAAATATTTACGCTGGCAAAATTATGAACGTGCTCCCGGGAATGCAGGCGGCCTTCGTAGACATAGGCAGAGAGAAAAACGCGTTTTTATATTACGGTAATAATAAGGATGATAATGGGAACGTAATTAAGCCAAAGGCAGGAAATGATGTTATTGTGCAGGTGGAAAAGGCCGAAATAGGCTCTAAGGGCTCTGTACTGACAAAAAAGATTTCTTTTCCGGGCAAGTTTCTTGTAATAATACCAAACGATAATAAAATAGGAATATCGAAGAAGATAACGGACAGTGAAGAAAGACAGAGAATAAAGGACATTGTAAGGGGACTGCTTCCCGAGGGTTTCGGGGCTATAATAAGAACCGACGGAGAGGGAAAAAGCTACGAGGTTTATAAAAAAGAAATCGACAGGCTGGTTTCAATAAGCGAGGGCGTATTGAAAAAGGCCGAGTATATAAAGGCGCCGGCAATGCTTTATACAGACGTTAACGGCGCGGAAAAGGCTGTAAGGGATTACTTTCATGAGGATATTGACGAAATAGTGGTAAATTCAAGCGAAGACTACAATACCCTTTTGGAGCTGTGCGACGAATTTAATACCAGTGCGGACAAAATAAAGCTCCACAGCGACGGAACAGAGCTGTTTGGAAGCTATTATGTAGAGTCCCAGGCAAAGGCGGCCTTCAACAGGCAGGTTTGGCTTAAAAGTGGTGGCTTTATTATTATAGAGCAGACCGAGGCCTGCGTTGTAATAGATGTAAACACTGGAAAATATACAGGCAGGGCGGATTTGCAGAAAACAATACTGAAAACAAATATGGAGGCCGCGCTTGAGATAGCGCATCAGCTTAGGCTAAGAAACCTAAACGGAATGATAATAATTGACTTTATAGATATGAAAAGCGAGAGCGACAGGCGCCTTGTGCAAAAAACGCTGGAGGAGGCTGTTTCAAAGGACAGGCTTCAAACCATAGTTGTCGGCATGACGGAGCTTGGGCTGATGCAGCTTACAAGAAAGAAAAAAAGACAGTCTATAATGCAGCTTATGACAAAAACCTGTCCTGTCTGCGGAGGGACAGGAAGGATAAGCCTTATCCATAACGAGCGATAAAGTTGTGCCGTACAAACAATCTGTCTTGACATAATTTGATGTTGGATATACAATTAAATAGATGTGTGTTCACATTATATTAGTTTTTATACAATCATTTATGCACGGTAGAAAATAAAAAATTAAAATGAACTTTGAAAATTAAACAGGGGGTGGTTACAATAGAACCAATAACCATTATTGCTGCTGTGGCATGTTTAGTTCTTGGCGCTGTTATTGGTTTCTGCTATAGAAAACAGATTGCTGAAGCAAAAGTAGGTGTCGCCGAAAAAAGGGCGAATGATATAGTTGAAGATGCAAAGAAGGAAGCAGAAGCGAAGAAAAAGGAAATTCTCCTTGAGGCAAAAGAGGAGAGCATCAGAACAAAGAACGAACTTGAAAAAGAAGCAAGAGAAAGAAGAAACGAGCTTGCAAGAACCGAAAGACGTCTCGTTCAGAAAGAGGAAACTCTTGACCGTAAGGCCGACGCTTATGAAAAGCGTGAGGAGCAGATGACAAAAAAGGTTGAAGAGCTTGACAGACAGAAGGAAGAAGTAGCTAAAATTCATGAAAAGCAGCTTCAGGAGCTGGAGCGTATTTCAGGCTTTACTTCAGAAGAAGCGAAAAACTATCTTCTTGCAATGGTGGAAAACGACGTTAAACACGAGTCTATTATAATGATTAAAGAGGCGGAGGCCAAGGCTAAGCATGAAGCGGAAAAGAAAAGCCGCGACATTATTGCTAATGCCATTCAGCGCTGCGCTGTAGACCATGTTGCGGAGACAACGGTTTCTGTTGTTCAGCTTCCCAATGATGAGATGAAAGGCCGTATAATCGGTCGTGAAGGAAGAAATATCCGCGCGCTTGAAACTCTGACAGGTATCGACCTTATAATTGACGATACGCCGGAGGCGGTTATTCTTTCGGGTTTTGATCCCATAAGAAGGGAAATCGCAAGGATTGCCCTGGAAAAGCTCATTGTTGACGGACGTGTGCACCCGTCAAGAATTGAGGAAATGGTCGAAAAGGCCAAAAAAGAAGTTGAGGTTATTATCAGAGATGAGGGAGAGGCCGCTACGCTTGAGACAGGTGTAAACGGGCTTCATCCGGAACTTATACGTCTTTTAGGAAAACTTAAATACAGAACAAGCTATGGACAGAATGTGCTTAAGCATTCAATTGAGGTTGCCCAGCTTACCGGCCTTATGGCTGCGGAGCTTGGAGTTGACGTTACTATAGCTAAAAGGGCTGGTCTGCTTCACGATATAGGTAAGAGTGTCGACCACGAAATGGAAGGTTCACACGTAAGCATAGGTGTCGGGCTGTGCAGAAAATATAAGGAATCTTCTACTGTTATAAACGCTGTGGAGGCGCATCATGGAGATGTGGAGCCGCAGAGTATAATAGCTGTGCTTGTTCAGGCTGCGGACGCAATTTCAGCCGCAAGACCGGGAGCAAGACGCGAGACGCTGGAGTCGTATGTAAAGAGGCTTCAAAAGCTTGAGGAAATTGCCGACGGCTTCAAGGGCGTTGAGAAATCATTCGCCATTCAGGCCGGAAGGGAACTTCGTATTATGGTTATACCTGAGGATATCAATGACGAGGGTCTTACGCTTCTTGCGAGGGAAATCGCTAAGAAGATTGAGGACGAGCTTGAGTATCCGGGACAGATAAAGGTTAATCTTATCAGGGAAACTAGAGCAATAGAGTATGCTAAATGATTGAGAAAAGAACGGCGTATCCCATTTGGGATACGCCTATTTTTATAAAATTGTTTTATTGTCATAACAAAACCTATTGACTTTTTTATAAATTTCTTTTATTATGTTTACGGAAGCCTTAAACGAATAGGGCACATTTTTTAAAATCAGTTTTTTTGTATATCAGACTATGAAGGTCTTGTCATCACGAATGATGAATAAGCTTTCATGTCTTTTTTTATACCCAAATTCCGGAATTGTTTATTTTCAATAAGGAGGATTTGCAATGTATTTTACAAATTACGATATGATTTTACCAAACTACAGTATAGGTGAGGATTGTTATAAAAGTATTCCGTACTGGGCGAGAAGGTATGGGAAAAAGGCCGTTGTCATCGGCGGCAAAACAGCTATGGACAAAGCAAAATCTGCCATAATGGAGGCAGTCGCGGGCTCAGGCATTGAAATCAGCGATTTTATCTGGTATGGCGGCGACTCAAACTATGAAAATGTAGAAATGTTAAGCCGAATTGACTCTGTAAAAAATGCTGATATACTGTTTGCGGTAGGCGGAGGCCGCGCGGTTGACACCGTTAAGGTTCTTGCGGTGCAGCTTGATAAGCCTGTATTTGATTTCCCTACAATAGCATCAAACTGTGCGCCCACAACAACCCTTTCAGTAATGTATAATGCTGACGGTTCGTTCAAGCAGTATCATTTCTGCGGGCGGCCTGTGGAACATACATTCATAAATACAAAGATAATAGCCGAGGCGCCTGCGGAGCTTTTGTGGGCCGGCATAGGAGATGCTCTTTCAAAGGAATGTGAGTCCTCCTACGCGGCTAAGGGAGAGGAGCTTTTCCATACCACTATGACCGGCGTATGCCTTGGACAGGTATGTACCAAACCGCTTGTGGAGTATGGGGCAAAGGCGCTTGAGGACTGCCGCAGCGGCAGGGCCTCCTATGAGCTTCAGGAGGTAGCGCTCTCAATTATTGTTTCTACAGGTCTTGTATCTAATTTTACCACCAACAAAGATGATTTATTTTATTACAACAGCTCTCTTGCTCACGCTTTTTATAACGGGAGCACAGTTGTAGAGGCTACTGAAAAACATAGGCACGGTGAAATAGTTTCGTTTGGTGTACTTTGTCTGCTTGCGGCGGATAAAAACTACAGTGAGCTTGAAAGGATAGCTAAATTTAATAAGAGCATAGGGCTTCCGGTTAAATTAAGTGATATAGAGGTTAAGGCAGAGGATGTGGACTCTATTGTAAAAAAGGCAACGGCAACAACCGAATGGAAATTTAAGCATGCCGATATGAATGAAGAACGGTTTAAAGAGGCTATACTTGAAGCTGATGCATTTGGTCAGAAAATCTGATATATAGGATCTCCTTATATATATTAATCCCCATTAAGTCTTTAAAAAAGAGGGCCACCATGTTAAAATAACATGGTGGCTTTCTTTTGACTTAATTAAAGGGCTTCAAAGCTCATACAGTCTGTTTCGCATTTTTCTGAAGCGTTGGCAACGTTTTCGCCTACAACGATATCAGAAAGAGTACAGTGTCTGTCCTTATCATGGTAACGGCATGATTTTACAGTGCATTTAATTTCCTGTGATCCAGGTCTGCTCATTATTAACATCTCCCGAAAATTTATTTATAAGCTTCAGCCCATGGCTCAAGCTCACAAATAGTATGCGCAGCATATTAAATAATATACTTATATGTAAATGCAATTAGGATGTGATTTTTTTGAAAACTTTTGCGGATTGGCACTGTGACACAGCTTCGGCCATATTTGAAAATAAGGAAAGCCTTTACGACGCTTCCGGGCATATTAATTTAAAAATGCTTGAAAATTACGATTCGCCAATTCAGACCTTCGCTGTATGGCTTAAAAGAATATATTACCCTGAAGCCTATTTAAAAACAGTGGAAATAATTGATTATTTTAAAAATGAAGTAAATATTAACCGGGATAAAATAGCTTTGATTACGGGCTTTGACGATATAATAAAAAACAACGGAAAAATATGTGCGCTTTTATCAATAGAAGGCTGTGAAGCACTTGAAGGAAGCCTTGAAAAGCTGTATTCTTTATATAGCATGGGCGTAAGGGCCGCAACGCTTACATGGAATTATAAAAACTGCGTGGCTACGGGCGTAATGGAAAGCAGCCTTGGCGGCGGACTTACGGACTTCGGCAGGCAGGCCGTAAAGGAAATGGAAAGGCTGGGCATAGTAATTGACGTATCCCATCTTTCTGACGAGGGCTTTTACGACGTCCAAAGGCATACTGAAAAGCCTTTTGTAGCAACACATTCCAACTGCCGCTCAATCTGCTCCTTCCCAAGGAATCTTACTGACGACCAGCTTAGGATAATAGGAGAGCGGGACGGCATAGCGGGCCTTAATATGTGCGTGGATTTTTTAAGCGACAGGGGACGCGCGGATAAGGACGATATACTAAGGCATACTGAGCATATGCTTAAAATCTGCGGGGAAGACCATATTTGTCTTGGCTGCGATTTTGACGGGATACCTGTAACGCCAGATGGAATGGAAAACGTGACAAAAATCGGCGGACTGCTGGACATTATTGAAGAAGAATTTGGAAAAGAAACTGCCGAAAAAATTGGAAAAGAGAACTTTATGAGGATAATAAAAGAGCTGCTGTAATTATCCCTTGCAATTGCAATTACAATAGTATACAATTTATCCCAAGAAATATGGAGGAGGAACAAACATGAATTTATCGGAGAAGGCGCTTGGCATTAAACCGTCGTCAACATTGTCAATTACCGAAAAAGCAGGCGTACTTAGAAAAGAAGGAAAGGACGTTATCAGCTTCAGCGTAGGGGAACCTGATTTTGATACTCCCGAACATATTAAAAGGGCGGCAGTGGAAGCCATAAACGAGGGCTTTACAAAATATACCCCGGCAGCGGGAATACTTGAGCTCAGACAGGCGGTTGCCAAAAAGCTCAAGGAGGATAACGGACTCGATTACGATTACACACAGATAGTAATAAGCAACGGAGCAAAGCACTCGCTCGTAAACGCTCTTATGGCTGTGCTTAATCCCGGGGACGAGGTTATCATTCCGGCTCCGTACTGGCTCAGCTATGCTGAGATGGTAAGACTTGCAGGCGGCACTCCGGTTGTGGTTTATACAAAACAGGAAGAAAACTTCGCGCTCACAAGGGGTGTGCTTGAAAGCGGCTACAGCAGCAAAACAAAGGCGGTTATAATTACAACTCCCAGCAATCCCACCGGCATGGTGATGACGGAGGAGCAGCTCAGGGGAATAGCCGACTTTGCCGTTGAGAAGGATATAATAGTAATAGCTGACGAGATTTATGAAAAGCTCATATATTCAAAGGACAAAAAGCATATAAGCATTGCGTCCTTCAATCAGGAAATATACGACAGGACAATAACGGTAAATGGGGTTTCAAAAAGCTACGCTATGACCGGGTGGAGAATAGGATATACGGCTTCGCCTCTTAAGATAGCTAAACTTATGGCCAGCATGCAGTCACACATGACATCAAACCCCAACTCAATAGCTCAAAAGGCAGCGCTTGCGGCAATCGCGGGACCTCAGGACTGTGTGGAGCAGATGAGAGAGCAGTTTGAGAAACGCCGTGACTATATTTATGAAAGAGTGGTAAAAATGCCCTATGTAAAGACAATCAAACCGGAAGGGGCCTTCTATCTTTTCATAGATTTTTCAGGCACCTACCAAAAGGCATATAAGGGAGAAACATTGAGCTCCGCTGCGCAGATTGGCGCAATGCTCCTTGACGAGAAGCTTCTGGCCGTAGTGCCGTGCGCGGATTTCGGTATGCCCGACCATATAAGATTTTCCTATGCAACCTCAATAGAGAATATAACAAAGGGTATGGACAGACTTGAGGAATTTCTTGCAGAGATTAAATGAATTGGAGGCACTGAAAGATGAAACTGACAAGAGTAAAGGAATTATACAAAAGCACGGCTGATTTTGCCGACAAAACTGTTGAGGTCGGAGGCTGGATAAGAACGCTTCGTTCTTCAAAGTCCTTCGGTTTTATAGAGCTTAACGACGGAACCTTTTTTAAAAGCGTACAGGTTGTTTTTGAGGACGGCGTAGTCGATAATTATACGGAAATATCAAAGCTTGGCGTAGGAGCCGCTGTCATTGTGAAGGGCAGGCTTGTTCTTACACCCGAAGCAAAACAACCCTTTGAAATAAAGGCTGAGGAAATCGCGGTTGAGGGATATACAACACCCGACTACCCGCTTCAGAAAAAGAGACATTCATTTGAGTTTTTAAGGACTATAGCGTATCTCAGACCAAGAACAAATACATTTTCTGCCACATTCAGGGTAAGAAGCATTGCGGCTTACGCTGTCCATAAGTTCTTCCAGGAGAGAGGCTTCGTATATGTTCATACGCCCATTATTACCGGAAGCGACTGTGAGGGAGCGGGAGAAATGTTCCAGGTTACTACCCTCGATATGAAAAACCCTCCGCTTAAGGATGACGGTACCGTTGATTATTCAAAGGATTTCTTTGGAAAGGAAACAAATCTGACAGTAAGCGGACAGCTTTCTGCTGAAACCTATGCGCTTGCTTTCAGGGATGTATATACCTTCGGACCCACATTCAGAGCGGAAAACTCCAACACAACACGCCATGCGGCGGAGTTTTGGATGATAGAGCCTGAAATGGCTTTCGCAGACCTTAACGACTATATGGATACAGCGGAGGATATGCTTAAGTTCGTTATCAGCTATGTGCTTGAAAACGCTCCCGAGGAAATGGAGTTTTTCAACAGCTTTGTGGACAAGGGGCTTATTGACAGACTCAACAACATAGTTAATTCTGATTTTGGCCGTATTACCTATACAGAGGCTGTCGAGCTTCTTAAAAAGGCCGGAGACAGATTTGACTATCCGGTAGAGTGGGGCTGCGACCTCCAGACAGAGCACGAAAGATATATAACAGAGGAAATTTATAAGAAACCCGTATTTGTTACAGATTATCCGAAGGAAATCAAGGCCTTCTATATGCGTATGAATGACGACGGAAAAACGGTTGCGGCAGCGGACTGTCTGGTGCCCGGAATAGGCGAGATAATCGGTGGAAGCCAGAGAGAGGAAAGGCTTGACGTTCTTGAAAACAGAATGGAGGAGCTTGGCCTTAATAAGGAGGACTACTGGTGGTATCTTGACCTCCGTAAGTTCGGCGGCACACGTCATGCCGGCTATGGCCTTGGCTTTGAAAGGCTTATTATGTATATTACGGGAATGTCAAATATCAGAGACGTTATACCCTATCCCAGAACGGTACGAAACGCTGAGTTCTGATGCAAAGAAGGAGAAGGTATGGACTACGAGGTTAAAAAAATCGAGAAAGTATACGATGGTAAAATTTTAAAGGTGTTCAGGGACGAAATTATGATGCCGGACGGAAAAACGGCTGCAAGGGAGATTATCGAGAAAAATAACGCCTCCGCGATAGTTCCTGTGGATGACGACGGAAATTTGATTTTTGTAAGGCAGTACCGCCATCCCGCTAAGGATATGGTGCTTGAAATACCGGCCGGAACCTTTGAAGCGCATGAGGACCCTTATGACTGCGCGCTTCGCGAGCTGGAGGAGGAGATAGGCTATAGGGCGGAAAGCCTCACCTATATTGACTGGACCTACTGCTCCGTAGGAGTATGCACTGAGAGAATTTATCTGTATATCGCGGAAAAGCTCATAAAGGGAGAACAGCACCTTGACCCTGACGAGTTTATAGAGATAGAAAGGTATTCACTTCAGGAGGCCGTAAATATGGTTTTTAACGGCACCATAAAGGACTCGAAAACCGTAATGGGCATACTTGCCTATAACGAGCTTGTCGCAAAAAGGAATAGATAATAAAGAATAGAGCATGTACCCCTGTCATATATATTATTAAAAATAAGGCGGCGGGGTGATGCTATATGAAAAACAAAACAGCAGGCAGATGGCAGATGGTTTTATTAATCGTCTGTATCTGCTTTTTTGTTGGAATTCTGACCGGCGCGGTTTCGGCCGGAGCGCTGAAACAGGAGCAGGTTGACAGGCTGAACGGTTATATGGAGGCATTTGCCTCGCAGGAAACATCATTCTGGCCGCTGTTTTTTAAACACGGCAAATATATTGGGGCAATTTGGCTTGCCGGCTTCATTTCGTCGGGCGCGGTTATTGTCCTGATTATAATCTTCTGCTCCGGAATATTTTATGGGTTTTCAGCGTCGTTTGCGGCTGCGGGAGCAGGGCTTTCCTATGTTTTGGCTAATATACTGCCTCAGAACATTATTCTCATACCGCTTTATATATTCACTGCTGTATGGACAATAAACTTTGTCCTCAATAAATTCAGCAATAACGGCCCTAAAAGCAGAATAAAACGCGAGAGGCAGAAGCATTTGTCGGAACACCTTATAATTCTTCTGTGCTGTCTTGCAATCAACGCAGCGGCCTGCCTTTCGGAGGCGTATGTGGTGGATTTTATAGCCGGATTTTTGAAATAAGCCCAAAAATAGGCCGTATGTGGCGGATGAAATCCGAAAAAAGCCTGTTTTAAATATAAAAATGGTAAAATATATCGACTTTTTAGGGAATTAGGGATATAATTAACATAAAGGGCAGACAGTTTTAAGGAGTATAACATGGAAGGGTACATAGAAGAATTTGCGGAGTATCTGGCGAAAACAAGGGGTTCGTCTGAAAATACAATGGCCTCTTATAAAAGAGACCTTTATTCCTTTGTCCGCTTTCTTAGAAATAATGGGATAGAGGACATAACAAAGGTTAATAAAACTAATATTATGGCTTATATTTACGACCTGGAAAGACAGAACAGGGCGGCTGCTACCGTATCAAGAAATGCCGCGTCAATCAGGTCTTTCTTTTCGTATTTAACAAGGATAAGGGCCATAGACAGCAATCCTGCCGAAGGTATTGAAACACCGAAGGTGGAAAAGAAAATGCCGGAAATTCTTTCTCTTAAAGAGGTTGAGCTGCTTCTTGAACAGCCGGATATAAGCGATATGAAGGGGATACGCGATAAGGCTATGCTTGAGGTGCTTTACGCTACCGGAATGAGGGTTACCGAGCTGGTCTCGCTAACTGTATGGGATATAAATATGGAGATGGAATACCTTAGCTGCCGCTCAGGCGGGAAAACAAGGATAATCCCACTTGGATCAAAGGCCATTAAGG
>URCD01000027.1 GCA_900546215.1 uncultured Eubacteriales bacterium | reverse complement strand
TAACATACACAGAACGAAGCGGTTGAAATGGAATATGCAAAGAAATAAATTCATTCAAGACATATATAATTCTTTCATAAGCTCCAGATACTTTAACCATTTCAAGCTGCTCTATCAACTGATTTTTACAATTTAAATCCACTGAGCAAATTGTAATTTTAGCACATCTTCGGCATGTCAACGATAAAATATGAAGGCTCTGCAAAAAGTCAAGCAAACGTTTCTGTATAGTTGCATCTGAAAAATCACAGTTATTTTGGCTTTCTGACGGTTTCAGCACTTTTGTGCCTATTCCATTTACAGACCTTGTGACTCCCATTTTATTGAGCAGAGTAACGGTGCGGCGTATTGTTTTAATTCCAACCTTATTTTCTGTGGCAAGCTCTTTTGGTGAAGGCAAAAAATCTCCTGCCTGATATACTCCATCGCAAATTTTCAACATCAAATCCAAACAAATTGAGTAGCAGACCTGAGATGTTTTCTTATATATGCTCCAAGTAAAATCAATTTGAATATCATCAGCGTTTAAAGGAATATGATTATTAAAAAATGTCTGCAATCCAATGAAATATTTCTCAGCTGTTATCTCTACCCCTTTCCAGAGCTCCGTCCAGTCTTTATTACGTGCAGACTGTATCATATCCAAAAGTGGACTGCTGCTGCTGTTAATTACATTTATATTTTGAGGTATACTGACAAGCGGTGCCTGAAAAAACAAAAACATCTGCCAGAAAAGCCGAAGGAGCAAATCATTTCCAAGTGGACTGAAAATCAGCTGAAGCTGCTGTGACATTCTATAAACAGGTAAAATTTCTATCTGCGTACAACTGCGTTCTAACTTATCCAGAGTTTCCGGCGCAGCATTTTTTAACGCAAACCACTGTACATAGCTGGACAATATTCCAACTGACTGCGCAAAGGCAAGTAACGATTCTTTTCTTGATGAGAAATAGCCTTGTATATGCTGCTGAATTTCACTGTCAGTATAGCTCACTTTTACTACAGCGCCAACACAAGTACTGAGAGTAATATATCCCTCTTGCTTAAGACGAACATAAGCAAGTCGGACTGTATCTACCGAAGCCAGAAAATAGCTGCTGACTTCTTTGATGGTAGGAAGCAATTCTCCATAACGGTGTGCTCCAAATTTTATTTGAGTTTCAAACAGCTCAAATATAAGCTGCTGCAGCTCCATATCTTTTTGCAACTGGTTTCCCTCCATCTAAGTAATTAAACTAGAATAAAATTATAACACATTATGTAAAAATCTAAAAGAACGCTGACACTAAAATGATAACATTGATAATTTCTCAATACTTTGCTATACTTTATTGGTAAGTGACCAAGGAGTGTGATAACATTATAGAAAAATAAATCTATCGTCAATAGAGAGGGAATGGATTAATATGGATCAAGACAGAAAAGTTAAAGAAACAATAAGCGGCGACGTTGCCGAGGACTATGAACTGCTTATGAATACAATGCAGGTCAGCGTAAGTAAGCATATTTTAGATGAACATTTCACTGTAGTTTGGAATAATGATTTTTACTTTAAGATGATAGGATACGATAAAAGGGAGTATGTTTCGTTGTTTCACAATCGTCCGGATATATATTTCCCATACCACCATTATTAGAATGAGCTCCAAAAAATAAGTGATACAGTGATGCAGTCCCTCAAAGCAGGAAAGCCTGGTTACAGTATAATCTCCCGATTGCCGGTTAAGAGCGGCGGTCACGTTTGGGTTCAAATGAATGGAGTTTTCACAAAAAGCATATATAATGGTTATCCTATCGCGTATACGGTTATGACTAACGTTAATGATTTCGTTAAAATACAGCGAGCACAATCTATAACCTACAACAATATACCTGGATTTGTGGCAAAATATCTTATCAAGGACTATTTACATATTGAGCTTCTGGAAGCAAACAATCAATTTCTAGAGTTTTTCAACACCTCGCCAGAACGTAGTGTAAATGATTATCTCTTCCGAAAGAACATGGATTTTAATAAAGAAAAAATCATTCCGCAGCTTGAGCAGGTAAAAAAGGGAGAACATATTCGCTTTCTTGCACAGCTTCAAAACCATGAAGATAAAACTGTTTTTATGCAGGTCAACGGCGATTGTGTGGATTGGATTGATGGTTTCCCGGTCTACCTTCTGACATACATAGATGTTACAGACTTGACGGAACTTAGAGAGCTGCATGCTAAACTGGAAGAACAGAAGAGGCAGCTTCAGGACGCGTTAGCAGGAGCAGAAAAAGCTAATGCCGCAAAGAGGGAATTTTTGTCTAGGATGTCACATGAAATACGAACGCCAATGAATGCTATAATCGGAATGACGACTATAGCCGCAGCACACATGGATGATCGTAGCCGTATTGAAGACTGCTTGGAAAAAATCAGCTTTTCATCTAAGCATCTTCTCTCGCTCATAAACGATGTTCTTGATATGTCCAAGATTGAGGACGGAAAACTAAGTGTAAACCACTCGCCATTTTATCTTAAACAGGTTTTGGATTCCGTTACAACAATCATCTATCCCCAGGCTGCAGCTCAAGCAGTAGACTTTAAAATATCTGTACAGGATATGGATGAAGAGGAGCTGCTTGGGGACTCCATGAGAGTCAATCAGATTCTCATTAACCTATTGTCTAACGCGGTTAAGTTTACACCTGAGCATGGCATAGTAAGATTGGATGTCAGGCAAATCAGTCAGAATGGAGTGTTACGGCTACGGTTTACTGTCAGTGACAACGGCCGAGGTATGAGTGAAGATTTTGTGGCAAATGGCCTCTTTAAATCCTTTGAACAGGAAAATGGCAATGGAGGCACAGGTCTTGGTATGCCTATTACCAAAAATCTAGTATCTCTATTAGATGGTACCATTTCCGTTAAAAGCAAACTTGGAGAAGGTACTGTTTTCGTTGTAGAACTTCCGTTTGAGTTATCCCAGAGACAGCAGCCTCAGCGTTATCCGGCTATGGGGACATTAAGGGTTCTGGTGAGTGATGATGATCCAGATGACTGTGCATATGCCACTATTTTACTAAATAAGTTCGGTATCAAGGCTGAGTGGGTTTTAAGCGGTCAGGAGGCTGTAAAGGCTATTCATCAGGCTTATGATTTAGGAGAGAGCTATGACGTTTGTTTTATTGACTTAAAAATGCCTGAAATGGATGGCGTTGAAACAACTCGTCAGATCAGAAAAATAGTTGGTCCTGAGACACTAATCATAATTATCACCGCTTATGATTACAGCGAGATTGAGATGGAGGCTCGAAAAGCAGGCGCCAATCTTTTTTTGCCTAAGCCTCTTTTTGCTTCCTCTTTATATAATACATTGCTTACTGCAACCGAAATGAATGAAGCGCTTCCAAGACCACATAACATAGAGAAGACCACATCACTAACTGGACGGCGTATTCTTGTGGCGGAGGATAATGAATTGAATATGGAAATTGCAGTCGAAATCCTGAAGATGGCCGGCGCTGATGTATATGGTGTAAAAAATGGCAAAGAGGCAGTAAGCTGGTTTCTCAGCCCCAACGGAAGAACCTGTGACGCCATCTTAATGGATATTCAAATGCCGGTTATGGATGGATATCAGGCCGCACGTCAAATCCGCAGTTCAGACTGCCCCAATGCTTCTTATATACCAATAATTGCTATGACAGCAAACGCATTCCGTGAGGATGTAACAGCAGCTTTTGAAGCAGGTATGAATGACCACGTAGCCAAGCCGATTGAAATAGATGAATTGTATAAAAAACTGAATTCTGCTATTGACTGCGCGAAATAATAATAAAATAAGGCATACCCTTATTAGAGGTGTATGCCTTTATTCGTTTAATGCTTTATCCAGCTTTATAATTTGTTAATTAATTCAGCATAGACATACATTGCATCTTTAATCTTCTCGACTGAGCAGTGCTCATCTCTCATATGGGCCAGCTTATATTCCCCCGGTCCAAAACCAATTGTAGGGACTCCCATTGCAACAGGTGTAATCGCGTTTGTACCAAAATCCCAAAAATCATATTTATCCGGATATTTTCCATATACCTTCTTATATGCTTCATTAAGAGCTTTTGTAAGAGGAGCGTCTTTTTCAATTTTCCATGGGTCATGCATTGGTTCATAAACAAGATTCCCGCCATTCCATGACGTATGACGAAGCGTTCCAACTTCCCAGCGTGCATCCTTTCCTTTAACAAGCTCATCCATTTCTTTCCTGACCATATCAAGGGTCTCGCCAAGCACAAGTCTCCTGTCAAGATAAATCTGGCACTCGCTTGGAACGGCATTAAGAGAAGCGCTTTCACATTTTATATCAGATAAAACTATTGTGCCATGGTTCTCACCCATTGATGACAGCCGTTCGTTAAGCTTCTCAACACGCTGTATTATTTCAGCCATCTCATATACGGCATTTTTACCTTTTTCAGGAGCAGATCCGTGGGCAGATATTCCGTTTGTTATTATTCGTATTTGTGCCTTTCCTTTATGACCAAGGGTTATTATATTATCGCATGGCTCACATATAATGCAGTAGTCTGGTTTTAGATTAAGCTCTTTATATAAATGCTTGAGATTTTCTCCGTCACAGTATTCTTCACATACGGTTCCTGTCACATATACTGTTTTATCATTCAGATATCCCATATCTCTTGCATAAGCAGCTGCATATACAGATGCACAAAGTGCAGATTTCATATCTACCGAGCCCCTGCCCCAGATAGAACCGTCTACTATGTCTCCTGAAAAAGGCGGTACCTTCCATTCATCAGCATCATTAACCCTGACGGTGTCCATATGGCTGTCAAAATGAACTGTTTTTTTACCGCTACCTATTTTTCCGACTACATTTCCGACTGAATCTATTTTAACTTCATCATAACCAAGCTTCTCCATCTTTTCTTTTATAAGCGAGGCCATATTTCCTTCTTCATCGGAATAGCTTCTAATTCTTACTGCCTCCTGAGCAAATTCTATAAGTTCGTTTTCATATTGTTCTTTAGTCATAATATATTCCTCCTCTTATATAACATTATATTGATTTTTTAACTGATATATATAATAATATGGATATAAAATATTGTAATATTGAGGTGTTTTAATGCAAATTTATGATATAGGCATAAATGAAAACAAAATGGAAACAACTTCTCATGGGACGGCTGATTTTCCTATAGCTATCTATGAAACCGTGTTAAACCGAAATATTCTTGGCTTTGTCGACTGGCACTGGCATAATGAACTGCAATTCTGTTATATAACCAATGGTTCTGTCAGATTTACAATAAACAGTTATTCGCAGGACATTGGCATTGATAAGGGTATTTTTATAAACAGCGGGGTACTTCATATGGCAAAGCCTCTCACAGAGGACGCCTCCTACATATGCATAGACGCTTCACCAGCTATGATTTCCGGCTTTGAAAAAAGCGCCGTAGAAAAAAAATATGTCGAACCGTTCATCAACGATCCGGCATTTACTTTTTCGGTTTTTAACACTTCTTCAGATATAATTGAAAATCTTAATACAATTTATAGGCTGAATAAGGAAAGGACATTTGCCTATGAGGCAGAAATAACTGCAAGGCTTATACTTTGCTGGAAAGAAATAATAGGAATGAAGAACAACCCATTATACTTTGATGAAAACTATTTAAGGCTGAAACATCTGTTAACTTACATTCATAATCATTACAAAGACAAACTTACTCTAGAAAATATATCAAACGAAATCCATCTTTGTCCAAGTGAATGCTGCCGTTTTTTCAAAAAGCATATGGACTGTACAATTTTTGAATATATAAATAACTTTCGGCTTAGTGAAAGCACAGCCGTTCTTCTGGGCTCTGCAAATATGTCTGTAAGCCAGATAGCCTATGAATATGGATTTGGAAGCACAAGCTACTATATAGAAAAATTCCGTAAAAAAACTGGTATGACTCCACTGGCATACAGAAAAGCTCATTTAAAATAATGTTTACAGGCTGCACCATACCAATATTAAAGAAAGCCGTGCGATTTAACACACGGCTCTCTTTGTTAAAATATTTATTTTGCTCTTGCCGCAATTACTTTCTGTTGCACATCTGCAGGAGCTTCCTCATATCTTTCAAAATTAAATGTATAGCTTCCTCTGCCCTGTGTCATAGAACGAAGGTCAATGCTGTATTTAGCTATCTCAGAAAGAGGCACTTCGGCAACAATGCATTTCTTTCCGCCATCAATAGAATCCATGCTCAGTATTCTTCCACGGCGTTTATTAATGTCACCCATTATATCACCCATATATTTTTCAGGTATAGCAACCTCAACATGGGCTATAGGCTCAAGTATTGTAGGCTTAGCCTTTGCAACTCCATCTTTAAAAGCAAGTGAGGTAGCCATTTTAAACGCCATTTCTGATGAATCTACAGGATGATAAGAACCATCAACAAGAGTAGCCTTAAGTCCCACTACAGGATATCCGGCAAGAACTCCCGTATTAACGCATTCCTGGAGTCCCCTTTCAACTGCCGGGAAGTACTGCTTCGGTACTGAACCACCAAAAATTTTCTCTTCAAACTCATAGGCCTTGCTCATATCTCCTGAAGGCTCAAATTCCATCCATACGTCACCAAACTGTCCATGTCCGCCTGATTGTTTTTTATACTTGCCCTGTACTTTAACCTTTGCCTTTATGGTTTCTCTGTATGGTATAATAACATCCATAAGGTCAACATCAGTTTTATATTTGTTTTTAAGTTTGTTTACAAGGACATCTAACTGCTGGTCACCGATTCCGTAAATAATTGTCTGCTTAGTCTCCTTGTTTACTTCTATTTTTATTGTAGGATCCTCTTCTCTAAGCTTTACAAGCGCAGCGGCAATTTTATCGTCATCGCCCTTTGCCTTAGGAACAATTGCCCTTGAATATACTGAAGGAGGAAGCTCAATTTTGCTTACCTGAACAGGATTTATACTTGAGCAGAGAGTATCCTGTGTCGCAGTATTAGTAAGTTTGGCAAGCGCACCGATATCTCCGGCGTCAAGCTCGTCAACTTCAATCTGCTCCTTGCCCCTGATTACATATATATGAGCAATCTTCTCCTGAGTATCTCTTTCAGGATTATAAATCACTTTATCCTTTGTAAGCTTGCCCGAAAGTACACGGAATATATTAAGACGGCCAATATAAGGGTCTGAAATTGTCTTAAATACATAAGCTGCAAAGTGGTCGTTCTCATCATTTTTTCTTATAACCTTTTCACCAGTAGCCAAATCAACACATTCAAACTCTGGCTTGCACTCAACTGAAGGAGGAAGGAAGTTTTTAATTGAGTTCATAAGTATCATAATACCGAGTCCATAATTTGCCGCACCTGTAAAAAGCGGAGCAATCTTTCTCTCCTTTACGCCAACATTAAGTCCTTGATATATTTCATCAATTGTAAGCTCCTCATCAGCAAAATATTTTTCAAGCAATTCATCAATGCTTTCAGCAGCTACTTCAATAATCATCTGTCTGAGCTGCTCTACTTCATCAGCCATTTCTTCAGGGAAAGGACCAGGTTCAAATCCTGTTCTTGTAGCGTCGAGGTATTTTGTTTCCCTTGTTATTACATCAATAAAGCCTCTTATCTTTTCTCCCTCGTAAAAAGGAATCTGAACCGGAGCCACACTCTTTCCAAAATGATCACGAAGCTCTCCAAGCACTCTGCTGTAATCAGCATGCTCATCATCCATAAAGTTCATAAAGAACATTCTGGGTGTTTCAAATTTTTCAACATATTCCCAGGCCTTCTCCGTACCTACTTCTACACCGGACTTTCCTGATACAACTATAATTGCTGCATCAGCGACCTTTGTAGAAAGCATGGCCTCACCAACGAAGTCAAAATAACCCGGCGTATCTATAAAATTAATTTTTGTATCTTTCCATTCAACCGGAAGAATTGATGAATTGATTGAAACGTGGCGTTTGATTTCCTCCGGGTCATAGTCGCTGACGGTGTTGCCCTCGTCAACTTTGCCAAATCTCTTTGTTGCACCGGACTTGAAAAGGCACGATTCCGTTATTGTTGTCTTACCGGAACCACTGTGACCCAGCATAACGACATTTCTGATTTCTTTAGATGTGTAACTTTTCATAAAACCATTCCTCCTTATTGATATACTGCTTTTTATTTATCGCATTTAAAACGCAATATTTCTATATAAAATACAACCATAATAATAGAGTTCACCGTTTGTGAGAAATATCCTGCTTTTTTGCAAAACAAAATATTATTTTGTTCAATATTTAATTTTATACTTAAATAAGCAAAAATATATCAATAACTTACATAAATCCTTCTAATTATTTATCATTTTATTGTACAACATATATTGTATAGGAATTTATACAAAAAGTATATATACAAAGTGTAAAAAAACAGCCGTCATTTTATGTGAGGTATTACAGGAAGAAAAAAGGCCTCTGCGGAAAACCACAGAGGCCTAAGCTAAAGATGGGACTCGAACCCACGACCTGCTGATTACGAATCAGCTGCTCTACCAACTGAGCCACTTTAGCAGGAATTATTAATACCCTTGTAATGGAAAAAGAAATATCTCCAAAACACGAAATGTATTATATTATAATTCCGTTTAGATTGCAAGTGTTTTTCTTCCTTTTAATAATATAGCAGACAATTCCCTTTATTTAAGCAACCAGTATTTTATTATTCAAAGCTGCTTAATCTGTTTCCCATGTAATCGCAATAAATTTTTCTATAGTCCTATAAAAATCTACTTTTTTATTATGTATAATTCTCCCTCTTCGGCTTTATCCAGTCCAAATTTAATGCCCATTATCGTGCAGTAATAGACATTTTCATACTCTGTTACTACCGGATACTCTTTATCCTTCCACAAAATAAAACCGACATTATTAATATTCCTTAGCGGTACTATTTTCTTCATAATTTAAACCACCTAACAGATAATTGAAACCCATTAAGCTACTTCTCCTTTTCGTTTAATAAAATGATTAAGGTCTTTAACCATATATAGATAATTCTCCTTCTGGTTTTTATAATATGTAGTATTACGTTTAAAATAATCAGCTATCCATTCTTCTAAATCTATATCTTTTACTGATGAATAGGCAACCAATGCAGTTAATGATTTTATATTTTGCTGTTCAAGAAGCTTGGAGTTATTATCTACCTCTACGGTTAAATCATCTAAAACTATTCTATAAAATTCTAAATCCTCATTCGTTATACCTTTAAAAACATTGTTCCTTACAAAGTCTAAAAGAGTTTCCCTTTCGTTCAGTTCAACTGGCTCAGAATTATCAATGTTTAAATAATCAGTCATTAAAGTATATAAAGTCTCAATTTTATTACTGATAATCCTTTTGTCCTTTGTATTTTTTTCTTTTGACAAGCTGTCATAGCTTAATCCAGATATCTCTTTATCGTGCAGTTCATTTTTTAGCGCCGTCATGAACTCTGCAAATTTGCTGTCTGAAATTCCAAATTTAGTAAACTTATGAAAAAGGGAAAACCACACACATATATCCTTCAAAACAAAAAATTCCATGAATTTATCTGCACATACCTTTTCCAATCTTCCCGCATATTCCTCTATTAAATTAAAATCTTCAATTGAAGCATTGTCATTAAGAAATATGCTCATTTGTTTCGGCTGTTTTTTCCATTTTTCTAAATAACAAGTAGACATGACTGATTCACATACTAATCTTTCATAAGTTCCTTTTACTCTTTCAGTATCGGAATAATTTATGCAGTTTCTAAAAAAATCAGACTGTGAGATAGAACGTATCTTTCTTGCAAATTTATCAATATACGTAAAGGCTTTCTGACTGACCCCCATAGCTTTATGGTTATTATATCTTCTAACTAATTTACTTATTTGTTCCATTGTGCAATTCTGATGTATAGCAATTTTTACTTGATAATCGTCAAATTTCTTCTTTAACTCATATGGCAGCATTTCAAATGTTTTTCCCTTTATATCAAACTGAACATACTCCCAAATTAAATTTCCTTCTTCATCTTTACAGGCCTTATTGTTTTCGTCACGTTTTTTTCTCTGATACTTTATAATGCTGTCTTCAATAGATGCAGATATTTTATAATTTGCATATCTAAACTTAATTAGTGCAGAACTTCTTTGCATACCATCAACAATATATTGTTGAACAAGGCCGTCACCAAATTCAATTTCTCCAAGAATTAATGGCGGAATATAGTCATCTGTCAAAACAGTTACTATTAATTCATTAATAGCGTTATTATCCCAGCAAAATAGCCTTTGCACGTCTTGATTGTCACTGATATCATCGTCTTTAACTTTTTCTAAATATGAAATCAGCGAAATTGATTGTTCTCTTATCTTTTTAGCCATAAGAATCCCCCGCTTTTGACTATAATAAAACTTTTATATTTTCGTATGATCTTATCGACTTTATATCATTTGCAAACAAAGTTTTATTTAATTTCATCATCTCTTTAATATCATCTAGCTGAAAACCATTAGATAAAAGTAAAACTATTTTTTTCTGACGTTTTGAAAGTCTGTCTAAATACATATTAATTTTATTGTTTTCAGAAAATTTGATTTCCTCTAAAACCATACTTTCTATATCATCATCCGAAACCAATTCATCAATATAATCCGTTTTTTCGGCAATAGCTTCAATTGAGAGTGCATATTTATATATGCAGTTTCCTTCTTGATCTACTTCTTTATTGCATCTTTTTTCTCTATTTCGTTTTGTCATTTCCGTTTTAAATTTATTGTATAGCTTGAATTTAAAAAAGTTTTCAAATGGAACATTCTTTGAACTGTCATATTCATTTGCCGCACTCCATAAAACTTCATTAGCTATGCTATAGAAATCAACATAATCCACTTCAGATATTCCACTAAATCTTTTAAAACAGGAATGTGCCTGCTGCTTTAGTTTACTCATGTTATTAGCTGAATAATTGCTAAAAATCTCCTGCTGTTGTATTTTATCCATTTTTACACACCTCATTTTATTAACTCATACCTGATTTGAACCAATGAACGGAAATTTCAAAGTCCTATACCCTGACTACTTATTAAACAATCATTATTTAACGCAGCAAAAACACGAATATTCGTTTGTTTTTACAACATTCTACAACTCGTCCAGAGCAAATATCACTGCTTAAAACGCGCTTTTTACAATAATTAGTATAACAAAGCAAATTTGTCATGTCAATAATAATCGAATATTTTTTCGTATCATTTAAGAACATTTGTTCTCGACAAATTATGTCAGTGATATAAATGGCCCCTTAATAAACAGTTTAAAAATAATTCATAAACTGCAATACAAAAAGAGAATTAATATATTGACGCTATTCACTTTAATAAATTTGCAAAGGAGAGAACATAAAGCAAAATGATAAAAGAAAACAAAAATACATATAAAACCAATAACTACCCTTATGTCGGCCGAGAAGAATCACATAGGCATTTTGGAGGATATATATATCCTTCTGATTATGATATTGGAGGCAGCAAAAAGAGTTCTGTTGCGTCTGACTCATCATGGGCAAGGCGTATAGCATCAGATTGGAGATTTGATGCATCTTGCAGCGCCGGAGAAATAAATAGATATATTATTAAATACAAAAATAAGGAGGATGCTAAAAATGCTGAAGTATGAATCAATGGGAAGTGCAATATCAGTTAGCTTAGGAAATGGATATTCAGTTATGGCATTAATAAAATGGGATCAAGAAAAACAAATAAATGTCGCAACATTATATTTGAAAGATAATAAAATTCCTGTGTTTGATTTAATTGAAAAATGCGAAGAGTTAGCGTTGCCAAATCCCGATGACAAGAATCTCAAAAGTCATATGACTAATTTCATAGAGAGATGCTTTTTATCTGGGTTATTTAACGAATATATAAAAAGATTTCAGTACCAGCAAAAATGCTTTGATATTGGCAGTGAGATAATAAACGAGCTTGAACGTAAAGGCGGAGATTCAAATAGAAAATAAGATTAATTACATATTACCTTTTTATAAAAATCCACTAATACAACCATATTTAGGCAAATGCCCTATATGCGGAGAAAAAGTTTTTAAAAATCAAGAGTATGCTTACTTAGCAGAAAATACGTATATTCATTTTGACTGTTATCTGATTTTAAAGTCGTTTGAGGGTTTAATAGACAGGAATGGATGTGAAAAAATTAATTGAGTATATATGGTATTAAAATCAAAAATATTGAAGCAAGCACTTTATTTGAATACAATAATGGTGTTCGTGATCATTATGAATACAAGGATGCAATGTTTTCAAACAGCTTATTTTCTAAGTATCTTATAGAAAATGGATTAAAGATATGGAAGGAAGATTCCACAAGAGATATTATATGCTTAGAATTTAATTTTGGGTCCAGGTCATTTATAGATGAAGTAACTCATTTAAAAAAGTTGGCTGAGCAGGCACGTATTGAATACAAAATCGCGAAGTCTCAGGGTTATAAAACCCAGATAATTAAAAAAAGAAATAAGCGAAAAAAAATATCACAGTTATATAAAGAAGCTCAGAAACAAAAAGAAAGCTATGAAAAGCATTCTAAAGAAGAAATTCGAGAGATTTTATATGAAAATGGTGTTTATGTCGAATATATAACAAGGAAAAAAAGTGGAGAAATCAGCAAGCGTGAAAAAATTCATTATAAAATGCTGTATAGGAGTACGGGAAAGGCCAAAAAAGGTTCTTGTATGTTTATATGCGACAGACTATATAAACGCGCTGTTAATTTTTTGTACATGGGAATAAGGCTGCCAAAGAATAATGCTCCAATTGTTGAAATCAGCGCATATGCTTCACTCGTTTCTAGTGCCATTATAGGCGAAATAAAGATAAATCCTAAAAACATTCTGATATTAAAAGATATAGATAAACCCTTTAACACTAATGTTATTAGTATTGAAACTGATAATAACAAGCATTGTTTTGCTCGGCATATTAATGATTATACTCTAAAAAATACTTTATTTGATGGACAAGCATTAATTGACAGCAGTATTTTTCCTGCTTGGGGTAACGGATACATACTTTTAAGGCACCATTTTTGTAAAATGGCAGCGTTTAGTACTAATATACAATTATTTTTTAAGGATTATTTTGGTGAAAATTATTTAACCGCTTCAGTTAAAGATATGTTTGGTAATGAACACTTTGTAAAGGATATTCAGCTAATCACGACAGATAATGCAATGAAGTGGCTTAAATTCAATAAATCCTATGAATATTGGTGCAATAAAGTATATGAAAATGATTGTATATTTGGTATTGTAAAGACAGCCCATGAAAGTAAGTATGGTGATGTTCAGAAGATGAGTTATCAGATGGTAAACTCATTAGATGAAACTATTATGGAAAACGTAGTTAAAGAAAGCGTAAATTATATAAATAGGCTAAAAACAGATAATAACGAATTTTTAAGCTACCTAGATAAAAATAAGAATTTTTCAAATGATTATGAGGTGCTTATCGCATTATGCAGACAAAATACAGACTTTATGAGGAGTACATATTTTAGAGATCGAAAAAAAGCAATAATCAAATCCTATGTGTTAAATATGAAAAACGGAAAGCTCATACAAAACGCAGAAAATTTAGCTGTTGTCGGCTCTCCTTTTGCAATGCTATTATACGGGGCAACAGGTAATGAAGAGTATGTGGAAAAGGATAATACATTTTTTGCTGAAGAAAAAACCATACAATGTTATACGGAAAGATTTAATAGCGGTGAATACTTAGCATTTTTCAGGAGTCCTTTCAACAGTAAAAATAATTTAACCTATCTCCATAACGTTTATCATAAAAATTTAAATAAGTATTTTAATCTTGGACGTCAATGCATAGCTATTAATATGATAGGAACAGATACGCAAGACAGAAATAATGGGATGGATATGGATTCCGACAGTGGTTATACCACCAATCACCTTGATATAGTAGAACACGCAAGATTATGCTATCAAAACTATCCTACAATAGTAAACAATATTCCAAAAGAAAAAAATATTTATAATAATACAATGCATGACTTCGCGGTAATGGATAATAATTTGGCAAATTCTCAGCTGTCTATAGGGGAATCCAGTAATTTGGCACAGCTTGCTCAAACATATATGTGTAACTTTAAAGATGATAAATATTATGATTATGTTTGTATTTTAAGCGTTCTTGCTCAGTGTGCTATTGATAATGCAAAGAGAAGATTTGACATTGATATTTCGGGAGAAATTAAACGAATAAAAAATAATATGGATATAAAAATACATATGTACCCCTCTTTTTGGACTATTATAAAAAAAGACTTCAATAAAAATAAGATTAATGACCAATTAAAATGTCCTATGAATTACCTTTACAATTTAGATTTGTCTGATTTTAGAAATCCTGATTCTACCCTACCCATGAGCTATTTTTTTATAAAGCATGAAATGAATAACAATATAAGGACCTGCAAAAAGGTTGAAGATTTACTGGTCAAATATTCAATCAAATTATATCAGCATAACTTAGATAAGGATAATGAGACATATCTTTTGCTCCGAAAAGACTTTGATGACTTAATTGCAGACATTAATAAAATCAAAATATCAAAGAACTATTTAGGTCTGTTCTCTTGGCTAATAGACAGAGCTTTTTTAATTACACCAAGTCTTAAATCTACAAGGAAGCAGCTTATCTCTACCATTAATAAAAATAAATCAATACTAATTAAGGTTTTATATGATATGAATCCCGACAGTCTATTAAAATGCTTCTCAAAAAACTCTTAAAACACGCTTTTTTATACATAGCGGGCAAAAATATAATCCCTCAAGGCCTTGATATTAATGCGTTTTTGGTATTTTTCTTAAGTGAACTAATGAAGAAAAACAGATAAAGGCTTTAGCCTACAAGCTGATTCAGGCGTATAACGTCATCTCCTCAAAACTTTAAATTTTGAAGCTCCAAATCTGAATACGCCTGTTTCAGCCTCTATAAGGAAAATTTTTATGAAAGGACGATTTATATAATAGCTATAACCTATACCGAGTATAAGTCACTTAGAAAAAACTTATCTTTAAACGACTTTATGATTGTTGGCTGTCATTATCACAAATATTATTTAGTAGAGAGCCGCAGAAATTTAGAAGCATTAAAACAATATCACGATTCAAAAGTAACTTTCAGAAAAAATAATCAGGAGGTTTTTTATTTATGACTCCATATAGTAATATTTTTAAAAGGTTCCTTGGGAGAATAGATACATATTCATTGTCTTCATTAAGTAAGAATGATTTTTATGAATTAGCAACTGAGTGGTTAAATGCATCTGTTGCAGATGTTGATATAAGGCAGCTATTTACAACTCTTATCCTAGACGATGAAGTTCAGGAATTATCCTTTGAGCTAAAAAATTCAATTGATGAAAAATCAGACGAGCGATTTGTAATAGAAATAGTTGCTCTTGGTATGGAAATAGCATGGTTGACATCTAAAGTTGATTCTGAGCTATATACCACACCTGTTATTGCTGGTAAAGAAGAAAGAAAATTAATAGATGGTCATAGTGAAATGTGTAAAAGGCTTGCTTCACTTGAGCTTCAATTACATAAAATAATTGATAAACACAATTCTCTCAGCGGGACTGCTGGAGGTGCGTAATGCAGTATCTTTATGGCAATTTTTTAAACAACCAACTAAAAGATATCGTAATTAAGGAGGTGTAAACGTGCCAAGTTTTGAAACATATAAGCGTATACACTCTCAGCTTGGAGCTACAGTAGGTCAGGTGCATAAGGCAAATTCAGATTTGGGTATGGAGTTGACATGGGACAATGACATACAGTCCAGAATTTGTTATTTATATGATTTCTTTCATGACGATCAGCCTGAACTAAATGAAGCTATGACATATAATGAGACAACAAAGACCAAAATAGATGCTAAATTCATAGTGTCAAAATATACTTCCATGGGCAAAGACTGGGCGGAATATTATTTGCAGTTTAAGCCAACTCAAAAAGTTAAATTTGATAGTAATGATGAACTTTATTATTTTGAGACTGACTATAAGAATCGATACAGTACTTCCTTTCCAATAGGACTGTACGTTGACGTTCCGGATGATAGAGGTACATATCATAAATGGATGATTGTTGATAAAGAAAAAGATAATCAGTTTTTAAAATATTCAATATTACCCTGTGAATATTATTTATCTTGGATTGAACAAAACGGCTTTAATAGTATTAAAAGAAAAATGTGGTCAGTATTGATAATGCAAAACTCTTTTGACACTGAAAAGCTGATTGGATATTTTACAAATAATATTGAAAATCAGTGCAATATTTGGTTGCCGCTTAACAGTATCACGGAAAAAATGGGGTATATAAATTATAACGGTGACAGAACAAACCAAAGAGTTATAGTAAGCGCCCCGACAGATATTCCTAATACATGGAAAATATCAAAGATTGAAAGTACAAGGCCATTTGGAATACAAAAATTGACTATTCACCAGGACCGCTTTAACCCTCACACAGACTATATTAAAAAAGATAATGATGGAAATATTAAAGCTATGTGGGCAGACTATTATTCATCAAATGTTGAGCCTGAGGACGATAACAGCATCCCCACCCATTCCGATATATACTGCAAAATAACATCTTCAACTCAATCCATCAAGGCTGGAGGAAGCTACAGGCTGCTAACCGCAAAGTTCTATAGTAATGAAATAGATATAACTGATAATCCCCCCTTTCTTCCTTTAAAATGGAAATGTATGATAGACAGCGAAGATATAGCGGAGCTTGTTTCCTGGTTGCCACAAAGTGATTTTAATAAAATAAAAATCAAATTTCCTAATGACAGGACATACTTAAACAAAATACTTACTGTCTACTGCACATCCGGTGAAATAGTAGGAGAAATCAAGTTAGAAATCACTGTTTAGGAGGTGTAGTATGATTGAAGAAGAAATTATGTATGATTTTAATGACAAAAAAGGCTTGCTGAATAAGCTTCAAGGTTATGCCGCATATCCTGATGACGATAATATAAGATTAAAGGAAAAAATAAAGTCTGCACTTTTGCATTGCCCTGAGCTTTTATACGTTTTAAACAATAAAAAGCTAGAATCAGAATTATTCGACAATGAAGGCTTATTATTAACAGATGGAGAATGGGACAGATATTTTGGCAGCAGTTCTAATATTCGTCCTTTTTTATTTTTACCCGAAACGCCGGCAGAAGTGCAGCATTATATTTGTTATCAGATAAATTTTGAAGAAATGTCTAAAACTAACACTATTCAAAAGCATGGTTTAATAATCTTTACAATTTTAGTAGACGGACATGACAGCATTGATAAACTGACCGGTATACCCAGACACGATCTTATTGCAAGCATTATTAGGGAGCGTTTTAATTGGTCAAATATATTTGGTACACAATGTAGGTTAATTTCTAATAAAGAGACTGAAACGGATAATAATTATCTTGTTCGAACGTTAGTTTTTCAGATTACAAATCTTAATCATATTGTTAAAACAACCGCAGGAAATACCTCCGTTATAAATAATCTAGTTAGGAAGTGATAATATTTCCAGCCTATTAGATTTTGATGAGCTTAAAATGTATTTTGGCGAAGATACTATTATCAACGATTATATCAAAATACACATACCTACAGTCGGTGAAATTGTAGAGTATGGCGAGCGAGAATACTATTCAATGATATTTTCCCTTACAGCAATTCCTTCTGATATGAAAAGTCAATTATTCGATATGGGAATAGACTATGAAGAAATATCCGATTTTGAATTATTTTACTTACTTACCCGTGACTTAACGCAGGATAAAACTCAATTGCTCTTTTATGATTTAGACTTATCAAAAATGCAGTTATTTAATGATAATTCCAATGATAAGCTTTTTATGTTTGAGCAGGAGAGTAATAAAGTATTAGATGAGTTGGCTTATTTAAAGATAGCTGCCTGCTTGAGAAAATTACATAATATTAAGCCTAAGGTAGAAAAAGCCGCAAATAAAACAACAAAAGATATTCTAATACAATTAGACAGAGATAGAATTGCCAGACAAAAAAAAGAAGGTTATAAATCTAATCTAAAGCCTCTTATCTCAGCTATGATGCGTTATCCGGGTTTTAAATATAAAAGTAATGAGTTAAAACAATGCAGTTTATATGAATTTATGGACACCGTTCAGGGTTCACAAATTTATGTACATTCCGTATCTCTACTTCAGGGAAGCTACAGCGGAATGATTGACACAAGTAAAATTAACAAAAAAGAGTTTAATTGGTTGAGAGGCGCAGATGAGTAGTCTCTTTTTAGACTCTAAAGAAAAGAAAGCGAGGAAAAATTTATGGCAAACTTTGACATCAACAACTTTGCAATTGATCATGTGTTACGTGGTATTATGACTTCTTCCGCAGATGGAAGTTTAATGTGGGCAATTAATCAGATTACAGAGCCAAGCCTTTCTGTAACAGCTGAAAAATCTGAAGCAGTAGACGCCATCGGTTCTACGATTGCTACATTTAACCGTGCTAAAAAAGCAGAGTTTACAGCAAATAACTCTCTTTTCGACCTTGGATTATATGCTGCCCAGAATGGCGTGGAAAAAGAGATTGCAACTGATGCGGATAAAATAATTACGCCTGCATTTGAAACAATTGCAGTTCCTGCAACAGCAAGTACTCCTGTAGTCTTGGCTCATAAGCCTCTTGCAGCACCTACTGAAATTTATCAGCTTAAAGGCGACGGTTCTTTAGGAGAAAAGCTTACATATAGCGCAACAGCAGGAACAGGTAAATTCACATATGATGAGGATGCGCATTCAATTACTTTCCCCACAAACTCAACTCCCAAATCAGAATACTTTATTCAGTATGAATATGAAGCTACAAGGGCTGTATCAGTTTCTGGCGACGCAATAAACTTCCCTAAAGCCGGCAAGTTTATCATGGAAGTACTTGGAACAGATGTATGCGACCAGTCAACACTGATACATGCGTATATTATATTCCCTAATGCTAAGCTTGACGCAAATGTAGACGTAACATTTACAACCGAGGGTAATCATCCATTCACAATTCAGGCTCAGCAGGCATATTGCGATTCTAAGAAGCAGTTATTCCAGATAGTTGTTCCTGATGAGGAATAAATAAATTTCCAGATACAATCTGATCAATTGTATTTACAAGAGAAGAAGTTAATCTTCTTCTCTTTTTTGTTATATAACAAAAAATCGAGGTGAATTAATGAGTTCGAGGAAAAAAAGAAAATGTTTTATTTGTGGAAAAGAATATAAATACTGCCCCACCTGTTCAGAAGACGCAGATAAGCCGACTTGGTATTTTTTATGCTGCAGTGAAACATGTCACGAAATAAATGATATTTTATCTCAGCATACAGCAGGCAGAATTACATCAGCTGACGCCAAGGCAAAACTTGAAAAAATTGATATAACCAACATCGCAAGCATAGATGACAGAAATCATATAAAAGAAATTTTATGCTGTAAGTCAAAGCCAGTTAAGAAAAAAGCATTTAATGAAGCAAAATGAATTGTGAATGTAGATTAAACTTAAGGGATATACATTCACCGATGTATATCCCTATTTTTTACGAATTGAAGGAATAAGAATGTATAAAATAACAAGTAAAATCACAGGAAAAACATATAGTGTTTCATCTGCTGTTAAAATATTAAATATACAGCAAATAACCGCATATTTAAAGTATGGAGTTGAACTTTTAGATATATACGCAAGTACAGACAGAGCTACAGGAAAGCCCGTTCTTGTATGTTTGTTTGACAGAGAAAAAAGTAAGGATGTCTACGATTTATGGTGTAAAAGAGAATTAAAGTAAATATATTCGCAATATATTGATGATTGAGGAGATTATATATGGAAAAGAAATATACAGTAAAAGAGTTTGCTGATAAATATGATAAATTGACAACAGAGGTGCAGCGTAAAGCTTATATAGATAAAATTAAAGTTCTCCCCTATCTAAGTTACGCATTAAAGCAAATTTCAGCAAATAAGATTATTAAGACAACTTCTGCGGATGAGAATGGCAATATTTATGTCCGCTCTGCAATGAGAAAAGTTTTTTATGTTTATACAATTATCGAAACCTACACAGATATAAAAATGTCGGCGGAAAATGTGTTAGATGAATATGATTTACTTAACGAGCGAGGAATTATAAAAGAGATTTTCAAGAGAATACCTGAAAATGAAATTGAGGAATTTAAAACTATATTAGATATGGAATTTAATGATTTCATGACTAACTATTATGAGCCTCACGCCTTTTTGGAGAGAAACATAGTTAATATAATTAATGGCATAAAAGATATAATTCCGCAGGTACAGCCCATATTGGATAAAGTAAAAGACATGAATAAAGAAGAGCTGGCCAACCTTATTAATATTGGTATAAATACCCCCAGTGATAATTGCTGATTTGATAGTCATAATGTTTTAAATTATAAGGTGGTGAGAAAATGGAAAACGTTCAAGTAATACCCGTCATCCTAGAGTTTTCATCCAATCAGGATAAGGCCCTAAAGGAGTTGTCTGAGACATTAGGCGTATTACAAGAGAAAATTAATGGAAAAGAATTTCAATACAAAATAACGGGTGACATGTCTCAATTAGAGAAAATGATAAATGAAATCTCTAATATGGGATTTAAAGATTTAAAAATCAATTTTGATACAACCGAAATAGGCAGGATAAAAAGCAGTTTAAAGCAGGACGGAAAAGGATTAGATAACGCTCTGGCAGTTGGTAATATTAATCCACGTGATTCCAGCCTTTTAAAAGAGTCTTTTAAAAATCTTAGAAAAAACTTCGGCGCGGGCATGCTTCAGGAACTGCAGCAAGGAATAAGGCAGGTATATGAGAATGTTAAAATTTATGATAAAGCTGTAGTAAACCTGCAAGTGGCTTCTGGAAAGACAAGAGAAGAAGTTAATTCTCTAATGGAAACATATACTGATATGGCCAAAACTCTTGGTACTACTGTTGCTGAAATGTCTGGAAGCGCTGAAAGCTGGCTAAGGCAGGGCTACACATTAAAGGAAACCAACGATTTAATAGAAGCAAGCTTAGTTCAATCCAAGCTGGGTCAGCTTGATTCAGCGGAATCGGCTAAGTACCTGGCCAGCGCCCTAAATGGGTATAAAATTGAGGCGGAAGACGCTTTAAGTGTTGTTGATAAAATGTCCGCCGTTGATTATGAGGCAGCCGTATCACTTGGCGGCCTTGCTGAAGCAATGTCGGAAACATCAAATTCAGCAAGAATTGCCGGGGTATCAATTGATAAGCTGCTTGGTTATGAAGCTGTAATTGGTGAGGCAACACAGAATTCAATGAGCTCTGTCGGCAGTTCACTTAATCAAATTTTCTCACGTATAGGCGATATTAAAGCAGGGAAATTTGTAGATGATGAAGGCGAAGACATTTCTAAGGTTGAAAATAATCTTGGTAGATTAGGAATAAAACTGCGTGATACGCAAAATGAGTTTCGTAATTTTGGAGAGGTTCTAGACGAGATTGCCAGTGACTGGAGCTCCTTCAGCGATGCTGAGCAGAATACTATAGTTACAGCTTTAGCGGGTACGTCTCAGTCAGATAACCTGCTTGTTCTGCTTCAAAACTATGGAGAAGCTATAAAATATACCGAAACCGCTATAGGCGCTTCCGGTACAGCTTTGGAAAAGTATAGCGCTTATCAGGACAGTGTTGAGGCAAAGACTAAAAAATTACAGGCATCTTTCCAGGAATTATCCAATACATTCCTAGACAGCAGCTTTGTAAAAGATGGTTTAGATTTTCTTTCTGGCCTACTAACTGTTTTAGACACACTCATTGAAAAGCTGGGCACAGTCGGCACGTTGGCCACAATAGGCAGCGGTGTGCTTGGCGCCAAAGGCTTGGGTTAAACAATACGTTTACATTTTACGCAAAAATGTTTGCAGGGCTCAAGAAGTCTTTAACTAACCGAAAAAAAGGTGAACGAGCTTGTAATAAGCAAGAGGGACTAAGAAAAATCGCGAATATGATTAGGTGTGACTGCCTAATATAATAAGACTGGGACGGACAATATATGGCTCAGATATATAGTAGTATATTGTAATATCAGCAGGGATAACGGTCTGTACTAGATTTAGTATAAGAGTTGCCCTCAGAGGCTACCAAGCGACATGGAATATTATATTTCATGAAGGTATAGTCCAACGGCTCACTATCTGGGCAAGGTGAGAAAAAGTCAAATCAGAGGCTATCTGATGCGTAAAAAATAGCTGGGATAACCCCATTCTGCTGCCGGCTTCCAAAAACGGAACAGAAAAATAAATATATTCAAAACTATTATTTTTATCTAATATTTTTTTGTAAGTTCAGCTTAAATACTTCAAATTGCACAATGCAAATAATAAAATTTCAAGGCTCATTTTAGATTTTATTTGTATAATAACCTAATTTTTTTCATTTTTTCGACTTTTATTGTTAAGTCCGGTAAACCGGACAATTTTCATGGTAATATCTATTTACAGTAATTAGTGCTAATTATAAGTAAACTAGTATCGGTGATATTAGTGGAAAACAATTTAAAGAAAATCAGAACTGAGAAAGCTATAACTTTAAGAAAATTATCTTCGATGACTGGGATTGGCAAATCTTCCTTGGATGACTTCGAGAAAGGATTTTCAGACCCCAGAATAAGCACAGTCTTAAAAATATGTAAAGCACTGAAAATACGTGTTGAAGATATTTTTCCTTATTAAAGATACTTATGACCGAAGGGAGATATGCCGAAAATGAACGGTTATGTAAAGCTGTTAGTATTGCAAGTTGGAACCTATGAATCAAAAATTTTAATGGAATATAACCTGTCAGATAAAATTGAAGCACAAAATAAAATGAGGAAATATAAATCTGATGACAGTATTATTGGAATAACAATACATATGGAATAACAAAAAAGAGTAGGGTCTTCCCTACTCTTTTTTATACTATTATATTTTTGCTTTGCGCAATTATTTTATATACTGTTAAAGATTAAGGATATGTAGCTATATTGGGTTATATAATATCAAAGCTCAGGGCTTCCATGAATAACCGCAGTTACCGCACCTATTGACTGTTTTATTACTGCCAATAAAGCCTGTTGTTAATTTAAATCCTCTTTGTCCAGTAGTTATATTAGTTGAACCACAGCGGGGACATTTAACACGTTCTTCTTCGGCTATCTTTGCCAGTCTAATCTGTGTTGCTCTATCTCTAAATTGGTTCATTTTAAGCTCGTACTCTATAATATCCTTTTGTCTAAGCTCTATCATAGCGTCTACAACAGCAAAATTATCATTTGTCGCTATCGATATATCTAAGGCGTCATTAGTTGGTATAAGAGGATGGACATCAAATTTTTCATATAGCCCATCTATTTCTTCTTTTGATAATTTAATATATTCTTCAACTGTATATGGCAACAATATTTTTTCTCCACCACAACAGCCGCATATATTACTTTCATGATTACCAATACCCTTATCACCACATTTAGGGCATATAGATACTGACCTAACCATAATTATCACCTCATTATATATATACCATATTATATTTCCTTACTGAAATATGGTCTTTTCTATACATGTAATTCATTACATCCTATTGTTGAAAGCTTGTTATTTTTATTTAATGTTTTTTGGGATCCCATTTATAGCCGCAATTTTGACATACATTCATTGATTTGCCGCTACCAATAAAACCTGTTAGTAGTGAGTAGCCCCTATTGGCGACACCAATACTGGTTGAACCACATTTGGGACATTTAGGTTGTGTTTGTT
>URCD01000026.1 GCA_900546215.1 uncultured Eubacteriales bacterium | reverse complement strand
CCTTGATTATAAGTACGCTTCGGAGCTTATTAACGATATTAAGGATTTCGGAGGCTTCTGTATAGGAGGCGCGTGCTATCCTGAAGGACATCCTGAAAGCCCTACATGCGCTGATGATATTAAGTATCTTAAGGAAAAGGTTGATATGGGCTGTGAGTTCCTTACGACGCAGATGTTTTTTGATAATAATATACTCTATAATTTTATGTACAGAATACGTGAAGCAGGTATAAAGGTTCCTGTAATTGCCGGAATAATGCCTGTTACAAACGCAAACCAGATGAAAAGAATAGGCGGGCTTTCAGGTGCCATGCTTCCACAGCGCTTCCGTAGGATTGTTGACAGATACGGAAGCAATGCGGCGGCTATGAAGCAGGCAGGCATAGCTTTTGCAACGGAACAGATAATAGACCTGTATGCTAATGGAATAAACGCGGTACATGTATATTCCATGAATAAGCCTGATGTTGCGCAGCAGATACAGAATAATTTGTCGGAGATAATAAAATGATTGTGGTTAGGCAGACAATTCCAACGCCGGATCCTGATATGGGAGAAGTATTCAGATATATGGGAGTAAAGGGTGAGCCTGATGAGGGAACGATAAAGCTTGCCAATGAGGCTGTAGAAAAAATAAAAAGTTCTGCGGTATGTCGTGTATGCTATTCCAGAATTCCAATAGAGCGGCCTGAAAAGAGTACTATAGTTATTGGAAAAATAAGAACGGAAAGTGTTTGCTTGGAGAAAAACCTGAAAGGCTGCGGTGAGGTATACCTTTTTTTCGCGACAATAGGCAGTGCGGCCGACAGGCTTATAGCCGCTTCAAGAATTACACCATCCAAGGCCCTTGCTCTTGATGCCGCAGCATCCGCGCTTACGGAGGCGGTATGCAATAAGCTTAACGGACAGCTTAAGGGAGAAGCTCTTAAAGAGGGAAAATTCCTGAGACCCAGATATTCGGCTGGCTTTGGAGATTTTACTCTTGTATATCAGAAATGTTTTGTCGATATGCTTGACACCTCAAAAAATATCGGCGTTGTACTTAGAAATGAAACGATGCTGTTTCCGACGAAATCGGTTTCGGCTCTTATTGGCATATCTGACGTGGAAAGGAAGCTGTGATATGGATATTAGAAACAAACTTAAAAATTCCAGAATAATCCTTGACGGCGGAATGGGTACACTGCTTCAGGAAATGGGTCTGAAGCCCGGAGAAGCTCCGGAAATGTGGAATTTAACAAATCCAGAGAAAATAACTCGAATACATAAGGAATACTATATTTCCGGAAGTGACGTTGTAAATACAAATACTTTTGGGGTTAATCCTCTTAAATATGACGACAAAACGGTGGAAGCAATGATTTCGGCTGCCTTTGTCTGTGCCGACTTGGCAAGACGAGAAGCCGGCGGAGAAAAATATATCGCACTTGATATTGGGCCGACAGGACGTTTGCTTAAGCCCCTTGGAGATCTGCCGTTTGAGGAGGCTGTGACTGCGTTTGCGAAGGTGGTTTCAGAGGGAGTAAAAAACGGAGCCGACCTTATCGTCATTGAGACAATGAACGATTCATATGAAACAAAGGCAGCGGTTATAGCAGCTAAAGAAAACAGCGATTTGCCCATAATCGTTACAAATGTGTTTGACGACAGCGCAAAGCTTATGACTGGTGCCGATATAGAGGCTATGGTTGCTATGCTTGAGGGGCTTGGAGTGGATGCGCTTGGAATGAATTGCTCTCTCGGGCCAGTGCAGATGAAGAGGCTTGTCCCTGACTTTATGAAAAACGCATCTATACCAGTCGCGGTTGTGCCTAATGCCGGCCTGCCCAGAAGCGAAAACGGTAAAACTATGTTTGACGTAGACGCTGATGAGTTTTCGGATATAATGGCTGATATAGCCTCGCAGGGGGTCAGAATAATAGGAGGTTGCTGCGGCACAACGCCTGAGTATATAAGAAAGACAGCTGAAAAAGTTAAAAATATCCCTATAAAGGAGATTGAAGCCAAGAACATTACAGTGGTTTCATCTTATACTCATGCTGTTAAAATAGAGGACGAGCCTATTTTAATTGGGGAGAGAATAAATCCGACAGGAAAGAAAAAATTTAAAGAAGCGCTTCGGAATAAAGACATGGAGTATATTCTGAAGGAAGGAATTTCACAGCAGGAAAAGGGCGTTCATATTTTGGATGTTAATGTGGGACTTCCCGAAATAGACGAGAAAGCCATGATTTGTGAAGCGCTAAGCGGACTTCAGGTGGTAAGCGACCTGCCTTTGCAGATTGATACTGTGGATGCAGAGGCTATGGAGGCGGCCATGAGAATTTATAACGGGAAACCGCTAGTAAATTCGGTAAATGGAAATAAAGAGAGTATGGACAATATTTTTCCTCTGGTTAAAAAGTACGGAGGTGTCCTCATAGCCCTTACAATGGATCATGAAGGTATACCTGAAACAGCAGAGGGAAGGCTTGCGATAGCTGAGCGTATAGTAAGGGAAGCTGAAAAATATGGAATAAGCAAAAAGAATATTATTGCCGATCCTCTTGCGCTTACAGTTTCATCGGATTCACAAAGCGCCAATGTAACTCTTAAGTCTATAAGGCTCATAAGAGAAAAACTTGGCATCAAAACAAGTCTTGGAATATCAAATATTTCCTTTGGACTTCCGAACAGAGACTTTATCACTTCTGCTTTTTATACCATGTCGCTTGAAAATGGGCTTAACTGTGCCATTATGAACCCTTACTCATCCGAGATGATGAAAGCATATTACTCTTATAGAGCGCTAAAGGGACTTGATTCCAACTGCGTCGGCTATATTGGCTTTGCTTCTCAGCTTACTGTTGAGACTGTGGCGTCAAAGGGGGAAAGCCAGACGGCCTCAGATGAAAAAGAACCGATAAAGCACGCTATTATAAAGGGGCTTAAAGAGGCTGCGGCTTCACACGCGGAAGAGTTGCTTAAAACTGAGCCGCCGCTTTCAGTTATTAATAACCAGATAATACCGGCCCTGAATACGGTTGGAAAGGGATTTGAGGAAAAGAAAATCTATCTCCCACAACTGCTGATGAGCGCTGAGGCGGCAACGGCGGCTTTTGAAAAAGTAAAGGACGCTATGCCATCAGCAGAAAAAACCATTGGAAACGATATAGTTATAGCAACCGTAAAAGGGGATATTCATGATATAGGAAAAAATATCGTACGTGTTTTGCTTGAAAACTTTGGCTTTAATGTAATTGATCTGGGAAGGGACGTAGACCCGGAAATTATCTGCGAAGAGACCTTAAAAAGAAAATGCTGCCTTGTAGGATTAAGCGCTCTTATGACAACAACAGTTCCGTCTATGGAAGCAACAATTAAACTGCTCAGGGAAAAATCACCCAATACAAAAATAGTAGTGGGAGGAGCGGTTATGACTAAAGAATACGCTGATATGATAGGGGCAGACCATTATGCTCCGGATGCTATGGATACAGTTAGATATGCACAAAAAATATTTAAGTAAAAAATATGAGGCCTCTTGGCCTCTTGTTTTTTAAATACAGCAGAACTGCTATTAGGACAGAAACGAGCCAGACTGGTAAATAAAAAATCCGCTGAACAAGATGATCAGCGGAAATAAAGCTGTTCCCGAGGTGATTCGAACACCCGACCTACCGCTTAGGAGGCGGTCGCTCTATCCAGCTGAGCTACGGAAACATAAAAAATTGAAATATTCTACAGATATATTAGAAAATATTTTGCAAACAATAAAATTATCAGCGACTATTTAATATAATATTTCTTTTTTTAAATTTAGTCAAGATGTTTGATTAAAATATTTACACAACTTGATTTCAGAGGTAAATTGTGTTAGAGTGAAATATATTTATTGACAGCACGGGAGGTAAGCTTATGTGTGGTTTTGTGGGATTTACGGGCCATCTTGCGCAGGGCGAGTCGGTTCTTAAAAATATGATGGACGCTATAATACACAGAGGGCCGGACAGCGCCGGAACTCATATTGACGAAGGGGCGTCTCTGGGCTTCAGGAGACTTAGTATTATAGACCTTGATTCCGGTTCCCAGCCTATGTATAACGAAACTAAGGATATTGTTATCGTTTTTAACGGTGAAATATACAACTATCAGGAACTTAGAAAAGAACTTATAGAAAAAGGTCATGTGTTTAGCAACAATGCAGACACTGAGGTGCTGATTCACGGATACGAGGAATACGGTGAGGATTTACTTAGCAGGCTTAGGGGCATGTTTGCCTTCGTTATCTGGGACAGCAGAAATAAGAAACTTTTTGGAGCAAGGGATTTCTTCGGGATAAAGCCCTTTTATTATGCACTTGTTGACGGGCAGCTTGTATTCGCGTCAGAAATCAAAAGCATACTTCAGTATACTCCATATAAAAAGGAAATGAATCCGGAAGCCTTAGAAAACTATCTCACTTTCCAGTATTCAGTACTGCCGGAAACATTTTTTAAGGGAATATATAAGCTTATGCCTGCGCACAGCATTACCTTTGAAAACGGAGAAGTAAGTGTGAAGCGTTATTGGGAGCCTGAGTTTGAGCCGGACGATAATGTAAAGCTTGAAGATTTAGTGGATAAAATTGATAATGCAATGCAGGATTCTATAAAGAAGCATAAAATAAGTGATGTAGAGGTTGGCTCCTTCCTTTCAAGCGGCGTTGATTCTAGCTATGTAGCCGCATGCTTTAAAGGCGATAAAACGTTTACCGTTGGCTTTGACTATGAAAAATACAATGAAATTGACTATGCAAAGGCATTATCAGAAAAGATTGATATAGATAATTACAGTAAACTTATAACAACTGATGAATACTGGGATGTACTGCCTACAGTCCAGTACCATATGGACGAGCCTTTGGCTGATCCTTCCGCTGTAGCGTTATATTTTGTAAGCCAGACCGCTGCAAAACATGTAAAGGTATCTCTCTCAGGCGAGGGTGCGGACGAGTTTTTTGGAGGGTATAATATCTACCGTGAACCGTTTTCGCTAAAACCGCTGACCAGACTGCCAAGACCGGTAAGAAAATTCCTTGGTAGTGTTGCTTCTGCAATACCATTTAAGATTAAAGGTAAAAACTATCTTATCAGAGGAAGCAAGGATGTTGAAGAAAGATTTATAGGAAATGCTTTTTTATTTAATGAGAAGGAAAGAGAGAGACTCTTAAAAAATCCTACAGGACATTATAACCACATGGAGCTTACAAAGCCGTTTTATGACAAAGTAAAGAATGCGGATGACACAACAAAAATGCAGTATATTGACATACACTTCTGGCTTATCGGTGATATTCTTTTAAAAGCTGATAAAATGAGCATGGCTCACTCACTTGAGGTAAGAGTGCCTTTCCTTGACAGAGAGGTATTTGACGTTGCAAGAAAGGTTCCGCTCAAATATAAAGTAACAAAGGAAAATACCAAGTTTGCTATGAGACAGGCAGCCCATAGATATCTTCCGGATATGGTTGCTGAAAAGAAAAAGCTAGGCTTTCCAGTACCTATAAGGATTTGGCTGAAAGAGGACAAGTACTATAACATAGTAAAAGAGGCGTTTACATCAAAGGCTGCCTGTGAGTATTTTAAAACAGATGAAATTGTTAAGCTTTTGGATGACCATAAGAACGGAAAAAATGACAACAGCAGAAAAATATGGGCAATATATATGTTCCTTGTGTGGCATAAAAGGTATTTTGATGAAGATTTGATAGTGGCTTAATAAAGACGGGATGTTATTTAACATCCCGTCTTTATTTATGTCGGTAAAAAATAAGTGTTGACTTTTTAGTCGAATGCCGTTAGACTGAATATATAGTCTAATAGCATTCGACAGGAGGGATAACATGGAACAGTTTAAGCTGGGAGAAATGGAGCAAAAATTTGCTGATTTAATATGGGAAGCTGAGCCTGTAACGTCAAGAAGGCTGACGGAGCTGTGCGCGGAAAGATTTGATTGGAAAAGAACAACAACATATACAATGCTTAAAAGGTTATGTGAAAGAGGAATATTTAAAAATAATGGCGGTACAGTTGTGTCGATTATGAATAAAGAGGAATTTCACACTGCCCAGGGTGAAAAATTTTTAGATGAGAACTTCGGCGGTTCTCTGCCCCAGTTTTTAGCCGCTTTTACAAAAAGGAAAAAACTAAGTGACAGAGAAATAAATGAAATTCAAAAGCTAATAAACGAGTATAAGGAGGAGTAGACATGACTGACAGTATTTTTTTAAAGATATTAGATATGAGTCTAACGGCAGGAATTGCTGTAATATTTGTCATCGCGGCGCGGCTGCTGCTTAAAAGGGCGCCGAAAATATTTTCATATGCTGCTTGGAGTGTCGTATTATTTCGGCTTATTTGTCCATTTTCCTTTGAAAGCGCCATAGGCCTTATACCGTCTGGCGTAAGACCATCGGAAAATCCGGGATTTATAGTAGCTGCAAGTACAGCTGGAGCACAAATACAAAATATAACCCAATTAACTGTGCCGTCGGACATAACAGTAAAACTGTCATGGGTTACAATCGGAAAATATATATGGATTTTCGGTATACTGCTTCTGGCGGTTTACAGTATAGCTTCTATAATCAGGATCAAAAAAAATATAAGCACAGCTGAGAATATAACAGATAATATCTATTTATCAAATAAGATAGAGACTCCGTTTGTTTTTGGAATATTATCTCCGGGAATTTATATGCCTTCATCGCTGTCAGAAGATGAAATGAATTATATTATACTCCACGAACAGACGCATATAAAACGCTTTGACCATATAATTAAGCTTTTGAGCTTCTTTACACTTTGTATCCATTGGTTTAATCCTCTTATATGGGCAGCATTTTTCCTTTCTGCAAAGGATATGGAGATGTCGTGTGATGAAGCGGTTATTAAAAAACTTGGAAATGGGGCCAAGAAAGAATATTCGTCATTGCTTTTAGCACTGACAGGAGGGAGAAAGGTTATAGGAGGAGTTCCTCTGGCTTTCTGTGAGGGAGATACAAAAATGCGAATTAAAAATGTATTGAGATATAGAAAGCAGCCGTTGAAAGTCATAGTAATTTCATCTGTTTTAGTAATATCCTTATGTGCGTGTCTTATACCTGACAGAAAGGATATTCCAAGCAGTGACATGGTTGCTGCTGACGGATATACAGTATTGTCCAATGGAACCGCAGCAAAGGTAGAACTGCTCCTGACAGACTGGATATACGGCACAGATGAAGACATGGCAGTTGGAGGAGGATATTCAACAGATAATTACGTTGGAAACGGCGAATTAAGGGTATATATTAATGGTAATATGGTGTCCTCATATGCTATTGGCAGATTATTATTTAACAGCCCTTATTTCAAAATAGAGTTTTCTGATTACAATGAAGATAAAAATCCGGATTTTTCTATAAAGCAATGGGGAAGCAGTAGTATAGACCTATATACGCTATATACAGTTGATATGTACGGTCAGGTGCATGCTTTATCTGAGACAGACGGCATAGCAAGCAGTGAGAGAAGCAGCCAAAGCTCATATTCCACTGTATTTAAGCATTATGATAAGACGATACAGACATATATTTATAATAATGCAGCAGGAAAAAATCAGGAAGCTGTCTACGTCTATGACAATGAGACAGGTATTTTCATTTCCACAGAAGAAAGGGCGGTAAACATAGTCACTGAGGAAGAAAATCCTATAGGATGTGAATATGGAAGGACACAGGAGCTAGACACACTTGAAATGCTTGAGGCGCTGGAAAGCATAAACGGATTTACTTTTAATCAGAGTGAGGCAGAACATTTGTATATACAGCTCCAGTTCCCCGGTGAAGCGCCTAAGGACATATATTTGAGATATATAACTGATAATAATTGGCAAAGTGAGTATCCCATAGACAGCGCTGATTACAATATAAAAGTACCTGATAAAATCGGAATATATAATTTTTTTGCGGATATAACCTGGAATGACGGCACCCAGGAAACAATATTTTTTGATATAACAGTTAAGTAAAGGAGGGATTATTCCCTCCTTTTACAATTTAACTTTCAAATTAGCATTGGAGAAATAAATTGACATAATATATATTTCTGTTATAATACAATTATTACAACTGTAGGAGATGGTTGAATGAAAGAAATGCCAAGAATTTCTGAATCGGAATATGAGATTATGAAACTCATTTGGAGAGATGCCCCAATAAGTACAAATGATGTAGTAAAAAGGTTTGAGGGAATAAACGACTGGAGTCCAAAGACAGTGCAGACCCTACTGGCAAGGCTTGTTAAAAAGGGTGCTCTTAGTTATGAGAAGAAGGGGAGAGTATACATATACACGCCGTTGATAAAAGAGAAGGAGTACATTCATACAGAGAGCTCCTCTTTTTTGAAAAAATTTTATAATGGGGCCTTAAATTCAATGGTTCTTAACTTTATAGACGATGATAAACTGACTGACAAGGACATAAACGAGCTTATAAGAATACTTGAAAAGGGCCGAAAGGAGAACAGATAATGAATATACTGAACAGTATTTTAATAATATCTGCTATGCTCGTTTCACTTATAGGCTTAAAATTTTGTCTGAAAAACTATATTCCGGCATCATGGCAGTACAGGCTGGATTACCTGTTTTTTGTCATTCTTTTTATGCCGTTTATACCGCTTAAATCAATGAGGGGTACTGCACATACAACTGCATTAACATCAGCAGCCATAGGAAATGCAATGCCAGAACTTAGCCCGACAGGAACGTTCAATGATTTTGCTGTAGACAAACAGCCTGAATTAATAGGCAATATTATTTTATGCATATGGCTTTCAGGAGCGGTACTGGTATTATTGACTATGGTATTTAGCATAATTAGGCTGTGCCGAATTTCTAAAAATTCTGCCGCTGTGTCAGAGGATATAGACTGGATGTTTAAGAAATGCTGTAATGAAGTAGGAGTAAGCGGAAAAATAAAGCTTAAAAAAGGAAATGTTAATGTTCCGATGATTTTCGGAGTTTTTAATACAGTTATAATTTTGCCGGATACAAACATGCCTTCTAAGGATATAAGGCATATTTTAATGCATGAGCTTGTTCATTTTAAAAGGGGAGATATAGCGCTAAATTATCTTATAGCTTTATTTAAGGCAATCTATTGGTTTAATCCTATAGTATGGCTGTCGTTCAGACTAATGAAAAATGAGAGGGAAATTTCCTGTGATGAAGCGGTTATAGAGAAAACTGGTGATAGCTACGGCTATGGAATGACGATTTTAAGGTTTGTTCATACAGAAGGCCCTTTGAGTATGGCGGCGGATATGGGAGGCTCAAAAAGCCAGATAAAAAAACGTATAGAGGCTGCGGCCGCCTTCTCTGACATTACTGTTTCCAAAAAGATAAGGAGCGCTTTTATATTCCTGTGTGCGTTAATACTTATCCTTACAAGAATACCTGCAGTATCGGTACTGGCTCTGCCCTCAAATTTGGAAAATAACATGGATAGGGTTACGGAAGCGGATATGTCAAAATACTTTAAGAGCTATGAAGGTGGATTTGTGCTTTATGACTTAAATAACGATGCATATACTGTCTATAATGAGGACGCTGTCAAAAGAAGGGTATCGCCAAATTCAACTTATAAAATTTACAGTGCGCTTTCAGCGCTTGAAAGCGGGATTATAGATACTGAAAATAATTTTATGACCTGGGATGGAACAGAATATTCAATAGCTGAATGGAATGCAGACCAAAATTTAAACTCCGCCATGATAAATTCGGTGAATTGGTATTTTGAGAACCTAGACAGGCAGAGCGGCATTGCCGACTTCCTGACAAAAATAAATTATGGGAACTGTGACTTAAGCGGCGGGCTGACATCTTGGATGCAGTCTACGCTTAAAATATCTCCTGTTGAGCAAATTGATACTTTAAAGGCATTTTATATAAATGAATATGGTTTTAAGGATGAAAATGTAAAGGCAGTAAAAGAAGCTATTGAAATTTCCGACGGGTTTTACGGAAAGACTGGGACGGGAAAGGTAAAGGGACATGAAATAAACGGCTGGTTCATAGGCTTTGCCGAAGACTGTGATAATGTTTATTTTTACGCTCTAAATATTCAAGGCGAGGATAATGCGAGCGGAAGCAAAGCGGCTGAGATTGCGGTTGAAATACTTTCAGACAGAGGTATAATAAATTATGAGAATTAGACTGGTTTTGTTTTTAATAATATCCGCGGTTCTTTGCGGCTGCAGTCAGGCCGATAATATTTCGTCCGGAACAAATACCGAAGAAGAAGCTGCTGACAATAGCCTTGAAGGACTTTGGCTGGACTTTAAGCAGAATATGCCTCAGGACAGGAATGCGGAAGAGGACTTTAAAAGCTCTGATTTTATAGCTGAGTTTAAAAAATATTTAAATAAAAAAGAAAGCACCAAATTATCCGAACAGGAAATAAAGGATATGCTTGGTCAGACCGATATACGCTTTTTAGACGGTAACGTTGGTGGATACAGCATAAGATTAATATGCTATAATGCTGATTTATATAATAAAGCGGTTACTGATGCGCCGGTTAAAAATAAGTATACGTTTCTGCAGGTCTATAATAATGATGAGTTCTATTTTAAAACCTTGTATGACGGAGATTATTATTATACTGCGGATTTCATATTATTTGAGTCCGGCAACGATATATTTATTACGGCTGTTTCAGAGTATTGCATGCAGTTCCCAAATCTGATAGAGATAAAGACTTGGAAATTAAGTAATGATTCTATTTTAGAGGCAGATATATTTGACAGCTATAATTTAGAAGGCTGGAGTATAGAGGGAGGCACTTCATCAATAAGGCTTGGCAGGCTTTACAGGCAGGGTGCCAGCTTTGCGGAAATACCAGGCGTCAGTTATATAGTTGATAGAGATAAAAATGAAGTTAAATTTATATCAGGGGATGAGAGCCTTAAATTGGCCTTTGACGGAAAAATATATACATTAAATAAGGAGTGAAAAAAATGATAAGAAAAAAGATAGCTTTGGCCTTAGCGGCAGCAGCTTCGACTATTATGTGCGTTACGGCTTTTGCATCGCCCTACAGCGATGTGCCTGAAAACCACTGGGCATACAGCGAAATCCAGAAGGCCGGGGAAATTGGTTTTATGAACGGCATGGGTGATGGAACCTTTGGTCTTGGACAAAACGTAACAAGAGCTCAGTTTGTATCAATGCTTGTAAGAATGTTTGGATGGCAGCAGGCACAGGGAGCCTCATACACTGATGTTGACCCCTCTGCGTGGTACTATAATGATATTATAACCGCTTCAGCCAATGGAGCTTTAGACAGCGGAAGCACATTCAGGCCTAATGATAATATAACAAGGGAAGAAATAGCTGTAATGCTTGTAAGGGCACTCGGCTATGACGAGCTTGGAAAGGAGTTTTCTAATACAATACTTCCTTTTAGTGATGTAACATCCAATAAGGGATACATAAGCCTTGCCTATGATTTCGGCATTGTAAGCGGAAAATCAGCGAATACATTTGATCCTGACGGAACAGCCCTTAGGGAGGAAGCGGCGGCAATGATGATGCGCTGTTATAATAAATATAATTCATTCGTAGATTTCCTCCACGGCTTTTACGCATTTTCATCCTACAGTCAAAAGGATATGGCAGGACAGATGGACGCCGTTTCATTTGGATGGGGCAGAATGGAATATTCTGATGAAAAGGGAGTTGTTGTTAATACTACATCAGATAATAATAACGAGTGGAACGTGCCAAGCGGATATACTGATATAGTTGAATATCTCAGGGCCAATAATGTGGATACAAATTTAAGCATATATATGTCCGCCTCGGAAGGCGATGATGCTGAAATTATACTAGGAAGCGCTGAAAACAGAACGGCCGCGGTCAATGCTATAGTAGAGGAGCTTACGGTTGACTACAGACAGCTTGGTTATAACCCCTATGGCGGAGTGACTATTGATTTTGAAAATCTTAGGGGAAGAGAAATGAGAGATAATTTTACAGCTTTTATTTCGGAGCTTAAGGGAGAGCTTTCTTCAATCGGCAAAAGGCTTTATGTGACGGTTCAGCCGAATATGATAAACAGCACATATTTCGATGGATATGATTTTGCTTCAATTGGCAATTTGGCCGACAAGGTGATTCTTATGGCATATGATTATAACGCTAAATCAATTTCACAGGAGGTTATGGACAGCGGATTTACAACAACGCCTGTAACTCCGTTTGACGAGGTTTATTATGCCCTTAAGACGATTACTGCTCAGGTTTCCGACAGGAGTAAAGTGGTTCTTGGCTTAAGCATGTCTAATGTGGGATGGACTGTTTCAGATGGTCAGATAACCAATAGCAGAGGAAATACTTATTCATATGCGGAAATAGCGGATATGATAAACAGCGGGGCAGAAGTCAAGTATTCTGATAAATATAAAAATCCTTACCTTATTTACAATAACGGAGATGAAAAAGAAATAGTTTGGTACGAAAATGAACAAAGTGTAAAAGATAAAATAAAGCTTGCCGAAATGTTTGGAATAAGCGGAGTGTCTGTTTGGAGGCTTGGCATAATACCTCAAAACGGGTCAGATTTAAATATATGGAGCGGCATAGCAAATCTCAGATAATAAAAAAGCAGTGGGATTATCCCACTGCTTTTTATTTATTTTTTATTCCATATGCATCTATTTTCCTATATAAGGTCATTCTGGATATGCCTAACTCCTTTGCCGTTTGGCTTATGTTCCAATAATTTTGTGCCAGGGCTTCTGATATTATACCCTTTTCATTTCTATTTTTTTCTTCCTTTAATGAGGAGGAATGAGTGGTTGATGTGGGTATAACTGTTTTTTTAGGATTTGTAATTGCGAAGGGAAGAAGCTCAGGAGTTATTACAGCCTCCTTTGACAGAGCAACCGCTCTTTCCACGGCATTATGAAGCTCTCTTACATTACCCGGCCAGTCATAATCCATAACGAGTCCCCACGACTCATCGGTAAGATCGCTAATAAACTTTCCGTACTTTATGCTTAGTTTATTCAAAAATGATTTTACCAAGGGATAAATGTCATCTTTTCTGTCCCTAAGGGGTATAAGGTTTAAAGACAGGATGTTAAGCCTGTAATACAGGTCATAGCGAAAACGTCCCTCATCGCACTCGTGAAGGAGGTCTTTGTTTGTTGCGGCAATAATCCTTACATTAACAGGAATATAATTTCTGCCGCCTACACGGCTTATTACTTTCTGCTCGATGACTCTCAGAAGTGTGGACTGAAGTTCCATGGGCATTTCTCCTATTTCATCGAGAAAAATTGTTCCGTTATTAGCTTGTTCAAACTGACCGATATTGCCTCCTTTTTTAGCTCCGGTAAATGCGCCCTCCTCATAACCGAAAAGCTCGCTTGTAATTAAATCCTTTGGTATTGCTCCGCAGTTAATAGGTATGAAGGGGCCGTTTTTTCTGCCGCTGTAATTATGTATTGCCTGTGCAAACATATCTTTTCCGGTTCCGCTTTCTCCCAAAAGAAGCACCGTTGAGTCAGTGGAAGCGACTGATTTGGCTAACTCCACACTTTTTGAAAAAGCTGTGCTTCCGCCTATAATATTGTCAAAGGTTATAGAAGGCGAGTCGGGCGAAGCTTTTTTCGTTATGGACTGCATTCTGGCCATATCATTAATGACTAACAAAGCGTCTGAAGAATTATTGTGTTCGATAAAGGTTACTGTACATAAAAATTTGCTTTGATTTACGCTTATTTCTGTGACATAATCGGTCACATTAGAGCGTTCATATATTATATCAATTAAAATATGCTCTTTAAAAAAATTGCGGATGTTTTTTCCAAGCATTTCTTTTTCGTGAATATGAAGCATGTGGCATAGGGCGCTGTTGACAGATTTTATCCTGTTGTTTTTGTCAATAACCATGATGCCCTCCTGTATGGAGGCAATTATTTTGCCGGTCAATTCCTTTTCTTTTTCAACCTGTTCCATTGATTCCATAATTTTAAGCTGCTTTTCTATGCCGTAAGCGGTCATAACAATTATGCCCAAGGTATGAAAATTTATATTGTCTGTAATTCCGGATATTGATATTGCGCCTATTATTTCATTTTGTGGGTTATGTATCGGAATTGCCGCACCATAAAAGTGATGAGGGTATTTGCAGTAGTGTTCGTAGCCGAATACCTGCACAGGCCTGTTTTCAACCAGACATGTGCCAATTGGGGTGTTTCCAAGATGCTTTTCACTCCAATTAGTATATAAAATGCCGTCCGGCTCATGTTCTTCTAAAATTTCGGTATCACCATATACGAGCAAAAGGTATCCGTCTGTATCGGAAACGGATACAAAAAAGTTGAGGCCTTTTGTAAATGAGTAGAGATACTTAATTGCGGGGCCGCTGACCTTTAAGAGTTTTTCGTTTTTTTCTAAACGATTTCTTATTTCAGTAGGATCCGTTATACGTTTAGGTGTTATACACATTGGGTCAATACCATTTTTTTTGCATCTTTTCCAGGCTCTTAGTATTTCGGGACGTATTTGAGTGGCTTTTTCGCCGTTGATAAATTTTTTCCACTCTTTTTTTATTATTTCCTGCGGTATATTCTGTTCCAACTTTATCACCCTTTATTTATTTACAGATGTTCAATGTGTAACACAAATGTATCAATTAATAAATATTATAACAAAAATGTTACACTTTGTATAGCTTTGTTTTAAATTTAATATGGGATTTATGATAGTTTTATAACTAACAAATTGTGTTTTAATTAAGTTTAAAGACGTTTTTCACAAAAAATCTAATTATTTTTTAATAATTAACATTTTGGTACGGTAATTGCTTCTATATAAATACATAAACAATGCAATCATTTATTTATTAAAGGGAGGAATTGAAATGACGGAGAAAAACAGCGGTATAGCAAAGGGAATCGGTTTTGGCACACTTTTTTCCGTTGCATCTGTATGGTTCGGCTCACACGCCGGAGGGGGATTTGCAACAGGCAACCAGGCAACGCAATATTATGTTCAGTTTGGCTGGACAGCGGTATTTATACCACTTTTTACTATGGCGCTTTTAGCTATAACTTTCAGAGAAGCTATTATAATGTCAAACAATCATAAATGCCAGAATTATAAAGACCTCTTTGAGGCTTTATGGCAGCCATATCCAAAACTTTATCTGCTCTTTGAAATTTATTTTTACGTAATGATTATTTGCTGTGTAGGCGCTGCTATTGCTGGTGCTGCAAGTCTGCTAACCGAATTTGGTGTACCGTATGTCGTTGCGGTAATAATTGTTGGCATAGTACTCTTAATATTTACAATTTTTGGAGCTACACTCGTTTCAAAGGCTTCAACATTTATGTCAATTGCAATACTTATCTGCTGTGCAATCATATTTATACTCGGAATAAAGGCAAAGGCCGGCAATATTGGAACAATTGTATCACAAAGACAGGCCACATCGGAATTTGGATTTACTGACCATAATGTTGGAACGCTGTTTCTAAAAGTTGTAACGTATGCGGGCTTCCAGTGTGGAGTTGTTCCGGCGCTCAGCAGCTGCGCTTCATTGGTTAAGACAAGAAAGAATGCAACAAAGGCCATGACTGTGGGATTTATAATGAATTCATTTGCACTTGTGCTTTCTACAATAATGCTTATAGGATGGTTTAAAGACTATACTGCAGCTGGGGCTACTACCCTTCCTACATTGTATATCTGCAAACAGCTCGGCAGTCCTATACTTTCAGTATGCTACAGTATATCTTTATTCCTGTGCTTTGTATCAACAGGAGTTGCGCTTGTTTACGGACTTGTGCCTAGATTTGAAAATATTAAGCCATTACAGAAAATTGATAATATGTTTGTAAGAAGAGGAATTATATCAGTGCTCGGAATGGTTGTACCTGCGTTGTTCTCACTTATAGGTCTTACAAACATAATTAAATACGGTTACGCATTTGCCGGAATTCTTGGATTTATAATCCTTATTATTCCTATGGTTGTCATCGGACATTATAAAAACCAGAAATTCGCGAAGGAACATCCTGAACTTGACTGATAATTGGCGTGCAGAGAAGTGATTATATGAATTATTACAGAAATGAATATACATCAAAGCTAAAGACAGCAGAGGAAGCGGTAAAAGTAATAAGAGACAACGATTGGATAGCGTATGGAGAATTCGCTGCCTTTACACCCAAGCTTGACAGGGCTCTTGCAGAACGTAAAGATGAATTAAACTCCGTACACATACTTGCATGCGGGCTAGGGGATAAATGCGAGGTAATTAGCTCTGACCCGCATGGTGAAGTATTTGATATAAACGATAGATTTCCTTTTTATAAGGACAAATGCTTCACACTTCCTGTTAATTTCGGTGAAATAAACAGAAGGGCTGACGTTGCCTTTTTAGCTGTAAGGCCAATGGACGATAATGGGTTTTTTAATCTTTCCCTCTCGCAGCTTCCAGCTGACAACTGTGACTATATTATCGCTGAAATCAATTACAGCCTTCCATTTTGCTGCGGAGCTGAGGCTGTGTCTATTCATATATCTGAAATAGACGCGGTTGTGGATGGAGGAGCCAGTGGGCTGAAAACCTACAAAAACCCTAACCCTAATTCTACAGATGAGTTTACGGCACAGAACATTCTGGGTGAGCTGGAAGACAGGTGCTGTTTGGAAGTTGGTTTTGGAAGTATACCAGAAAAAACCGCTGAGCTTATTGCCGAGTCTGACATTATTAATCTTGGTGTACATTCTGATATAATTCAGGACTCTATAATGGAGCTGTATAAACGTGGGAAAATAACAAACCGATATAAACAGGTGAATAAAGGAAAAATGGTATATTCATATGCCGCGGGCTCAGATGAACTGTATGGATTTCTTGATAGAAATGAAGCGGCTTATAAATTTCCCGCTGCTTATACCAACGACCCGTTTATAATTGCTGAAAATGATAAGGTGTTTTCGATTAACCAGTGTTCACAAGTCGATTTGTTTTCTCAAATATCTGTTGACAGCTGCCAAAATGGCTGTGTATATGGATTGGGAGGCATGTGGGATTTTACTTATGGCGCTTTTCGTTCAAACGGAGGCAAGGGTATTATCTGCTTAAATTCGGTATCAGAAAAAACAGATAGCGAAGGAAATATAAAAAAAGCTTCAAATATCAAAGCGGTTCTGCCATCTGGAGCTACAGTAGGAATTTCAAAAAATTTTTCTTATTATATAGCTACTGAATACGGGTGCAGGAACCTAAAGGGACTTTCTGTTTGGGAGAAGGCCGAAGCAGTGATTATGCTTAGCCATCCTGACTTCAGAGAAGGCCTGATTAAGGATGCTGGACGGCTTAAAATATGGAGACAATCAAATAAAAGATAAGCTTATGTTTTACACCCCCCCAACTAAAAAGGACCCTTGAAGGGTCCTTTTTTCATATCAGAAGTTTTTTAATGTCCAATAATTTGTTTTCGCCGGAAGTCTCCATAAGCTTGCTCTTGATTTCATATGGTGTAATCTCAGGGGATTTCTCAATGAGCAGCGCGGCCGCGCCGGATATCATCGGCGTTGCCATAGATGTTCCACTCATCATGACATAATGGCTTGATATTATTTTTTTACGGCTGCGCCCGTGAAAGCCAAAGGAATAATCAGGAGACATACATGATACGATATCTACTCCCGGGGCTGTAATATCACAGCTGTATGCCGGAGTTTCATAGCTGCCTGCCGTTATAATTTTTTTATTTCTGCCTGCCGCGGCTATTGAGCTGTTTCCGCTTCCTGTATTACCGTCAGCGGCAATTATACATATTCCGCTGTCCCATGCACGGTACATTGCCCGTATTAAAGCTGAGTTAATGCTTCTGTCGCTGGTTCCAACTGACATATTGGCAATACGTATGTTATACCGTTCTTTATTATCTGTAAGCCATTTTATAGCCTTAAGCGCTGTCGCTGTAGAACCTCTTCCCATTCTGTCCAGTATTTTTAGTATTATCAGATTAGCCCCAGGTGCTATTCCACGATATTTTCCATAGGAAAGATAACCGCTGCCGCAGGCTATACCGCTGACGTGGGTTCCGTGACCGTTGTTATCATAGCAGTTAGGAATATCATTAACAAAATCCTGGAACACGGCTATTCTGTTTTTGGGCAATAAAAAATCCTCCGACGGAGAAAGGCCTGTGTCCAGTATTGCTATGCCGACTCCCTTTCCTGTATAACCCAACGATGAAGCGTAATCGGCATTGACAGTTATTCTTGCTTTCTCCATATTAAAAATTCCTCCCGCCGGATTTTAATATAGAGTATGAATTTTAACCTCCTTGTGCGACAAAAAAACGGCTTGTACTCTAAAAAAATATAAATTATTGTATTATTTCCCCAAAAGGCCGCATAAGATTAGATATGTAAAATTAATAAGGAGTGTTGTTAATGGGTACTTGCGGTTGTTTTGGAGGAAATGAATCTTGGTGGATTATCATTCTGCTTCTTTTATGCGGATGCGGAAATGGAAGCGGCACAGCCGGCGCTGGAACATGTGGATGCGGTGATTCACTTTGGATCATTATACTCATTTTCCTCTTATGCGGATGCAACGGCTCAAACTTTAATATGTGCGAAGCAAAATAAAAAGCCTGTAGGGTTTTTAAGGGAACGTGTTTCGTTCCCTTTTTCTATTTTATGAGTATGAAAAAGCAAAACAGTACATAAAGATATATAAATGCAGCGGGAGTGATTTATATGAATGAAAACGGCAACATGTTCAATAATATAGACAAAATAAAATCCTTGTCTAAGCTTATGTCTATGGATAACGGCGGTGGTATGGATACTGAAAAGATACTTAACGCACTTGCGGCGGCAAAAAGTATGGGAATGCTAGGAGGCAACGAAATTCAGGAAAAAAGACCTGATATAGTCGCCTCAGATACCCAGGAATACGTCAGCCCGGCAGAATATGAGCCCCAAAATGAGGGGATAAGGGTAATAAAGGCGGCAATACCATTTCTTGACCGTGAATATCAGAAAAATCTTTTTCTTGCAGTCAAGTTAATTGAAATGAATGAGGACTTTGATTCCGGAGCAATGAGCCTGCAGTGCCAGAGTATAAGAGAGGGAACGGATGAGGAACAGCGTGAGGCGATGCTTAAAGCTGTAAGAAGCCAGCTGTCAAATGAAAATGGAAGAAGACTTGATGTTGTACTTAAAATGATGGAAGCAAGGCGATTGGCATCTAAAATGAGATAAAACTGAGAAAAGCCGCTGATTAATTTATCAGCGGCTTTTCTCAATCATTTTTGTTATTTTCGTGGAGTAATAAAAGAGCAATGGCAATAGGCAGAGCCGAACTGTAAGCACCAGACCCCTCAGATGATGCTGATATGGTGTTGTCTTCTTTTTCAGAAATATCTTCAATTTTATTCTCCTCATTCTTAAAAATACTGTCATATGGATAAGGCAAAGGCTTGTTTATTCTCTTAGTCATATTTTAACTCCCAGACTTTATTAGTAATTGATATGCTTTTATAACGCAAATTATGCTTTTATCAAATCTGACAAAAATTATGGATTGTGCTCGGACACAATATTTGCCGTTTTTTATGTGTTGCGGTTGACTTTAGCGCGCTAAATAGTATACAATGACATTAATTTTTACTTTAACGATTTAATATATAAAAATAATTTTATGCGCTGCACTTTTATATAGCGGCGCATTTGGGAGGCATAAGATGCTTGATTTTAATAAAAAAACAAATCTTTTGGAAAGCGTGGCTCAAGAATTTCCGTTAGAGGAAGTAAAGGAGCCAAATCTTTACAGAGAATATTTTAGCTATGACGACATACCCAGGGTAGCTTTTAACAGACGACTTGTTCCACTTGATGTTCCCGATGATATATGGATTACTGACACTACATTCAGGGACGGCCAGCAATCCAGAGAACCATATACTGTAGAGCAAATGACAACCCTTTTTGACATGCTCCACAGGCTTTCAGGACCAAATGGCGTGATTAAAATGAGTGAGTTTTTCTTATACACAAAAAAGGATCAGGACGCTGTATATAAATGCCTGGAGAAGGGTTATCAGTTTCCGGAGGTAACCAGCTGGATTAGAGCATCAAAGCATGACTTTGAACTTGTTAAGCAAATTGGCCTTAAGGAAACAGGAATACTTGTAAGCTGTTCAGACTATCATATTTTTAAGAAAATGCATATGACAAGAAGACAGGCTGTTGATCACTATCTTGCCGTTGTCAGAGAGTGCATAGAAACAGGCGTAAGACCAAGGTGCCATTTTGAGGATATAACAAGAGCAGATTTTTACGGATTTGTTGTCCCCTTTGCTTCAGCATTAATGGAACTTATGCAGGACACAGGAGTTCCCGTTAAAATACGTGCCTGCGATACATTGGGATATGGGGTGACTTATCCCGGCGCGGTTCTTCCAAGAAGCGTACCTGGTATAATTTACGGCCTCCACAACCACGCAGGAGTACCTCATGAGCTTATAGAATGGCATGGCCATAACGATTTCTACCGCGCGGTTAATAATGCTTCATACGCATGGCTTTATGGTGCCAGCGGTGTAAACTGCTCACTGCTTGGTATCGGCGAGAGAACGGGAAATACTCCGCTTGAGGCTATGATTTTTGAATACGCACAGCTTAAAGGTACCCTTAATGGAGCAGATACAAAAGTAATTACTGAAATAGCTAGATATTATGAGGATGAAATAGGCTATGAAATTCCTCCTATGACGCCGTTTGTTGGTAAAAATTTCAATGTCACAAGAGCAGGCATACATGCGGACGGCCTGCTTAAAAACGAGGAGATATACAATATATTCGACACAGATAAATTCCTCGATAGGCCTGTGAAAATTGCTATTTCTAACACTTCCGGCACATCAGGTATTGCCCATTGGATAAATTCGTTTTATAATTTTAAAGATGAAGATGTTGTTGATAAAAAGGACGAACTTGTTGAAATCGTTAAAAACTGGGTTGACGAGCAATATAATGAGGGACGCGTGACAATGATTACCGACAGCGAATTAGAGTCTGTTGTTAATGAAACAGCAACCAAGCTGAACCAGAAAAAATATTTAAGGAGATAAGCATATGACAAACAAAGAAAAGATTGAAGCAGCAAAAGAGAAATTTGGCCTCCTTCTTGAGGAGCAGCTGTCCAGAGTTGAAAGAATGAAAAGTGAAGCTGATTTCGTTGATTATTCTAAGCTTGATAAAATTATAATTGGAGTTACCGGAGGAGACGGAATTGGGCCGGCAATTACAGAACAGGCACAGAGAGTTCTGGAATTTCTCCTTAAAAATGAAATGGAAAGCGGCAGGGTTGAAATTAGAAACATTGAGGGCCTTACAATCGAACACCGTGTGGAGTGCATGCAGCCTATTCCTGACGATGTAATGGCAGAGCTTAAAAAGTGCCATGTAATTCTGAAGGGGCCTACAACAACGCCAAGAAAAGGCGACCCATGGCCCAATATTGAAAGTGCAAACGTTGCAATGAGAAAAGAGCTTGACCTGTTTGCAAATGTACGTCCAGTAAGGGTTCCTGAACAGGGCATTGACTGGGTGTTCTACAGAGAGAATACAGAGGGAGCGTATGCGGTTGGAAGCAAAGGCGCTGTAGTTGACGAGGACCTTTCGGTTGATTTTACAGTTACAACTTCTCAGGGTACAGAAAGAGTAATTAGGGCGGCCTTTGACTATGCTGATAAAAATGGCAAGACAAGGGTTACAGCGGTTACAAAGGCAAACATAATAAAGGCTACAGATGGAAAGTTCCTTGATATATTTTACAGCATAGCTAAGGAATACCCAAATATTACAGCGGACGACTGGTATATTGACATTATGACAGCTAAACTTGTCGACGAGAAAAGACGTAAGGATTTCCAGGTTGTTGTTCTTCCAAACCTCTATGGAGATATTATCACTGATGAGGCCGCTGAATTCCAGGGCGGCGTGGGAACAGCAGGAAGCTCAAATATCGGAAAGAGATATGCAATGTTTGAAGCAATTCACGGCTCTGCTCCAAGAATGGTAGCTGAGGGCAGAGATAAGTATGCCGACCCTTGCTCAATGATGAAGGCAAGCTCTCTTCTTCTTAGACACATAGGTTTTTCTGATAAGGCGGATAAGCTTGAAAAAGCTCTTGATATCTGCACTCAGACTGAAAAAAGAATTTATACAACAGGACGCGATACAGGCGCGACTGGTGAAGAGGTAACAAACTACATAATGGAAACAATTGAAAAACTTTGATCATATAAAAAAGGAAAAGCCCGTTTTCAGCTTTTCCTTTTTTAAATCTTATGATAATATAGAATTATCATTTTATAATGGAGAGATAAACCTATGGATAAAATAAAGGTTATGAGTGTTTTTGGAACACGCCCTGAGGCCATAAAAATGGCTCCGCTTGTAAAGACACTGGAAAAAGAGATAAATACTGAAAGCATCGTCTGTGTAACTGCACAGCACCGTGAGATGCTTGACCAGGTTCTTAGAGATTTTGATATTGAACCTGATTATGACCTAAATATAATGAAGGCTGGGCAGACCCTTGAGGATATAACAGTCAGAGCACTGAAGGGAATCGGAGAGGTGATTAGGGAGGTAAAGCCTGATATTGTTCTGGTTCATGGCGACACATCAACGACGTTTGCGGCGTCGCTGGCAGCTTATTATAATCAGACAAAGGTAGGACATGTAGAGGCCGGCCTTCGTACCTATGATAAATATCAGCCGTTTCCGGAGGAAATGAACAGAAGGCTTACCGGCGCTATTGCCGACCTGCATTTCTCGCCAACGGAGCCGTCTAAGAAAAACCTGCTCAAGGAAAATATTGATGAAAATAGTATATTTATAACAGGAAATACGGCTATAGACGCCCTTAAAACTACAATTGACGACAGTTATAAATTTACCGTGGACGAACTTAATTCAATTGATTACCAGAACAAAAGAGTAATTACAATTACTGCCCACAGACGCGAAAATCTCGGAGAGCCTCTTGAGAATATTTGCAAAGCCCTGAGAAGAATAGCTAATGAGTATGAAGATGTGGAGCTTGTTTATGCTGTACACAAAAATCCGGCTGTTTCCAATCCAGTTCATAACATACTCGGAGGGCATGGAAGAATACATCTGCTTGACCCGCTTGACATTAAGGATATGCATAATCTTATGAATCGCTCATATATGGTCATGACAGACTCAGGCGGACTTCAGGAAGAGGTGCCTTCAATGGGCAAGCCTGTGCTTGTTTTAAGAAATGTAACGGAACGACCAGAGGGAGTCGAGGCTGGAACGCTTAAACTCGCTGGAACGGATGAGGATACTGTATATAGCATGGCCAAAGAGCTTTTGGATAATGGCGACGAGTACAGAAAAATGGCCGTTGCAAAAAACCCTTTTGGCGACGGTAATGCTTCAGAAAGAATTGTAAGAGCTATTCTTTACAGCTTTGGCATAAATAAAGAAAGACCAGCGGATTATATTACAAAGGAGTAAGCTATATGAATATGATTGCTTCAGCAGATAAAAACTGGGCTATCGGCAACAAAGGGGAACTGCTGGCACACGTTTCAGCAGATATGAAGTTTTTTAAGAGCAAAACAGTAGGGAATGTAGTAATACTGGGAAGAAAGACTCTTGCGACTTTTCCAGGCGGTAAACCCCTTAAGGACAGAGAAAATATAATTATTACTACTGATAAGAGCTTTGATAAAGAGGGTGCGGCCGTGGTTCACTCCATTGATGAGCTTAAGGAATATATACAGCAGTACGACAGTGACAGGCTTTATGTAATCGGCGGCGGGGCGGTGTATGACCAGCTGATTGACTGCTGCAACACAGCATATATTACTAAGTTTGACAGAGAATTTGAGGCTGACAC
>URCD01000025.1 GCA_900546215.1 uncultured Eubacteriales bacterium | reverse complement strand
GGGATAAAAGAGCATGTCGCCCTTGCCAAGCAGCTTCTCTGCGCCGTTCATATCAAGTATAGTCCTGGAGTCTATGCCTGAGGATACGGCAAAGGCCAGCCTTGATGGTATATTGGCCTTGATAACGCCTGTAATAACGTCAACCGACGGCCTCTGCGTAGCTATGATAAGGTGTATGCCTGCCGCCCTTGCCATCTGCGCAAGACGGCATATGCTGTCCTCAACCTCTTTTGGCGCCGCCATCATAAGGTCCGCAAGCTCGTCTATGATTATTACTATCTGCGGCATGAAGTCCAGTTCACCCTTGTCAGCCTTCATTGCGTTGTAGCCCTTTATATCCCTGACGGAGCATTCCGCGAAGGAGTTGTATCTGGCAAGCATTTCCCTTACCGCCCAGTTTAGAGCGCCCGCGGCCTTTTTGGGGTCTGTTACAACGGGTATCATCAAATGCGGTATGCCGTTATATACGCTCAGCTCCACCACCTTGGGGTCAACCAGTATCAGCTTGACCTCATCGGGCTTTGCCTTATAAATTATACTTGTTATAAGCGTGTTTATGCACACGCTCTTGCCCGAGCCCGTTGCTCCGGCAATAAGAAGATGGGGCATTTTTGCTATATCCGTTATAACAGCGTTTCCAGCGATGTCCTGCCCAAGCGCAAAGGCCAGCTTCGACGGAAAGCTTTTAAACTTGTCCGAGTCAAGTACTGTCCTTAAATATACCGACTGCTGCTCCTTATTAGGCACCTCTATGCCCACGGCCGCCTTGCCGGGAATGGGCGCCTCTATCCTTATGCCGTTGGCCGCCAGGTTAAGGGCGATATCATCGGCCAAATTCACTATTTTGCTTACCTTAACACCGTGACTTGGGGACAGCTCGTACCTTGTAACCGTAGGCCCCTGGTTTATCTGCATTACCTTCGCGTCAACGCCGAAGCTTTTAAGAGTTTCCTCCAGCTTCTGCGCGGTTTGAAGCATCTGCGCCTTTGACTGGGTTACGCCCGCGCTCGGGTCCCTTCCAAGCAGGCTCATCGGCGGAAATTTATAGTCTGTTTTTACAGGCTTGATTTCCTTAGCCTCCGGCTTTGTATCGTCAACACCCGTAACAGCCTTCATTTCGTCCGCCGTATAAATTTCGCCGCCGATTATGTTGCTGTCAAGATGTACCGGCTCCTCCGCGCGCTTTTCGGGCATATAGCCTGCCTTGGAGGCTCCTGCCGTTATAGACTCGTCAGCCACCAGACCCTCGCTTTCTATCTCCTCGTCTGAAACCTCCTCCAGCTTAACGCCGATTGGATTAATCTCAAACTCAAAGCCCTCGTCCGTTACCGGCTCGTCCGCTTCATCCTCTTCAAATGTACCGTTGCTTATGACGCACTGTATGCCCCTGTCCTTATTAAATTCCACCATTGAGGAGGCTTCCTCGTTTTTAATATCCATTTCAGGCTGTGCTGTGCCGGTATGTCTGGCTATGTTTCTGACCATATAATCAGAGGGCATAACGCCGTCCGCAAATGGCTCCTCCTGTTTTTCAAGCCCAATGTCAACGGCAGCCGAGCCATCCGCAAAGCCGCCCTTTTCTCCTGTAGCGAAGTCGTCCTTCTCCATAAGGATATTGAAAACCTCCTTACGCTTTCTGACCCTTTCGGCTCTTTCAGCCTGACGCACTTCCTTTTCCGCTTCCTTAACCTTAACCCTTTCGGCCTTGGCCTTTATTTTCTCGTTTCTGCGCTTAGGCGTTTCGCCAACATATCTTGCCGCGGTTCCAACCCCGTCAAAAAATGAGAAGCCGGTAGCCATTACTATCGAAACAATTATCAGTACCGAAAGAATAATATATGTACCCAGCTTATCCAAAAGCCGCATCATAGCCCCGCCGATAAGCCCGCCGATAAGCCCGCCGTTTGACGCGCTGCCGTCGGCGAAAAGCTTTGCCGCTGTTACAACGCCCTGTCCGCTGGACGTAATGGCGTGAGCGAAGGACGCAAGGCAGATTATAAACAGCACCGAGCCGCCAAGCTTATAATACAGGCCTCTCCTTTCCTCACTGAACAGTATCCATATACAGAAGGCTATGACTATAAAGGGAAGGAAAAACGCCCCTATTCCCAAAAGCCCCTTCAGACCTCCGCCTATCACAGTGCCTACAATACCGATTTTATCCGTAAACAGGCTAATAAGCGCTACTATTGATACAGCTATTACAATAAGGCTTATGATTTCATCCATCATTGAGTTGTCCTCATAGGTCTTTTTGGGCGCGCTCCTGCGTCCCCTTGTGCTCTTTGCAGGCTTTCTGCCTGCCGACCTCGATTTAGAGCCTGTCTGTTTTTTCGGGGCCGATTTGACGCTGGCCTTTTTTGCCGTCGTCTTTCTCTGTGCCATTATATCACCTCATAAATATCCAAAAGGATTACATAATTAACCTAGTTTATCATTATAACATAAAAAGGCATTCAAATAAAGCGAACAGCACAGATTTTCTTATTATGTGTACGTTTCAGCCATATATTTTTCGGCAGGCTATTTAAATTGTTTTTTCTATATGCTAGACTAAAGGAAATAATTTTACAGGAAGTGTATTTAATGGACAAGCGCCAGACAAAAACGCCTATAATCGACATGCTGAAGGCCTTCAGGGAGAGAAGGCCTGAATATTTCTGCATACCGTCCCACCATATGGGAACAGGAGCCGACGGCGCCTTTAAGGACATCGCAGGAGATGTATTGGCATATGACATAACTGAAACGCCGCTGACAGACGACCTGCACGAGCCCGAGGGAGCAATTAAGGAGGCTGCGGAGCTGGCTGCGGAGCTGTTCGGCGCAAGGCGCACATTTTTCCTGGTAAACGGGACAACCTGCGCCAACGAGGCCATGCTGACGGCCGCTGCCCATGAGGGAGAAAAGGTTCTTGTGGCCAGAAACTGCCACAAATCCGTGCTGATGGGACTAATTATAAGCGGAGCAGAGCCGATATATATCGAGCCTGAAAAATGCGCTGAATTCGGCACATACGCAAGCCTATCCCCCGAAAAGGCTGAAAAAGCCTTTGAGGAAAACCCCGGCATTAAGGCGCTTATGCTTACAAGCCCCACATACCACGGCATAGCCAGCGACCTGGAAAAATTAGCCGAGATATGCCACAGGCACGGCGCCCTTCTTCTGGTTGACGAGGCGCACGGCGCACACTTTAATTTCTCGGACAGGCTGCCCAAATCAGCCCTGCTTTCAGGCGCGGACATGGCGGCGCAGAGCATACACAAAACACTTGGTTCCATGACCCAAAGCTCAATGCTGCACGTAAACGGCGGAGACATAAACAGGGTTGACCAGACCCTGAAAATAGTACAGTCCACAAGCCCGTCCTATATTTTAATGGCCTCCCTTGACAGCGCCAGGCACAGCATGGCTGTAAACGGCAAAGGACTTGTCTCCGGCATGATTGATACCGCTGAGTATATAAGAGAGAGGCTTAACAGGCTGGGCAATGTACGCTGTCTGGATACCGCCGACGGAAAAAACGTTTTCGCCCTGGACAGGGCAAGGCTTGTATTTTCCATTGCGGGCATTTCCGGCTTTGAGCTGGCCGACAGACTGCTTTACGAATACAACATATGCACGGAAATGGCCGACAGCCGCAGTGTTATTGCCGTTATAGGCCACGCCGATACAAGGCGCTCCGCCGACAGGCTGATTGAAGCGGTTAAAAAAATATCTGCCGAAGCCCCGCCTTTTGCTGATATCCCCTTCCTGTTTCCAAATATCCCTCCTATGGCGGCGGTTCCGAGAAAAGCCTTTTTTGCCGAGTCCGAACGCATAGATTTTAAAAAGGCCGCAGGGAAAATAAGCGCGGAAATGATTGCGCCATATCCGCCCGGAATACCGGTAATATATCCAGGGGAAATAATAACTGAGGATATCCACAGCTTTATAACCGAGGCTGTTGAAAGCCGCCGACACATACACGGCTTTTCAGATAAAACAATGAAAACCATAAAAATAATAAAGCGGCTGTAAGCGCGGCATTTTTCAGCCATATATAAAAAGCCCCTGAACGCAGTGTTCAGGGGGCTTTTATTTTTTTCCGCTGTATTCGCATGACAGGCACTGGGCAAAGGTGTTTTCGCTGTCAGTCTGATTATATGTACCCGACCATTTGCATATGTTCTGTATAACAGGCACAAGGGACCAGCCCTTTTCGCTCAGCGAGTACTCTACCCTCAGGGGCACCTCCTCATACTGGCGGCGCTCCACAAGGCCGTCGTTTATAAGCGATTTAAGCGCCGTGGACAGTATAGCGTCGGTGATATTGGTCATCTCGCTTCTGAGAACACTGTAGCGCATAACTCCCTTATCAGCCAGAACACATATTATCCTTGGCCTCCATTTCCCTCCGAATACGTCGAAGCCGTACTCAAACGGGCACCATATATCTTTTTCTATTTTTGGCTGATACATTATCTCACCCCTCGTTAAAATTATATACTGATTATACTTTATACGTCAGAGTACTTCAACTATCAAAATTAATAGCTGATATTAAATTTGCTTACGTATTTTATTTTTAATTTCCTATTGATATAATCGGCTTGTAAAAAACAAATCCACAAGGAGGTAAAAACATGAAACCCACTGCTTATCTTGAAATTACAATGAAAATCGAAAATGCCAGCCGTCCCGCGGCCGCTAAAATTTATACCGACTACCGTCAGCCGTTTCTTGATACAATCGAAGGCGCGCTTACAAAGGACCTGCTTATAAGAGACGAGGACGTGCAGGTGCTTCACGGTTTTGACAGCGTGGACCACGCGCAGGCATACCTGTCAAGCGAGCTGTTCCAAAACGACGTATTCGTTGGCCTTAAGCCGCTTTGGAGCGCAGACCCCGAAGTAAAAATCTACAGCGTGGCATAAAAAATCCCCGAGGCGGGAGGCCGGGCAAAATAATATATATATAAGATACCTCACAACACATGCCCGGTTTTCAAGGGTTCCCTTTAAATACCTCCCCTTCCCCGCCTCAGGGGTTTTCTTTTTGTAATTCTGTTGACACAATACATATTGCAAATATAATCCATTAAAGAATTGCGATAAACCCAAATTTACCCATCATATTTTCTCCCATTTACAGCCATACTTATTTTAGTTCTACATATCTAAAATAAATCAGAAAAGAGGAAATTGTATGGGCTATATGGAAACTATAAAGAAAAGAAGAAGCGTTTACGGCCTTTCCAGTGACATGAAAACGGGAAATGAGGAAATTGTATCAATGGTATACCGTATTATTGAGGAAACCCCATCGGCCTTCAATATTCAGAGCAGCCGCGCGGTCATTTTATTCGGCGGGGAGCACCGCAGGCTGTGGGCCATAACCGCCGATATACTTAAAGGAGTCGCATCCCCCATTGATTATCCGGCTACCAAAAAGAAAATGGAGATGTTTGCACAAGGCGCAGGTACAATAATGTTTTTTGAGGACGAAAAGGCAGTGGAGGATGCAAAGGCGCAGTATGCCAAATTTGCGGATTCCTTTGGCATGTTCGCCGCCCATTCCCTTGGCATGCTTCAAATAAACGTCTGGAATGCCCTTGCCGAAAAAAATATCGGCGCAAATCTTCAGCATTACAATCCCCTTATAGACGAGGCTGTAAAAAAGCAATGGGATATACCTGACGACTGGCGTCTTGTGTCGGAAATGGTATTCGGTACGGCAGTATCCGACCCGGAGCCCGTAAGCAAAATGCCCGGTGAGGAAAGAGTAAGGGTCTATAAATAATTTTTCTCCTTATTATAGGGAGGGACGCGGAAATCAGCGTCCCTCCCTTTTATTATCTGCTTATTATCTGTGTCTGGCACAAATACCTATACAAAGAGCCGAAGCCGCCAGAAAAATAACTATATACAGCGTAACGCCGGGAAACACATTCCAAAGGAAGTCCCATTCCCATGAAATAAGGTGAAGCAGTATCGCCGCCGCCAATGCCGCCGTATATACAGCGGCGCAGGATAAAATATTGTGTTTCTTTTTATTTGCTCTCTCAGCCTGCTCAATCAGCTCCTGCTGTTTTTTCTCCAGTATTTCGGTTTTTATGGAAAGCTCATCAAGCTCCGACGGCCTGAGAAGATAGTCCGTAGTTACATTAAACACTTTGCTCAGCTCCAGAAGCTTATCCAGCTCCGGAACAGCCTGACCACCCTCCCATTTTGACACAGACTGCCTTGAAACACTCACCCTTTCGGCAAGCTGCTCCTGTGTCATATTAGACGCCTTTCTAAGCTGTAAAATTTTTTCTGAAATATCCACGCTGTATCCTCCTCAAATTTGATGTCTCAAATATATCAAAAACAGTCCTGTCATGCCATCAACCGAGCTTTACATTTTGTAAGGCGTCGGTTGCAAATCACCCCAAAGCCCGTCATCTGCCGTTTAGAAGCACAATTCCCGCAACGCAGAACAGAATGCCGAAAAGCTGTTTTATATTAAAAGCCTCCTTATAAAACAAAAGTCCAACAAAAAGGAGTATAACCGCCAGGGAAATATTTGCCGTAAGCGAGCCTCTGCTAATTTCCCAGCCGGCGCGGTACAGGTAAATATAGCCTGCCTCCAGTCCCACAATAGAAAGACCGAGCGCATAGCTTGTCCAATTCAGCTTTCCAAGCTCCGCCGCAATTGACGCACCCTTTGCCGACAGGAAATAGACCAAAAGCGATACCACGGCGCCCACAGTATATGTAAGGCACAGCGACAGGTACGGATTGACGCTTGAGGGCGTGCTTTTAGTGATAAGGTTATAAAATACGTTTGAAAGCACAATAAGGCACATGGGCCATATGTAATTCCACATAATAATTCCTCCTATAAAAAATGCCGCCATGCAATTCATGGCGGCAACTTCAGATATTCTCCCAGCTTCTCGCTATTTCAATATATCATATCTTTTTTATATTATCAACAGTTTCCGGCGGAGCAGTCATTAAAAAGCCGCCGTGTTATTATCCACAGCGGCTTAATTTTTACTCTATTCCTATTACGTTAAACACACCTTCAGCCACAGACCTGACGTAATCCAGCGTCACGCTGTCGCCCTCGTTCTTTTTCAGTATTCCAACGTGGTCTCCGGCCTTTACCGAATAAAGCGCATCGCCGTCATCAAGCATAATATATACATAGGTGTTGCCGTCTATTACTATATCCTTAAGCATTGTTATGGTGCCCGTCACCGTCTGCTTTTCTCCGCTGTCGGTTATATCCACTCCGCTGTCCTCCATAAGGTTTTCATAGGACCTTACGCATTCGTTGACTGTATCGCCGATGGCCACTATCTGATATTTCTGTATATTTACCATAGCGTACTTTTTGACAAGCCCCGCGTTGTCCTTAAGCGCAAGGAAATATGTCGGCTCTCCTCCAACATTCAGAAGCAGCGGGAATGTGGCGGTATAACCAAGATGCTGTACCTGCCCTTCCGCCGAGGACATAGCCGAAAATTCCTCCGCGCCGGCAATCTGATAATAATTGGTTTCCTTTGTCCTCTGGTTCATCAGCACAAAGCCCACGTTGGACTGGTCGCCGCTGACCGAGGTTACTCCCGTATAAACCCATACGTCGTCATGCAGAGCGATATAGTTATAGCCCGCCGTTGTCTTAAAGCAGTTTTTCTGCGCAAAGAGGCTGTTGATATATCCGTTTGAAAGCAGTCCGTAATAATCGTACTGCTCCATAAGAAGCTCGGCGTCATATACCCTGTCTATCCACTGGGGTATATCCTCAACGTCGTAGTATACATTTTCGCCGGTTACAGCGTTTAATACCACAGCTCCCTTTATGTCAGCACCGCCGAACAGCCCAATCGTATGGTCCATTACAGGGCATATCCAGTATGGCGTACCCTCATCGTCAATCTCGAAATAGGTTCCCCTGAACATGGCGGTCGGGTATCTGAAACGGATATAGCGCATCAAATCCCTGCCGAAATACTCCGACGGAGATATTTTAATTCCGTCGTTAAGCTTAATAAGCTCCGCGTTCTGTGTGGACATGTCAATTAAAATATAAGCCGGTATGCCATTTGACCTGTTGGCAAGCCATTTAATAACGCTGGCATACCTGAGAGGCGTTACCCTGTAGGGCTTCTCCTTATAGTTTATCTGTGAAAAATACTCGCTTACCTCAAACTGAGACACCATATCGGACATAGTACCCATCTTACGCTCGGCAATAAGCGCCGCCGAATTGCTGTCAAGCAAAGGTATCTGGCTGAAATCCGCCTCGTCAACATCCTCCTCGAAATTTCCGTTTTCAACGGTAATAAGGCTGCTGTAATCCTTCGCACGGAATACAGGCCATGATATAACGTTTCCGATGAAGTACACAAGGATAAATATCCCGGCCGCCTTTACAATTACCTTTACGCCCTTTGTGCCGTTTGCGACGCTGTAGCGCAGATTATGGAAGTCTATCTGGCTTACAAGCCTGAAAGCGTTTATTACAAGGCCCGATATAGCCATAAAGGCGAGAAACCACCAAAATTCCTCCGCCTTGATATTTATCGGCGGAAGATAGACGTAAAATCCCACAAGCCAAATGACCAGTGTGAGAATGTAGGAAAAATATTTTTTCATTTTGCACCACCATTTCTAATATTTATGTTACAATCAAAATATAATTATTGACAATTTAAAGGCTTTACAGTAATATCCTATTTACATATAAGTTTTTATTACTTATACTTAAAACAACCTATTTTTAATTGTGGGGAGGGACAGCTATGAAGATAGAGAAAATCAGCGATACCCAGGTTAAATTTATACTCAGCGAAGACGATCTTGCCGATAAAGATATAAAGCTTGAAGATCTTGCTGTTTCCAACGACAAGACAAAGGAGCTCTTTCAGGATATTCTTTCACAGGCCCTTGACGAATGCGGCTTTGCCGTTGACGACGCACCGCTTATGGTTGAGGCGCTGCCGGTTGCACTGGACAGCATAATGATAATAGTTACAAAGCTCAACTCTGAAAACGATGAGGCAGAGTGCTCCGGACAGGAGGCCCCTGTACCCATTATATCCAAAGACCTTCACAGGTACAAGAGAAATTCAATTACAGTACATAGGACGGACAGTTCAGATAATTCAAATATCGTAATCTATTCCTTTAAAGCACTTGACGATGTTATTGACGCATGTGTGAGGATTGCCTTTTTCAGGTTTATATCCAGCTCGCTGTACAAAAACAACAACAGATATTATCTTGTGCTCCAAAGCGGTCAGAAAATAGACGATTCTGCCGAATGTATCTGCATTTTAAACGAATACGGCGACAGAGAAATCTCAAATATACTCGCCAAGTTCCATCTTGTTGAACATGGTGAAACGCTTATAGCGGAAAACGCCGTTGAAATTCTCGCTGAAAATTTCTTATAATCTAGTATGCTAAAAAACGCATGGGTTTAAACCCATGCGTTTTTTAGCCTGCGCAAACAGTTATATCCTTTATTACAATGCGCGGCTCCTTCAATGGATGTACACAATATTATAATAGGATAATATAAAAAGGTCAATGCCGCGCCAAAATGGCGTTAAATATCCTTAAAATACATGAAAAACGGCTTTAAAAACTCAAAGCCCTCCTGAACCTCATCCAGTATAGAGCGGTCAAAGAGGCTTTCCTCAATCCTATACTGGGATATAAAGGCCAGGTTTTTAAACTGATACCATCTTCCAAGACCGTCGGGCACGCCCTCGGGAGTGAAGTTCTTTTTATACATCTGCACATCAGGCTGATAAATATCCTGTTTTTTAAGCCTTGCGTCCAGCCTTTTAAGTCCTGCCGGGTCTGCCGTAAGCTTATTCCTGTATCTTGCCATATAGTCCGAGCGCGCCTCGTAAAATCCCATTCCGGCGGACCAGCCCTCCGGCGCGATCTCAAAATAATAGCAGCACTTTTCCTGCCAGCGGCTTTCCCCATAGTTAAAAACGACCCATTTTCTGTCCTTGTAGGGCGATTTATCCTTTGAGAAGCGTATATCCCTGTTGGCCCTTGAGACAGCCGGAAAAAAGGTCTCTCCCATACCCATACTGTTGAGTCTTTCCGCCATTTCATCCGCAAAGAGCTTCATAGGCTCCTTAAGCAGCGTATTATACCTGTCCCTGTTGGCGCTGAACCATTCAGTGTTATTATTCATTCTCAGCTCCCAAAGAAAATCAATGTATTCCTTCGGAAAGCCCTCAAAATATTTTCCCATATAATCACCTTTTAAAAAAGGCAGCCGGTAATTCCGGCTGCCTGAAATATCAAATTAAACTAAGAAACCGTTTCCGCTGTTGATAAGCGCAAATAAAGGTGCGAATACAAGCGATACGACTGTCATAAGCTTGATAAGAATATTGATTGAAGGACCCGATGTATCCTTGAAGGGGTCGCCTACTGTGTCGCCTACGACAGCAGCCTTATGAGCCTCGCTGCCTTTTCCGCCGTGGTTGCCTTCCTCAATATATTTCTTAGCGTTATCCCATGCGCCGCCTGAGTTTGACATGAAGATAGCCATAAGAACGCCTGTAACCAGAGCGCCGGCAATAAGTCCGCCAAGTGCCTTTGTACCAAGCACAACGCCTACTAAAATAGGAGCTGCAACCGCCATGATACCGGGTATAAGCATTTCCTTAAGCGCAGCCTTTGTTGAAATAGCAACGCAGCTCTTATAATCGGGCTTCTGTGTTCCGGCCATAATACCGGGGAAAGCCTTGAACTGGCGTCTAACCTCTTCAATCATCTGGAAAGCAGCCTTACCAACTGACTGCATTGTGAATGCAGAGAAAAGGAAAGGAAGCATACCGCCGATGAAAAGACCTACGATAACCTGTGTATCAAGAATATCAATGCTTGTAAGTCCTACAGACTGTGCGTAGGATACGAAAAGCGCAAGGGCTGTAAGCGCGGCTGAACCGATAGCAAAGCCTTTGCCCATAGCAGCTGTTGTATTTCCTACAGCGTCAAGCTTGTCAGTAATTTCACGTACGCTTTCGTCAAGCTCGCTCATTTCAGCGATGCCGCCGGCGTTGTCGGCGATAGGGCCGTAAGCGTCAACTGCAACTGTGATGCCTGTTGTTGAAAGCATACCTACAGCAGCAAGAGCGATACCGTAAAGTCCGCCGAAGCCGTAAGCTACAAGAATACCGATTGCAATAAGAACGATGGGAGCTGCTGTTGATTCCATACCAACTGCAAGGCCGCTGATGATTGTTGTAGCTGCTCCTGTTTCAGACTGGTCAGCGATTTTCTTAACTGATCTGAAGTCGCTTGATGTATATCTCTCAGTAATAATACCGATTATAACGCCTACGATAAGGCCGGCGATAATTGAAACCGCAAGATTGAAGCCTCCGAAGAATTGTTTGCTTAAAATTATTGCTAAAACTATTACTATAACGCTGGCTACATATGTTCCTGTCTTAAGAGCCTTATGAGGGTTAGCCTTCTCATCGCCCTTAACAAAGAAGCAGCCGATGATTGCGGCAATAATACCTACAGAAGCAAGTACGAGAGGGAAAAGAGCGCCCTCTGTGCCAAACGCTACAACACCGAGTGTAACCGCTGAAACGATAGCGCCTACATATGATTCAAAAAGGTCGGCACCCATACCTGCAACGTCGCCTACGTTATCGCCTACGTTATCTGCGATAACAGCGGGGTTACGGGGGTCGTCCTCAGGAATACCCGCCTCTACCTTACCAACAAGGTCAGCGCCTACGTCGGCAGCCTTTGTATAGATACCGCCGCCAACACGTGAGAAAAGAGCTACGGAAGAAGCGCCAAGGCTGAATCCGAAAAGAATATTTGTATCACCTGTTACCATGTAAACAACGCTTACGCCAATAAGACCGAGGCCTACAACTGACATACCCATAACGGCGCCGCCGCTGAAGGCGATGGAAAGCGCCCTGTTCATGCCGCCTGTCCTAGCCGCATTGGCTGTCCTTACATTGGCCTTTGTAGCAACGCTCATACCGAAATATCCTGCAAGGATAGAGCATAATGTACCTGCCACGAACGCAACCGCCGAGCCTACGCCGATACCAAACGCGATAAGAACAAACAATACTACAATAAAGATAACAAGAATTTTGTACTCTGCTGTTAAGAATGCATGCGCGCCGTCGCTGATGGCAGCAGCAATCTCTTTCATCTTATCTGTGCCTTCTTCTTCTCTTGAAACTTTTTTTGAGAGAAAAAGGGCAAAAATAAGAGCTATAACGCCGACTATAGGCGCTATAAAAATCCAATTTCCCATTTTTAGTCCCCCTGTTAAATTTTAATAATGTAAAATATATATAAATTAAATCCATCCAGGCGAATACATATAGCAAATAGTATTTTATAATTCCTGCCGCCCCTTGGATTTAAATCATATTTTGTATACTGTGCACAACTTTTTTTAACGCCTGTATATTATATCCCAATAAAAGCCTAAAATCAAGACATTTGTCGGTTTTTTTCCAGTGCCTCTGCGCATACCATATTCTGCATTATAACGGAGACAATGTCAAGGGTATACAGGCGGCAAAATTACGAAATTTGGCGATATTTCTCCTCCTTTATATGTATAATTTAGCAAAGTTCGCAAATTACATAAAAAATATGTAAAACAGTAGCTTTTTTTTAGAAAATGTTTTATAATATGAAATCATCATTATGTGATTACAATAAACCATAAAGGAGTATATGATACATGGAGTTTCTAAATCATACAATCAATAAAGACATTCCTATTCCTTTGTATTACCAGGTAAAACAAATAATTCTTGACGAGATCAACAATGAGGGGGTAAAGGCGGGAGACGCTATTCCCACTGAGAAAACCTTCTGTGATATATACGGTATAAGCAGGACTACAATCAGGCAGGCCATAAGCGAGCTTGTCAACGAGGGATATCTTTACAGGGTAAAAAGCAAAGGCACCTTTGTATCACAGCCTAAGGTTAAGACCGACCTTGTAAACATGTACGACGGCTATAACATGGAGCTGTTTTCCCTGTCCATGACCCCGTCCACACAGGCCATTGAGCTTACGCTGGTTAAGGCTAATTCCGAACAGGCCAGGGCGCTGGAAATTGAGGAGGGCGATAATGTAATCTACCTCTTAAGGCACAGGTATGCTGACGGTATGGCTATGGGATATGTGGAAAGCTATTTTAAATATCCTTTATGCGATTTTCTGCTTAAGGAGGACGAGGAAACCTTCAACTCCACCTCCGTATATCATATACTGGCCAAAAGCAAGCTGGCGAAGGTCAAAAGAATACTTAAAACAATCGAGGCCGTCGGCGCGACCGAGGCTGAGGCCAAGCTGCTGAACATAAAAAAAGGCAGTCCCGTTAACATGTGCACAAACATCTGCTATTCGCAGGAAACAGGCACGCCTGTAATTTACGAACTGCTGAAATACCGCGGAGACAAAAACAAGTTTTCCATTGAAATTAATATCGACTGATTAAAAAGGCTTTCCTTAATTAAAGGAAAGCCTTTTCTTAATTCCCGCACTCTCCGGAATAAATGAAAAACCTCATGGGTTCTTCATATCCCGGTACAGGAAAGCTTTTCTCCCCTCTGCGGATAAGCCCCCGGTGCTCGTAAAAGCCGAAGCTGCATGTACTGTCGGTATAAAGGAAAAAGCTTTCCATGTTGTTTTTTGCCGAATAGTCCATAAACCTGTTAAACAGCTCCTTTCCTGTACCGCTGCCGCGCAGCCTCCTGTCCAGCACAAAAAAGCACAGCTCGCCGTCAAAAGCCTGCTTGGTCCCATTCAGAAGGTCCCTGTCTATTTTATCAATCCCTCCGTACATTTTGAGAGTTTTCCTTCCCTCGGCGCTTAACGACATCGAGATAAGTGATGATAAAAATCCAAGCCTGTATTTGAGCTTTGTTTTGTGCCTTATTCTCAAATCCTTTCCCATTATAACTCCTGCCGCCCTTCCGTCCTTTACCGCAACGCAGGTGAAGTCCTGTTCACTCAGGCAGCCTGCCAAATAAAGCTTAGCCATTTTTCGGGCTGTTTTTTTGCCGCAAAACTGTTCGTAGTTCCAGGTGTCGCTTATAATTCTTTCCAGATAGTTATAATCCTGTTTTTCTATCGGTCTGAAGCTTATCATAAAAATCCTCCTTATTATTGACTTAAACCGTTACAACGGGTATCATAAACTATACAGCTACTGTAATGTCAATAGGAGGAAAATAATGTTTTTTACAGCGGGCCAGTTTGCCAAAATACATAATATAAATAAACGCACACTGCACTATTATGATGAAATCGGACTGTTCAGCCCCTCCCACAGGGGCGATAACGGCTACCGCTACTATACCTATCAGCAAAGCCCCACACTTGAAATGCTGCTGGCGCTAAGGGAGCTGGGCATGTCCATAGAGGAGATAAAGAATTATATGGAAAGCCCGTCTGTCCCCGCTTTAAAGGAGCTGCTGGCGGAAAGGCAGGAGGAAATACGCAGGGCAATTGCAAGAATGAAGGAGCTTAAAGGCATACTTGCCCAAAAGGAGGCGCAGCTTGACCTTTGCTTTCGTGCCGGCGATGACGTGGAGCTGATACATTGTCCCGAGGAATATCTGCTGCTAAGCCCCGTTTCCTATGTTACAGACGACAGCTCCGGATTTGAGGCGTTTTTAGGGCATCTTACTGACGCCAAATCCCTGACCTCATACAGAAAGAACTGCGGAAGCATGATTTCCGCTGAAAACGTGCTGACGGGACAGTTTGACGAATACGACTATCTCTTTACCGCCATAGACCGCCCTTTAAACAAAAAGGCTTTGTTCAGGCGGCCCGCCGGAAGCTATCTGCGCGCCTTCTGTACAGGAAGCTGGGACAGGCTGCCAGAAGCCTACGGCCGTATAGTACGCTTTGCCAAGGCCAACAGCCTGACGCTTACAGGCTACGCCTATGAGGAGGGGCTTAACGAAATGGCAATATCCGATATGGACGATTACATTACACAGATACTTATAGGATGTGATACTAATTGAAAATAATTATTTCCCCGGCAAAAAAAATGATTACAGACACCGACAGCCTTGAATGCCGCGGCCTTCCAATGTATCTGGACAGGACACAGCAGCTTATGGAAATACTGAAATCAATGTCTTATGACCAGCTTAAGCAGCTTTGGAGATGCAATGACAAAATAGCCTCGCTTAACAGGGAGAGGCTTGACGTGATGGATTTGAGAAAAAGGCTTACCCCCGCCATTTTTTCCTATGAGGGTATACAGTATCAGTACATGGCGCCGGGAGTGTTTACATATGAAGAGCTGGATTATATACAGGACCGTCTTATTATACTTTCCGGATTTTACGGCATGCTGCGCCCCTTTGACGGGGTTGTGCCCTACAGGCTTGAAATGCAGGCGGCCCTTTCCGGCGACGGCTTTAAATCGCTTTACGGCTTTTGGGGAGACATACTGGCCGGTCAGCTTGCCTCGGAAACAGACACAATAATAAATCTGGCCTCAAAGGAATACAGCAGGGTAATATCCGACAGCCTGCCTGGTGAAGTGCGCTTCATATCCTGCGTTTTCGCAGAGCAGTCGGACAGCAGGCTTGTGGAAAAGGGTACCCTATGCAAAATGGCGCGCGGTGAAATGGTAAGATATATGGCTGAAAACAATGTGAACGACCCTGAAGGCATAAAAAATTTCAGCCGTCTCGGATACTGCTACTCCGGCGAGCTTTCCGACGAAAGCACCTTTGTATTTGTAAAAAAGACGGCTGAAAAAGCCTGACAGCTATTTAAATTTCTTTTATGCAGCGCCGGTTCAGAACAGGATAATATCAGCGCATGAACATATTTGTTCTTCTTTCGGTTTCCAGTGTTGTTTCAGGACCATGTCCCGAAAGCACCCTGTAATCTCCGTCAAGGTTTTTGAGCATTTGAAGCGATCTGCTTATCGTTCCCCAGTCGCCCGTAGGAAAATCGGTTCTGCCGCAGCTTCCCATAAACAGAGTGTCTCCGGCTATCAATATATCTCCGCATATGAAGCATACGCTTCCGCATGTATGTCCGGGTGTAAACAGTGTTTTAAATTTCATGCTCCCCGCAGTAAATTCCTCACCGTCTGAAAGGTATCTGTCGGCCTCGAAGGACTTGCCCGCGCCTATCATACTGGTAAGGTTGATATTAGGGTCGTTGAGCACCCTTTTCTCATCGGCGCCTGCAAGCACCGGTATTCCGTATTCCTTTTTAAGCCCCTCCATCGCACCTATATGGTCAAAGTGGGCGTGTGTAAGAAGGATATAAACCGGCTTAAGCCCTTCTGAGTCTATATATTTAATATACTGGTTTGGGCTTCCCTCCGGATCCACAATTACGCAGTTTTTATCCTCGTCAGCAAGTATATAGCTGTTTGTCTCGCACATTCCGCTAATAAATGTTTTAATCATTTTTCCGCCTCCATGATATTTTTTATTGCCTGAATACCTCAAAAGCCTTACAAAAGGCCGCATAGCGTTTTATATAACCACGCGCAAATCCGCATGATATCAATTTCTTCCTCAAAACGTTCTAAACTGGAAGTTATAGTTTATGATGTGCACTTCATTTCCAGCATCTTTTGTATGTCGCAAAAATGAGCTTCACTGGTAACTCGATAATGAATCCAACCGCCATTACCACAAGGGTATTTGTTGTCAATACATTCCTGAGTTTCTTTTTCCACCTGGTCATATACCAGATGAAATTGTTCATTTGACAATCGAAGCATAACGGTAAAGGCATCATTCTCCGCAAACACGTTGCAGACCAGCTTTTTCTTCTTTCTATGAGTAACTGCCCATCCATAGTTGTTTCCATAGGGAAAGGAAATTTCCTGCGTAGTACTGCATGCATTTGACAGCCATTCATTTATTCGGACAAATAACTCCATCCCTTTGCCACAGTATGCGGTCATGTCATCAAATGTCGGCCTATTCTGCCTGTCAAGCATTCTGTCATACATAATAATCCCTCCTTACGGCCCCAATTTGTTGAGTACGCCTTCTCCGCCAAAGGTGTATATTTAACCTCTATTTGCTGTTTTCAACTGCAAAAACCAGGCTGCTCTATTTCGGGCGGCCTAATCATTAGCATTAAGGATACGATTAGGACCTGCCTTTTATTAGCTCCGTGAGGAGCGCAGCCGCCCCGTAAGGGGCGTTTATGGGGTTGGGAAAATATCCCCAGCAAGCGGTTTAAGTGATGTGTGTACACTCAAACACTGCTTGTCACTATTGTATACTCCATTTTTGCTAATACGCAGTTTACCAATAAGGCGCAGCAAACCAGCCCGACAAACCGAAAGTTATGCTTTACTTCCATGTAGATGGATAATCCAAATGATAGGGTAATTTTGTATTACGATTTCCTTTTGCAGAATTAACTTGTCCTTGTGTCAAAAACACAGCTTCACTTAAATCTGCATTGTTAAAGTTAGTATCCCTGGTGTCAGCTCCTAAAAAAATGGTTCCGTTAAAAAGGCTCCCTTCAAAATTTGCAGCTATTAAAAGTTTTGTGCTTAGGTCTGCTCCACTCATGTTCCGTCCTTTGAAATTGACCCCAAGAAAATTTGATGGGACTTTTTCACTTTCACTATGAATACTTTGTTGAAGCAACTTACACACTTGCTTTAAAATATAATTTGCTCTTTGCCTGTATTGCTCTAAATCTAAAGATAAAATACTATTAGGGCGATAATGGCACATTTTTACATTTTCCTCAATCAAACACTGAATGGTTTCTTTTAATGGCTGTGCTGAAATAAGAGACGTTGCTTCTATCAAATAATATCTGATTTGATATAGCTGAAACACAATTAAAAAAACATCAAAAATTTCTGTTGATTGGTTTGGTATGTCATTCCAAGTCTGACCTTGGTAAATAACTTGTGTCACCTGCTGTCCGGCACCAAAGCAGTCATAACCAATACAACCTTTCATTTTCTGCTTTTCAAGTTGCGAATGTATTTTACATCGGTAGTCTTCTAATAAATTTGTACATGGTTGCCCTGATACTTTATCTTTTGGAAAACCATCTGATTTTGAAAAGAACAGAGCAGTACAACACAATGCTGAACATCTTGAACAATCCGATTTCATGTGTTCCCATATTTTATCATTTCTTTCATGTATCATTATATATTTTTAGCTCCTATAACTTCCGATTTGTCGCTCTGCACCTTATCCACCTAAGGCGTATACACTCTGCGTTTTTTCAATTCTAAAGTTTCAGCGCATATCTGTCAAATGAAATCTTAAATTGCTTTAGCAGATCTTGCAAGACACCATTTTCTTTTGGGCACCAAATAGGGCACCATTGTTTCGTTCAGTCCATAGTCCGTTTTTCATTCACCCAGTAACGATGCGTACTTGCGGCTGTTTAGACTGTCTTTACCATCTGGAAAATCAACTATTTTTTATTATATTTTCAGCCTGTCTCACGCCGTCAACGGCCGCCGAAACAATGCCTCCGGCGTATCCTGCGCCCTCGCCTGCCGGGTAAAGCCCCGTCAGACTGAGACTCTGACCGTCCGCGCCCCTCACAATTCTTACAGGGGACGAGCTTCTGGTTTCAACTCCCGTCATAATGGCGTCAGGAGAGTCAAAGCCCTTAAGCCTTCTGCCCATCTGAGGAATTGCCTCCTTCAGCGCCTCCGATATAAATTCCGGGAGAACCTTATTCAAATCGGCAAAAACCGCATTTGGCCTGTAGCTGTGTTTTACCGTCCCTTCCTTTTGGGAAACCCTACCCTCAGCAAAGTCTCCGTAACGCTGAACAGGAGCGCCGAATCCCCGCTCTCCAGCCTCGAAGGCGGCCTCCTCAATTCTTCTTTGGAGCTCCACGCCGGCAAGCGGATTATCTCCCGGAAAGTCCTCCGGGTTTACCTGAACCAAAAGCGCGCTGTTGGCATTCTCTCCGTCTCTGGCGTATTCGCTCATGCCGTTTACCGCAAGCCTTCCTTCCTCGGACGCAGCCGCGACAACATAGCCGCCGGGACACATACAGAACGAGTATACTCCCCTGCCGTCCTTTGTAGTATAGGTCAGCATATAATCCGCCGGCGGAAGACTATCGGCAAGCTCCCCATACTGCGCCCTGTTCACATCGCTTTGCAGATGCTCGATACGAACCCCTGCCGCAAACGGCTTTTGCTCCAGCGCTATTTTACTTTCATAAAGCATTTCAAAGGTATCCCTGGCGCTGTGACCCACGGCCAGTATAAGATTATCGGTTTGTATTTTTTCACCGCCGTTTATTATAACGCCGCTGATACTTCCGTTTTGTTCAATAATCGCGGTCAGCCTGCTTTCAAAGCGTACCTCTCCGCCCAGAGAAATTATTTTTTTCCGTATATTTTTAACAACGCCCTTCAGCCTGTCGGTGCCTATATGCGGCTTCGCGTCGTAGGCAATTTCCTCCGGCGCGCCGGCCTCAATGAATTTATCAATTACATAGAGGCTTCTGTTGTCTTTAATTCTTGTGGTCAGCTTTCCGTCTGAAAAGGTTCCCGCTCCGCCCTCACCGAACTGAACGTTGCTTTCAGGATTAAATCTGCCGCCGTTCCAGAAGCTTTCCACATCTTCCGTACGTCTGTCAACAGCCCTTCCCCGTTCCAGCACTATGGGTCTCAGACCCATTTCAGCCAGGGCAAGCGCCGCAAACATGCCCGCCGGACCAAAGCCCGCAACGACCGGCCTCTTCTCTAGAGCAAACGGCCCCTCCGGAAGCTTATATTTTTTATATGAAGAAGGGCTGACATTTTTATCACGGCAGCCTTTAAGTATTTTTGACTCATTATCCGTCTCCACGTCAACTGAATAAATGTAGTGTATATCATCCTTTTTTCTTGCATCCAGCGACCGGCGGCGTATATAAAGCGCGCTGATACATTCCGGCTTTATTTTAAGCCTCCTGGCGGCTGCCCCTAAAACGTCCGTATTGTCGGTCTTAAGTTTTATATTGTTTATTCGTATCATATATACTCCTTATTCAGCCCTAGGCTGTCAATTATTCGTTTTTCACTTTGTAGAGGTTAAGGTTTATTTTCTCACATAAGTATAAAATTTTCAAGCTTTACATTAGTTAATCCCATACATCTTTATGGTATTAGGTGGTTTTTGAAAGATATAAAAATAACGTCCCTGATTAGGGACGTTATTTATTTACTTAAAAATTAGTGCCTGTGTTAGTTGTGGAAGCCATGCCGTTGTGTGTACCGTCATTGTTAGCCCCGTTTACAACTCCGTTGGCGCCGCTTAATGCGCCTACACCATTAACACCCGCAAGATTAGGGTCTGTATAATCCATACCTGTTAAATCATAAGTGTCGGTGCCGTACATTGTTCCTTCACCGTTGAGGCCTGTTCCGTATGTGGAATCATAGCCATCGGCTGTTGTGCTGCCGTACATGTCGTTATTATCAAGTGTTCCGTCTACACTTCTGCCGTTAACGCCGTTGTTAAGACCGTTATCGTCAAAATATCTTCCTGAATTATCAGCCTTTGAAGAACAACCTGTCATAAAAAACGCAGCCGCAAGAAAAACGGCAAGTATATATTTAATGCCCATTTTTCATACCTCCTTAAATATTAAACTGCTTTATTATTTTTTACTGTGCGAATAAAAAAATACTGTGCCAAATATGGCACAGTATGAAAAAATATCTAATTTAAAAACAAATTATTTGCCCTACTCAATTTTGTGGCAACACAGCTTGTAGAGGTTAAGGTGTTCAGCCGCCCTACGGCATACATATCTGCCTCTTGTAACACCCCTACTCAATTTTGTGGCAACACAGCTTGTGTGTAATAAGGTTTACTCCTCGCTCATTTCCTGCTGTGTAAGCCTGCCCTTTGCGGCAAAATATTTTTTAACCATAAAGTCCGGGTAGTAGCTTCTTTTGGCCTTTCTCATGCCCTCGACTCCCATATCCTCCTCGCGGTTGATAAATTCCACGTCCTGGCACTCATTAATTACGTACTGCTGGTTAATCATGGGAAAAAGCCCGTTAATCTCACTGTCCGCTTTTTCTATGTGTATAAGCTGAACCCTCTTATTAAGCCTCTCTCCGATTGTAAACGCCTTTATTCTTCCATCCAGAAGAATAGCGCCTCCTGTAAGTCCTAGGCTTTCCATGTTTGTAAGAGCAAGCACAACAGAACGCCTTTCATTGGCAAATTCCGTCTCGGAAAGATCCTTGCTTTCCTTCCAGCCGTCGTATACGGCTATACACTCGTCATACATATCCGGCGTAAGCTTCTTATACTCCCAATCCGGGTTCTCCTGCATAAATTTATTTATGTGGTTTCTCTTTCCATGCAGCTTCTTGCCCTTAAGCGTGGCAAGCTTTTCTCTGGAATACACATAGTCCCACGCAATTTCAGCCGGCTCTATATCAAGCTCCGGACAGGTTGTTTCCAAAATTTCCTTAAACGGCTCCCACACGTTTCGTATAACGGGAACAACATTTTTATGCTCAAGGTAGTCAAAAACCCTGCATACAAGCTTCCTATACTCGAATTTAGTCCCCTTTTTGGGTATCGGGGGCCAGAAAAATTCAGGAAAGCTCTTAAAATTGAGCTTGATGTAAAGAACGTCCTCGTCGATTGTATACTGCATTTTGCCGTCCGCGCCCCAAATAAAAAGGTTGGCGAAGGACAGGTCCGAACAGTCCAAATCCCACGGCTTTGTGTAGCTGTCTATTAAATTTTTATCCTTTAACTCAAAGTTTTTAAAGCCCGTAAGCAGGGCCTTTTTGTCCATCACTGAACAACCAAAATCAGAATCCATTAAATACCTCCGTATATCCAGGGCGGTTATTTTCTGCTCCACAGCGTTGACATTTTGCAAAGGACATTGCCCTCTCTGTCTGTCATGGCTGTAATAATCTCGATACCGTCTCCGGCGTTTTCCAAATATGTTTTTACTGTTACCTCGTCTCCCGCGCGGCATTCCTTGCGGTAGAGCACTCTTATTTCATCGGCCTTATAATTCACGTATATGTCATCGGGCACATCGTCAACCGCCCATTCCACATATCGCGTGTTGTTTGTATGGCCGTTAGTGTCGGTTTCACTTCTCCTTACTGTTAGCTTTCTTTCAGAAATCAGGCATTCCTCTTTTTCAGCGGGAAGTTTAAATCTGCCCGGATCAAAGGGCGCCTGTCTATCATAGCAGTATGCCTCCTCCATTTCAAGCGGAAATCTCGTTGGGTGCCTGTTTATTAAATCCAGAAAAGCCCAGCGCGACGCTGCCTCGGCAACGGTTACGCCCTTTTCGTTTTCCACCACAAAATATCTTGTGGCCTGAAGATTATTCCCCGGCTTTGCCCATGTCGACATTTTAAGTCTGTCCCTGAACTTCGGATAATCATACATTCTTATTACCCAGTTAAGAACAACCCAGCCCCTGTTGGCGGCCGTCAGCCTTTCAATTGAATAGCCCGCATCCTCGGAATGCTCGATGGCGGACTCCATAAAATATTTTACTATGCTTTGGATAGTCACCCTTGAATTCATGTCTGTCTCATATGAGCTTACTGTTATATTTCTGATATAAGGTGCGTCCATTTTATCCTCCTGTTGTTATAGCATTGGTGAAATAAGTCTTGAAATGGCCTCCTTAACCTGAAACCATCCCGAGCGCTTTTCATACCATTCTTTTGTAATTTCAGTGCAGTTTTCAATGTCCTTTAAGAACTGCGCCTCATGCTCGGCGGCAATCTCTCTGTCGTATATAAATGCGTTTACCTCGAAATTCAAATCAAAGCTTCTAATATCCATATTCGCTGTGCCAACGGATGTTACAAAGCCGTCTACATAAACGGTTTTGCTGTGTACAAAGCCCTCGTTGTACTCATAGCATTTTACCCCGGCCTCCAGCAGCTCTCCAAGATAGGACATGCTGGCCCAGTACACAAACGGATGGTCTGGATTGGCTGGAATAATTATCCTTACGTCAATGCCTGAGAGAGCGGCCACCTTAAGCGCTGAAAAAATACCGTCATCAGGCACGAAATACGGCGTTGTAATATAAATATTCTTCTCGGCCTCGTTCATCATTTTAAAATAGCCATCTCTGATATTCTGCTGCTTAGTGTCGGGGCCGCTTGATACAATCTGCATTTTAACCTTACCCGAACAGTTTTTGTCAGCAGGGAAATATTTATCCGAAAGCACGATTTCATTATCAAAAACAAAATTCCAGTCCATTATAAACCTAAGCTGGAGCTGGTCAACGGCGTCGCCCTCAATACGAAGGTGCGTGTCACGCCATTTGCCGTAGCGCTCAACCCTGCCAAGGTATTCGTCTCCGATATTAAGGCCGCCCACATAGCCGATTTTGCCGTCAATTACGGTGATTTTCCTATGGTCGCGGTAATTGAGCCTTGTGATAAATGGAGGAAGGAATATTGCGACCTTTCCTCCGGCCTCTGTAAGCTCCTTAAAGAAAGCGCCGGTAAGCATCTGGTTGCCCATGCCGTCATAAAGCAGCCTGACCTCCACGCCTTCCCTGGCCTTTTTTGCAAGCTCAGCCACAATACGGCGTCCAAGGGAGTCGTTTCTTAAAATATAGTACTCCATATGGATAAAGGACTCCGCGTTTCTTATGTCATTGACAAGGTCGTCAAATTTAGTCTCGCCCTCAAAATAGGATTTAACCGTATTGTCGTATGTTATGCAGCTTCCTCCGTTAATATGAAGGTAAGCAAGGTCGTTAAGGTTTCTGCTGTCGATGATGTCAATCCGGCCCTCAATGGCCTTTTTCTGGGCGCCTATCATTATGCTGTATTTGTCCATCTCGCTGAGGTAGCCGTAATATGTAACGTAGTCGTTTTCGGCCTTGTTTTTAAACATCTCCTCTTTTTTGCCCTCTCTGCCGAAAATGAGATAGCAGAGGAACCCGATGATCGGCACAAACGTGATGACCAAGCCCATGTACTGGCCGGATTTCTGTGTTCAAAAAAAATGGTCAGGGCCGCCAAGGCCACGTTTGCTATGAATATTACGATGGCTATTATCTGTATGATTTGAATTACGGACATGCCCCGCCCTCCTTAATTTATTGCTGTTGCAAATTGCTTAAGAATATATTATACTATATTTCCATAGAGTTTGGCAAAAATATTCATTAAAATTTTTTAATTTTAGTTTGAAATTAACTATTTCCTAAACGCTTAATAAATGGTAAAATAAAGAGTATGCAAAATTTGTTTTTATTGCACTAAATTAGATGATTGGATTTACAGTGAGCGCAAG
>URCD01000024.1 GCA_900546215.1 uncultured Eubacteriales bacterium | reverse complement strand
TACTGCCTGTCATCGGTGGAGAAGGGAGTAAGGTTTTTATCTGAAAATAGAGTAAAAAGCGACCTGAAGTTTTTTTTGGACAACAGGGTGAGGCAGGTGAAATTCGTCGACAGGACATTCAACTGCAGCCATGAGCATGCAATGTCAATATGGAAATATATTATGGACAACGATAATGGAGTCACCAATTTTCATATGGAAATAACTGCTGATATACTTAAGGATGAGGCAATTCAAATGCTTAAGGGCGCCAGAAGGGGCCTTTTCCAGTTTGAAATAGGTGTACAGTCAACCAACGAGATGACTATAGACGCCATAAAAAGAAATGCAGCTTTTGGAGGAATAACTGATGTTGTAAAAAAGGTTGCAGAGGCAGGAAATATTCATCAGCATCTGGATTTGATTGCAGGACTTCCTCACGAGGGATATGAGTCGTTCAAAAAATCCTTTAATGATGTTTATAACCTTGAACCACAACAGCTTCAATTAGGCTTTCTTAAGCTGCTTAAGGGGTCAGGATTGCGCATGGACGCTGAAAAATATGGAATAGTTTATGCCGATGAAGCCCCCTACGAAGTACTTTACACAAGAGAAATGACCTTTGATGAAATGCTTAGGCTAAAGGCCGTTGAGGAAATGGTTGAAACCTTTTATAACTCAGGCAAAGCGCTTACGGCGGTAAAATATGCCGTGGAAATTATGGGGAATCCCTTTGGCTTTTTTGAGGATTTATCTGTTTGGTGGGAAGAAAACGGATATGATGAAATATCGCACAGTAAAATGGAGCTCTATGAGAGGCTTTATGAGTTTTTTAAGGGGTATTCTCCCACAGGTCATGTATTAGATAATATCAGGGAGCTTTTGAGATATGATATTTATCTTGGCGATAATATGAAAACAATACCTGAAAGCCTGAAAAGACAGGGCGATAATGATGAGCGTGGATTTGAAAGAGACTTTTATACCAATAGGGAAAACGTGGAGAAGTATTTGCCAAAGCTTATGGAATACAGCGCAAAACAGCTTTTGCGAATGTGCAGGATTGAGTTTTTTGATATTGATGTATATACTAAAGAAAAACGAAAAACGGCCTTATTATTCAATTACTATTTCAGAGACACAATATTAAATAAGGCAGAAGTATCAATTGTTTGGAAGGAGTGAAATAATGGAGCTTGGGGAGAGAGTAATAGAGGTTTTGGACAGGCTAGAGGAACATTACGGCCCTACGAAATGCTATCTTACGCATGAAAATGCGTGGCAGCTTCTAATATCAACTATTTTAAGCGCCCAGTGCACTGACGACAGGGTAAACATGGTGACAAAGGATCTATTTAAAAAATATCAGTCTGTCAAGGATTTTGCCGAAGCGGATTTGTCAGAGCTGGAGCAGGATATCCGCTCAACAGGATTTTATCATAATAAGGCAAAAAATATCATTGCCTGCTGTCAGATGCTTTTAAGCGAGTACGGTGGAGAGGTGCCTGACGATATTGACAAGCTTACTAAGCTTCCCGGAGTCGGAAGGAAAACCGCCAACGTGGTTAGGGGAAATATTTATGGAATACCGAGCATTGTTGTCGATACCCATGTAAGGCGTATTTCTAATTTACTTGGCTTTACAAACAGCCAGGACCCTGTAAAAATAGAGTTTGAGCTTATGGAACTGCTGCCGCAGAAAAACTGGATTGCCTATAACACTCAGGTTATAGCGCATGGCAGAAAAATATGTATCGCAAGAAGACCGAAATGCGACGCATGCTTTTTGGCTGATTTATGTGACCACAGGCAAAATGAAATGAAGGGTGAGGAATAAAATGGAACAGATTACACTTGGAAAGACAGGCATTACGACAAATAAAAACGGCTTTGGAGCTCTTCCTATTCAGAGAATAACTCAGGATGAGGCAGTAAGCCTTGTCAGGAAAGCCTATAACGCAGGATTTACATTTTTTGATACAGCCATTTCATATACAGACAGCGAATTAAAGCTTGGAGAGGCCTTTGACGGCATGAGGGAAAATGTATACATAGCAACAAAAACGCCGGCGCTAAATGCGGACGACTTTTGGAAGGACCTGGACAAAACCCTTAAAAGCCTTAGGACAGATTATGTTGATATATATCAGTTTCATAATCCTTCCTTCTGTCCAAAGCCGGGAGACGGGACAGGCCTTTACGAGGCGGCGCTTGAGGCAAAAGCTCAGGGAAAAATCAGGCATATCGGGATTACAAACCACCGTCTTGCACTTGCTGAGGAAGCGATTGAATCGGGACTTTACGAAACCCTGCAGTTCCCTTTCTCCTATCTTGCGAGTGAAAAGGAGCTTGAGCTGGTTAAAAAATGCAGAGAGAAAAATATGGGATTTATAGCAATGAAAGCCTTGTCAGGAGGGCTTATCAATAATTCCGCCGCAGCATACGCATACTTGGCACAGTTTGACAATGTCCTTCCTATTTGGGGAATTCAGAGGGAAAGCGAACTGGACGAGTTTATATCCTATATTGATAATCCTCCGTCAATGACAGAGGAACTTAAGGCTGTCATTGACCACGACAGAAATGAGCTTTGCGGTGAGTTCTGCCGCGGCTGTGGTTACTGTATGCCTTGCCCGGCTGGAATAGAAATAAACAACTGCGCAAGAATGTCACTTATGATTAGAAGAGCACCGTCACAAGCGCAGCTTACGCCCGAAATGCAGGCAAAGATGAAGCTCATAGAGGAATGTCTTCACTGTGGACAGTGCAGAGAAAAGTGCCCCTATGGACTTGATACTCCGGCTCTGCTTGAGAAAAACTATGAGGATTATAAAAAAATACTTTCAGGTGAGATTTCACCAAAATAAAAATAAGCGGTTACAGATTATCTGTAACCGCTTATTTTATTTCAGCACTGCCGCACTATTTTAATTCCAGTTCAGCGACTTTGCCGACTACAATAACAACCGGGGATTTTACGCCTTGACAGCGGCATTTAGCCGCTATATCCTTAAGCGTTGAGCGTACAGTGACTTTATTTTCAGAGTTTCCTCCTGATATAACAGCGGCCGGCGTACTTTCGTCTTTTCCGTATTTAATCAGTGATTGGCATATCTTTTCAAGGTTTGACAGTCCCATAAGAAATACCAGTGTTCCGGTGAGCTTGGCTATGCTTTCCATATCCTCAGAAATTAAATCATCCTTAGTATGACCGGTTATGACATGGAAGCTGCGGCTCATTCCTCTGTGTGTAATAGGTATTCCGGCTTCGGCAGGTATAGCGATGGCAGAGGTAATACCCGGTACCTCGTCAAAGGGAATATTGTTTTCCTTAAGCGCCATAATCTCCTCGCCGCCGCGGCCAAATACAAAGGGGTCTCCTCCCTTAAGCCTTACTACGGTTTTGCCTTCATTTGCTTTATCAACAATCAGCTGAGATATTTCCTCCTGCTTCATATAATGGCTGCCGCCGCGCTTTCCAGCGTAAATCTTTTCACATGATTCCTTAGCTGTGTCTAAAAAACCGTCAGCTATGAGGTCATCATATATAATGACATCAGCACTTTGAACTAAATTTAATCCTCGTACCGTTATTAAATCCATATCCGAACAGCCTGCGCCGACTATATGTACAAAGCCTGACTTTTTATAATCATTGCCGGAATATTTGTTCAAAAGCTCCTTAAACGCTTTTTCCTCCATTACTCCGCCTGTTGATATGCAAATATCTAAGCATTCCTTAAAGAAATTTCTGCGCTTATCCTCAGATGCGATTTTATCCTTTGCGAGAGGACGTATTTTATTCAGAAAATCAAGTATTTCACCTGTTGATGCGGGAGTGCTTGTTTCAAGCAGGTTTCTGTAATATACAGCCAGATTAGGGCTTGACCCGCCTGTAGATATGCCGATTGACAGCTCGCCATTTTTATAAAGCGAAGGAAAAAGGAACCCACATTCCTCTTTGGAGTCAACAACATTAACAAGAATATTCCTTTCGCTGCAGAGGAATGAAATTCTGCTGTTAATAGCCTCGTCATCGGTGGCGGCTATAACAAACAGATTATTCTCAATATCACCATCGCAAAAAGCTCTTGCCTCAATGAATAAATTGCCGTAGTTCAGTGATTTTATTTCACTGCATATATATGGAGAGACTACTTTTATCAACGGTCCGTATTCAATAAGCTTTTTGATTTTTCTGTACGCTACCTTACCCCCTCCAACAATAAGACAGGGCTTGTCCTGTATATCAACAAAAAATGGAAAATATCCCATACTTATCAGCGCCTTTCTCAGTTTTCAGGATAAAGTATATCAGCCATTTTCTCATAGGCCTCCCCCCATCTCTCATTCGGCTTTAAGTTATAGAGATATGGGTCAAGAACGTAATAATTGCCGTTTTTAACTGCTGTAAGAGACTGCCATGCAGGATTTGAAGTAAACATTTCATCAATATTGGCGATGGCGGCAGCTTTATCGGTACCCTGGGGAGTTACAAAAATATATTCCGGATCTGCCTTCATAATTGCCTCGAGGCTGAGATTATCTATAAGAGATGTATCGCTGTCGGCTATATTTACACAGCCAAGGTTGGCAAGTATCTCTCCGCATACATTTCCTTCGCTGTTTTTAGCCTGTACGCTGTTTGCGGATGTTCTGAGATAAAGTACCTCCGGCGAACTTCCGTCTATTCTTTTTTCAGCTTCTTCTATCTGGTTTTTAACAGCAAGCCCGTTTTTTTCATATAAATCTGGTCTGTCTGTAATATCGGTGCAGATTTTAAGCATTTCTAAATAGTCCTCAAAATTGGATACATCAAAGTAGGCGCATGGAATACCAAGCTCCTCAAAGGTATCCATGAGCTCTATTGTAGAGGATGTATTTACACTGCCTATAATAAAGTCGGGGTCAGTACTGAGTATTGTCTCCAGATTAGGTTCCTTAACCTTTCCGGTATTCGCTACATCTTCCGGCAGGTCAAGATTTAATGATGCCCATGAATCATCGCATGCCCCTACAACGCTTCCGCCGGACAGCAGCCATACGTCTGTAAATGAGCCTATAAGGGTAACTACTCTCTGAGGATTAGTTACAGTTACAGTTCTGTCAAGGTCGTCGGTGAATGTATAGCCCTCCTGCTCTTGTTTAGGATTTTCACTGCCTTTGTCCGATGAAGCGCCTGCCCCACAGCCTACAAGGAAGGTACATGACAGCGCGCAGCATATAAGTTTTTTAATAGTAGTTTTTTTCAATTGAATTTCCTCCTGAAATATTTTTCATTAAAAATCTTACGACATTTCAGGTCTAATTGCAAGCTTTATAATATTTGTGCCTAATTGTAAGTAAAATATTGGATGTGTAAACTTTATTTTAGTATTGACAGATCAATTTGGCGGTGATAATATACGAATTAAGTTAATATTGGTCTTCAGGGCAGGGTGAAATTCCCGATCGGCGGTAAAGTCCGCGAGCGCGTTGCGCAGGATTTGGTGTAATTCCAAAACCGACAGTATAGTCTGGATGGAAGAAGATGGTACAACTGTACGTTTGTGTACGGTTTGATCTGTTTGCATATATGTCCTGAAATGATTTATTCATTTCAGGACTTTTTGTTTAACGGTATTTTTCATGTTTATTTTAATGCCCTGAATTTTTATTCAGGGCATTTTTTGTTTGGAGATGATTGGATTGAACGAGAATGATTATATGAAGCTGGCGATTGAAGAGGCTAAAAAAGGCATGGGCTTTACCTCTCCCAATCCTATGGTCGGAGCTGTCTTGGTAAAGGATGGGGTAATACTTGGCAGTGATTATCACCACAAATATGGAGAACTGCATGCGGAAAGGAATGTTTTATTAAACTGCAAAGAAGATGTGAGAGGGGCAGATTTATACGTTACGCTTGAGCCGTGCGCTCACCAGGGAAAAACGCCTCCATGCACAGATATTATTATAGAAAAAGGAATTAAAAGGGTTTTCATCGGTTCTTCTGACCCTAATCCGCTTGTTTTGGGAAAGGGAGAAAATATACTCAAGAACCACGGAATTATAGTAAAAAGCGGATTACTCAAGCGAGAGTGCGATGAACTCAACGAGCCCTTTTTTCACTATATAACAACGGGAGTGCCATATGTGGTTATGAAGTATGCAATGACAGCCGACGGTAAAATAGCCACAAAAATAGGTGCCTCCAAATGGATAACAGGAGAAGAAGCGAGATATAGCGTTCAGCAAAGCCGGCTTAGATATACGGGAATAATGGTCGGAATAGGTACTGTGCTTGCAGATGATCCCCTTCTTACCTGCAGGCTGCCGGGAGGAAGAAATCCCGTAAGAATTATATGTGATTCCTCACTCAGGACGCCGCTGACTTCAAATATTGTAAAAACAGCAGTTGAAATTCCAACATTTATAGCCACTGTTAACAATGATTTAAAAGAGCACAGAAGATATGAAAGCAGAGGCGTAAAAATACTGAACACATTGGCTAAATACGGCCACATTGATTTAAATGACCTGATGATTAAGCTTGGAAGGCTTAAAATAGACAGCATTCTTCTTGAAGGCGGAGGCCAGCTTAATTACAGCGCATTGGAGTCCGGAATAGTTAATAAGGTGCAATGCTATATAGCGCCAAAAATATTCGGAGGAGAGAAAGCGAAAACAGCGGTAAGCGGAATAGGAGTCAGCCTACCTGAAAATGCCTTTATGCTTGGTGAGCCTAAAATATCAACATACGGGGAAGATATTTTAATCGAATGGAAGGTGAGATGATTGTTTACAGGGATAGTAGAGGAAATAGGAAAAATAGTTAAGGTGGAGAAGGGCGCAAAGTCCTCCAGACTAACGGTAGGAGGAAAAGTAATATTCGGCGATTTAAAGCTTGGCGACAGTGTGGCTGTAAACGGTGTATGCCTTACAGTAACTGGCTATACCAATGAGTTATTTACAGCTGATGTAATGAACGAGACGCTTTTAAGAAGCAGTCTGGGGAGCTTGAAGATAGGCTCTTCCGTGAACTTGGAGAGGGCAATGGCTGCCAACGGACGCTTTGGAGGTCATATTGTTTCAGGCCATATTGACGGTACAGGGACCATAACAAAAATTGATAGGGATGACATCGCGCTCTGGTATACTATTGCCGCCGGTTCTAAGATAATGAAATACATAATTGAAAAGGGCTCGGTTGCAATAGACGGAATAAGCCTTACGGTGGCAAAGGTCAGCGATACTGATTTTGCTGTATCACTTATACCTCATACCGCAGTCAAAACAGTCCTTGGGCTTAAAAAGCCGGGAGATTCGGTAAACTTGGAAAACGATGTTGTGGGAAAATATATTGAACATTTTTTAAAATTTGAAGGTGCCGGAAACGAAAAAAAATCAGGAATAACAAAAGAATTTTTGACAAAAGCAGGATTTTAAAGGAGGACAAAAAATGAAAGGTTTTAACACAATTGAGGAAGCACTCGAAGACCTCAGAAAGGGTAAAATAATACTTGTAACGGATGATGAGGACAGAGAAAATGAGGGAGACTTCATATGCTCGGCAGAGGCTGCCACGACAGAAAACATAAACTTTATGGCAATGCACGGCAAAGGGCTTATATGTATGCCCATGAGCAGTGAATACATAAACAAGCTCAGACTGCCGCAGATGGTATCAAATAATACGGATAACCATGAAACAGCTTTCACCGTATCTATTGACCACGTGAGCACAACAACGGGAATATCAGCGGCTGAACGTTCCGTAACAGCTATGAAATGCATTGACGACGATGCTAAGCCCGAGGATTTTAGAAGACCGGGACATATGTTTCCCCTACTGGCAAAGAAGAACGGGGTTTTAGAACGGAACGGGCATACAGAGGCCACTGTGGACCTAATGCGTCTGGCAGGCCTTAAGGAATGCGGCCTGTGCTGTGAAATAATGAGAGAAGACGGTACTATGATGAGAAAAACCGAGCTTCTTGAGCTGGCTGACAGATTTAATATGAAATTTATTACTATAAAGGCTCTGCAGCAGTACCGTAAGGTAAATGACAGCCTTGTTGAATGTGTTGCGAGAACAAAAATGCCTACAAAGCATGGCAGCTTTACAGCATATGGCTATGTCAATAAGCTTAACGGCGAGCACCATGTGGCGCTTGTTAAGGGAGATATCGGAAACGGAGAGAATATTCTTTGCAGGGTTCACTCGGAATGTCTTACAGGAGACGCCTTTGGTTCACTTAAATGCGACTGCGGAGAACAGCTAGCACAGGCAATGAGACAGATTGAAAGGGAAGGCCGCGGCATACTTCTTTATATGAGGCAGGAGGGCCGCGGAATAGGACTTATAAATAAGCTAAAGGCTTATGAGCTTCAGGATAAGGGGCTTGACACCGTTGAGGCAAATCTCGCGCTTGGCTTTGAAGAGGACTTAAGGGAATATTACATAGGCTCACAGATTTTAAGGGATCTGGGCGCCAAAACATTAAGACTGCTCACAAATAATCCTAAGAAAATTGAAGGGCTTTCTGATTTTGGCCTTTCAATTGTCGAAAGGGTTCCAATAGAAATTGAGCTTACAAAGTATGATGAATTTTATATGAAAACAAAGCAGGATAAAATGGGACATATGCTTCATTTGAAATAAGAGGAGGAAAAATAAATGAGAGTATTTGAAGGAAACGTAGTATCAAAGGGCATTAAGGTAGGAATTGTAGCGGCAAGGTTCAATGAATTTATTGTATCAAAGCTTATCGGTGGAGCGGTAGACGGACTTAAAAGGCATGATGTAAATGACGAGGATATTGACCTGGCATGGGTACCCGGAGCATTTGAGATACCGCTTGTGGCATCAAAAATGGCACTGTCAGGAAAATATGACGCAGTAATCGCTTTAGGGGCTGTAATAAGAGGTTCAACTTCACATTACGACTATGTGTGCGCTGAGGTCTCAAAAGGTGTTGCCCAGGCTGGCCTTAACAGTGGGGTGCCCGTAATGTTTGGCGTACTTACAACAGATAATATTGAACAGGCTATTGAACGTGCGGGAACAAAGGCCGGAAACAAGGGATATGACTGCGCTTTGGGGGCTATTGAGATGGTAAACCTAATTAAAGGCATGGGCTTATGATAAATCTTGTCTTTGACTATGACGGAACACTGCATAACAGCATGAAGATTTATGCACCGTCATTTCGAAAATGCTGTGAATTGATGATAGCTGACGGAGAGACTGTGCGGGAGTATTCTGAAGATGAGATCAAAAGCTATATAGGAATGGATGCCAAGAGTATGTGGAACAGGTTTCAGCCCTGTTTGCCGCAGGAAAAGAAGGACAGATACAGTTCCTTTATAGGAGCAAATATGCTGGAGCTTATACAGGGTGGAAGGGCAGAGCTGTATGATGGCGTTCCTGAGATGCTGTTAAGACTTAAGGATAAATACAGGCTTATATTTTTAAGCAGCTGTAAAAGAGATTATATGCAGGCACATATAAAGGCATTTGAGCTGAATAAATTTTTTACTGATTTTTACTGCACAGAAGATTTTAGCTTTGCGCCTAAATACGAGGTGTTTGAAACCGTTAAGGATAAGTACAGTGGACAGTACATAATAATTGGAGACAGATATACGGATATAGAAACTGCCATTAAACACAAAATAAAGTCAATAGGCTGTCTTTATGGTTATGGGAATGAAGCTGAGCTGGCACGCGCAGACGTAAAGGTTAACACCATAGAACAGCTGGCAGAAGAACTAATTTAAAAAACTGCGGAGGTTTTACCCTCCGCAGTTTTTATTTGCTCTTAAGTCCAGTGAGATTTCCGTTTTCGTCGTATACAGTCCGTACAACCAAACTGCCTCCGTCCATAGAATGGAATGAGAATACTCCGCCGTCCTTCTCGTCGACAAACGCCTTCACAAGCTCGCCGTTAAGATATACGTTCCCCAAACCCGAGCTGCCGCTTTTATAGGTTATACCATAGGTTTTATAATCTGCAAAGATCTGTTCAAAGGTCCTTCCATCGGCTGTGGTATTGCTGTTGTCTTCAACAGCTGTAGTCTCCATAGGAGGGTTTTCTATTGCAGCAGTATCTCTGGCGTCAAATTCAGCCTTTGAATATGAACGTATGTCTGTCAAATCACCAGATGGGTCAATACTTCCGTCGCCGTTGTCTTTAATGTTCCTGACAGTATGAACGTCAACAGTTCCGCTATCGTTATAAAATTCATATCTTGACATTAAATTTTCTTCAAACTCATATCCATCCCAGAAATACCGAACAGCCTCTCCTTTAAAATACATATTCCCTTGTATATCATAGGATATTCCAAATTCCTTATAGCTGTTTAGAAGCTCGGCATCATCCTGTTCATTGTCCTGATAAGTGCCGCTGCCTTCGGCTATGGAGGTTATTTCCTCGGAGGTGGCGAATACAGTTGCTGTTCCAATAACCAGTATTGCTGATAGTGTAAATGCCGTTGCCGTAAGTTTTTTAGATTTCATAATTGCACCAATCCTTTCTTCAATCGGACTTTTGCTGAAGCTGGTGTAAATGGCGGGAACTCCGATTTTCTGTTCCTCAAGGCTTATTAAGGCCATAGCATATTCGGAACGCATTTCAGTCCCGAGTTCAAATATAACTGCCTCGTCACAGGCTAATTCTATATCTCGGCAGGCAATAAAATACATTAACCATACAAGGGGATTAAACCAGTGTATACATAGTGATACAGCAAGCATCAGCTTTAAGAGAACATCGAAATATTTTATATGACAATATTCATGACATAACACATATCCCAGTGTTTTATTGTCTGAAATATCCATAGACCTCGGAAGCAGTATTACAGGAGTTGCTATTCCATAGGTTAATGGGGTGCATATTCTATCCGACCGGCGGATTTTAATATTTCTTACGGTCCTATGACATTGGCGCCAGCTCAATATATAATCATTTTCAACAGGTACAGACTGGCTGTATATACCTCTGTATTTAAAATGCGTATAAATAAAAAATAAAGAGCATACGGTTAATCCTATCAGCCAAATTATCAATACGGGCGATAACAGAGACGGCTGCTCTGATATTGCAGACGCGGCAGGAATGATTCCCTGTGGGACGGCCTCAGAAATAATTTCAGTTTTGGCAGGAACGGCAGCGTTTTTGAACTTATTAAGCAGAATAAATATGCTTATCCCGGAATTAAAGGAAAAGGGGACTAAAAGCTTAAAAACTGATATTCCCCAAAGAACGGGGAAGGTTCTTTTTGGCAGAATATCTTTTAAGAAAAGCCTTAGCGCTATAACTGCAAGTATCAGAACGGACGCTTGTACAGACAACTTCACAACGGTATAAATCAAATAGCCCACCTCATTTCAAATCGGAGACCAATTTTTTCAGACGCTCAATTTCCTGGCTGTTCAGCTTTTTATTGCCTAAAATAGAAGCTACAAGCTGGTCGGCAGAGCCGTCATACATTTTATTAATCAGCTCCTGAGTCTCATACTGCTGTGCTTCCTCCTTAGACACAAGGGCATGGCATACAAAACCGGGCTCAATACGCTCTGCTGCGCCCTTATCAATACATTTTTTTATTACGGTGTAGGTTGTGGTTTTGCTCCAACCAATACTTTCATTTGTAATTTCAGCAATTTTTTTTGCTGTCATGTCACCGTTTTTCCAAAGTATTTCCATGATTTTCAATTCGCTGTCATATAGTTTTATTTCCATTGGATTATGCTCCTTCAATAATATATTCTACTGCAATAGAATGGATATGTTTTTATTCTACTGCAATAGAATAAAAATGTCAATATATATTTTATTTAAGAATTTATTAATAAATTTATATTGACTTTAATAAAATTAAATGTTATTTTAATTTTATTAAAAGGAGAGTGATAAATATGTCTGTAGAAATTATGCCGATTTGGCTGTCCAATTTAGATGAAGAGGATGTAGCATTTATAAAGCGGTTTGTTTTGTCCTCAGGATCTCTTAAAGAAATGGCAAAGCAGTATGATGTTACATATCCGACAGTAAGGCTCCGTCTTGACAGACTGATTGAAAAAATCAAAATGAGCGAAAATACGCAAGAGGACCCCTATGTTGCTCTGATTAAAAAGCTTGCCCTAAATGAAAGGATTGATTTTGAGGCGGCCAAAGTATTGATTAATGAGTATCGTAAAATAAAGGAGGAAGAATAATTATGGCTGTCACTGCGTTTTTACTGGCTGTCGTTCTTTTGATGGCTGCGGGAGTTTTAGCACTGCAGTATGTTTTGTCAAAAAGTGAGAGTAAATGGCTTGGTTTGATAATTCCTGCAATAAGCGTGATGTATTCAATAATAATGGTATGCGGTCTTGTATATTATGATGGAATGAAGACGTCTCAGATGATTTTTTCAGTTGTTTCGGTATTTTTATTGGCAAATATTCCTACCGCGGTGCTGTTAGCGATATATTTAGCAGTAAGACGGGGAAAAAGGAAAAACAAAGAAATGGATAAAATGAATATAAAAGACCTGTGATGCCGACAATAGGCATGGGTGATGAAAATTGGCAGATAAAAAGAAAACTGCGGTTATCGGCATAATAACTGGACTTGCCAACGGGCTTTTCGGTTCCGGCGGCGGCACGGTAGTTGTGCCTTGTATGGAAAAATATCTTGATATAAACGCTCATAAATCACATGCTACAGCAATAGCAATTATTCTACCGCTTTCAGTACTTTCCGCTGCAATATATATTTTTAAGGCAGATGTGCCGTGGGCAGAGGCTGCCGCTGTTTCCGTCGGCGGAGTTGTAGGTGGCTTTATCGGCGCAAAGCTTCTCAATAAAATATCCGGAAGATGGCTCCATATAATATTTGGTGTGGCCATGCTTGCGGCGGCTGTGAGGATGTTTATATGATACTTTTGGCTGTTGTAGGTCTTTTGGCTGGAATAATAAGTGGTATGGGTATCGGCGGCGGAACTATACTTATACCTGCGCTGGTAATGCTTACTGATATAAGTCAGCAGGGATTACAGGGAATAAATCTTGTGTTTTTTATACCAACGGCAATAATTGCTCTTATTACACATTTCAAAAACGGAAATGTTGAAAAAAGCGTCGTAAAGCCAATAGTTCTTTATGGGCTGATAGGTGCTGTGGCGGGCTCGCTTATTGCGGTAGCTCTTGATTCTGAGATATTAAGAAAAATATTTGCCGTTTTCCTTGTGTTTATGGGAATAAATGAATTAAGAAAAAAATAATTGTATTGTAGTATTATATGGCGTATACTGAATTAGCTGACGCCTATAATATGGAAAGCGCGGAATAATTTTATATAGCGAGGTTAAATATGTTAGAAATTTTAAAATCAATAATTTTTGGTATAGTTGAGGGAATTACAGAGTGGCTTCCTATAAGCAGTACGGGACATTTGATACTTTTAAATGAGTTTATGCCTTTGAACGTATCGAAAGAATTTTGGGAAATGTTTGAGGTAGTTATTCAGCTTGGCGCAATACTTGCCGTAGTGCTTATATTCTGGCATAAAATTTTTCCGTTTAAAAAGGAACGGGGGCATGTCAGGACAGATATGAATATTATAAACCTATGGTTTAAGATAGTCTTTGCCTGTGTTCCTGCCGCTGTAGTCGGACTGCTTTTTGATGATAAAATAAATGCTCTGTTTTATAATCCCACGACAGTCGGCATAGCGCTCATCGTATTTGGTATAGCATTTATACTGATTGAAAACAGAAACCGGGGTATGAAACCCAGAGTCAGAAGACTTGGCGACATTACATATTCTACAGCACTTATTATAGGAGTATTTCAGCTCATTGCGGCTGTATTTCCAGGGACATCACGTTCTGGAGCCACAATAGTGGGAGCGCTTCTTATAGGTGTATCCAGAACAGTAGCTGCGGAATTTACTTTCTTCCTTGCAATACCGGTTATGTTTGGCGCAAGCCTCTTGAAGGTAGTTAAGCTTGGTTTTGTCTATACGCCTATAGAATATGGCATACTTGCAGTAGGTATGGTTACCGCATTTATTGTTTCTGTCCTTGTTATCAGATTTCTTATGGCTTACATTAAAAAGCATGACTTTAAGGCGTTTGGCTGGTATAGAATAGTATTGGGATTAATTGTACTTTTATATTTTGGGCTTATTAAATAAAATAAGGTACTGTATGGCTATATATGTCATGCGGTACCTTTTTTGCATTAAAAATGAAGGCTTTTGTTTTCAAAAGGCATAAAATTTGGTATACTAATTTTATCTATATTTTTCGGAGTGATAGTATGGAATTTTGGGACGAGCTTTATATAGGAAAAAGCATAGCTGATATTCAGCCGATTGTATGTCTGCTTAACAATGGAGAGGCTCCGTCAGGGGTTTTTTGCGTATGCAAAAAGGACGACGGAAGGTTTTTATATGAAATTATGAGCTCAAACGAATTATTAAAATCCAGGAATAATGAGCATTATACTGTATATGGACTGGCTGCCGGAAAAAGGGAAGCCTTTGAGGTGCTGAGATATATTGTGGAGGACAGGCATGAATACTAAAAAAATAGTTACTTTCATATCCGCTTTGGCCCTTGTTATAATGCTTCTGCTTACAGCCGTGTCTCAGGCCATATTTGAAAACAATGGGTATTTTAAAAAAGAGTTCGAAAAATACAGAGTCACCGATAACATTAATATGGAAATGGACGACATAATGTACATGATGGGCGAGCTTATGGATTATCTCCACGGTGACAGGGAAGACTTGGAAAATATAGTAGTTGATGTAGAGGGACAGCACAGGGACTTTTTCAGTGAAAGAGAAAAAATACATATGGCCGACTGTAAGGTGCTTTTTGATACCGGCTATAATATAAGGTTCATATGCACGATAATATTTTTGGCGGCTGCACTCGGTCTTATAATTACTAAGCAATTCGATTTCAGAGGCTTTATAAAATCAGCCGGATTGGTTTCTATCATTATTACGGCCGCCGCCTTATTGGTGGCTGTGGCGGCCTCTATCAATTTTAACGCCTGCTTTGTAATATTTCATAAGCTGTTTTTCAATAACGACCTATGGCTTCTTGACCCTGCTGAGGATCTGGTAATAAATATTCTTGTAGAGCCGTTTTTTGCAGATATGGCAATTAAAATTGCAATTTATTGTGCCTTTGTACTCGCTGTGCTGATTGCTTCGGGCGCAGGCATATACATTACGGATAAAAAGAGGAGAATTCAATGACAGCCGTAATTAAAATACTTAAGATAATAGGTATAGCTATTCTGTGGATATTGGCTGCTGTCCTCATATTGGCCCTTGTATTTCTCATATGTCCCGTATATTACGAAATTAATGGAGAGAAATATGACAAAATAAAAGCTTATGCGAAAATAAAGCTGCTCTTTGGGCTTTTTAGTATAAGGCTTGGCTATGATGACGGCGATATAGACTCACAGATAAAAATATTTGGCAGACTGCTTAATAGAAGAAACAATGATGAAGCTTTTGAACCTGAAAATATGGAAACTGATGAAAAAGAGTGTGAAACACAGACTTCTCAATCCGAAAAATGTGCGGATAAAGAACCAGCTGTTAAAAAAACAGAGCCCACAAAAGCAAAGGAACAGATACCGCAAAGAAAAACAGAGTTTAAAACAGCGTCAAGGCCCGAAGGCTGGGACTCGGCTGAAGCAGCAGAGAGAGAGCCGGAGGTTAGAAAGATAAAATTTACTGATGTTAAGCAGCCCGAAGAAGTAAATCATTCCGAAGTCGAAGTAAAGCGCATTAAGCTGTCAGAAACTGATGACGAACCTAAGGAAGAAAAAACAGAAGAGAAAGAGAGCGAAAGGCTTGATTTCTACTACTTTAAAAACATGCCTAAAGAGGAAAGGAAACAGCTCTTTAGCGCAATAATAAAACTTATGAAATCTATACTCAAGGGAGTAAAGCCCAGGGATTTTTATTTGGAGGGGACAGTTGGATTTTCGGATCCTTCATTAACAGGACAGGCAGTTGGTGCAGCTTGGGCTCTGAATGGGATACTAAATAAAAAAATTGAAATTAGGGCCTCCTTTGAAAAGGAAATTGTTGAGGGTGAAACCGGCATTAAGGGACATATTGTTCCCGGTTTTATGCTGTTTTATATATTAAGGTTTATAGCTGTAAAGCCAGTAAGGAAAATAATAAAATTATTGATAAAGGGTGATAAAAATGGCAAGTGAACTTGGAAATAATCTTGAGATTTTAATGGATAAAATGGAGGACTTTGTATCTTCTAAGACTGTAGTTGGAGATCCTGTCCAGGTTGGAGAGGTTACCTTGATACCGCTTGTAGACGTTTCTGTAGGAGTTGGTGCAGGTGGAGGCTCAAACGGAGGCGGAGGCGGTGCTCTCGGAGCTAAAATAGTGCCAAGCGCTGTTCTTGCAATTTCGAACGGAAGCGTTCAGCTTGTAAATATTAAAAACCAGGATGCTGTAAGCAAGCTTATTGATATGGCGCCGGGTATTGCTGCGAAGCTTAATTTTGGTTCGGCCTTCGGGAAAAAAGACGAGGGCGAGACAAAGGTAACATTTGAAGAAAAAACAGTTGTTGAGGAGTAACAGTGATATATTATGACGCTAATTGAATATTTCGACAAGGACACAATTAAAAACATACTGGCGGTTCTGACTTTAAAGCCGGAAAGAGTCGTATATATTTATGACAGCGCCATAAAAGACGGAAAATATTTTGCCGCTCTTAAAAAATGCTTTATGAAGCATATACCGCATATTCAGCTTGAAAAGGTTCCGGTGGATATAAATAATGTACAGGATATTTATGAGAAAACCTGTTTTGCCATTGACAAATACGGGGCAAGCGCGATGGAAATGACCGGAGGCAGCGAGCTTATGATGATAGCGGGACATAAGGCCGGCGCAGAGAAAAACATAACGATGTACCATACGGATATTGCTTCTGGAAAAATCAGAGATATAGAGGATCCGGAGTTTATAATGGATACGGCTACCCTTACCCTTGAGGACTTCATAGACGCTAAGGGTGCCGCTTTTGTAGGAGAGTCTCATAGGGACCCGGATGAAAAAAACTATGATGCTATACTGGATATGTGCAGCTACATATTCAGAAACTTAAGGGCATGGAGCTATACATGCGGTTATATTCAGGCTGCAAATGCCTCCAGCGAATACGGACTGCAGATGACTGCGAATATACCGTTTCTTCATAAGGACGGAAGATATTATAAGCCGGATCGTAAGATGATGGAGATGTTCGAAAGGAACGGATTTATTAAAAATCTGTGCATGACAAGTAATAAAATCAGCTTTACTTACTGCTATCCAGAGGCCAGAACCTATATAACAACCTACGGACTATGGCTGGAAATGTTTGTTTTCATCAGCGCTAAAAGGCTGAACAGGTTTTCAGATGTTAAGCTTGGAACAATGATTGACTGGGATGCGTATGATAACGTTTATACTGCTGGAAATGAAATCGACGTTATAATAATGGAAAATTCTATTCCTGTTTTCATCTCCTGCAAGCTCAGAAGCATATCTACGCCGGATATAAATGAATTATATATCCAAAAAAAGAGGCTTGGAGGATGGTTTTCAAAGGGAGTTATAGTAACATCAGGAGATGATAAAATAAAACAGACAGGAACCTTTAAAAAGGCTGAGGAATTTGGTATAATAGTAATGGACAGAAAGGATATAAAGAGCCGCGATTTTGGGGAACGCCTGTATCAGGCTGTTTCAGGGCAGGACATAGTTGCAATGAAATGGCGCAGAGTATAAGCGAAGCGGACAAAACGAAAGAGGGAAGAGGAGTAACGATTATGAATGAAATTAACAATAAGTCTAGGGTGCCATTTTACTGCAGCTGGGTATTTATCGTGATTGTGACAGCTTTTTTATGGCCTTTAGGCGCTATGCTTATTTGGAGAAGAGGCCAGTATGACAGAAAGACATGTTTAAACCTAGGCACTATATCTATGGTAACCGGCGTTGTCTTTATGATAGGTGCAATTATTATTGCATATGCGCTTGGTGACTCATATATGGCATTCTGCGCTATGTATGGAATAGGCGGAGTTGTATTTGCCAGAATGGGATATGAGGCCTATAAAAAGGCTAAGATATATAGAAAGATAATTTTTGAGGTGGAGCATGAGGGCGTCTATATGGTTCCTATGCTTGCAGATGAGATTGGAATGCCTGAGGTAGAGGTTCTGAAAAACCTTGATGTTATGTTTAAGAAAAATCTTTTGCCTGACTATGAAATGACCAGAAATAATAAAAAGATTGCAAAGAAATAAAATCTGCGATGCGCCGTCTTAACTGACGGCGTATTTTTTATGCTTATTGGATATCCTTAAGAGAAGGTTAAAATAAAGCGTCTTACATTGACTTTTCAATATGCTTTTAGTATAATAGCGAGGTTAAAAACAGAGAGCGGAGGGAACGATACTGATGAAGAAAAAAATTCTGGCATTTATTATTGCTTCGGCAATGGTATTTTCATTTTCAGGCTGCGGCAGCTCACCTGATGATGCGGCGGATAATAAAGATACGGTACAGTCTGATAACGGCAGTGAAGAAAATACGGATATCACTGAAATAACACAATCGGAAATTTCCGAATTATCAGATAATCAGTTTTATGCTGCCAATTCCACGGGTGCGGCTATAACGGATATTTATGTTGCGCTTTCAGGCGCCGGTGACTGGGGTGCCAATCTCATTTCAGCTCCAATAGAGAATGGGACTAAGGTCAAAATAACAGTGAATAATATTGACCCCGAGGCTTCTTACGATATATGTGTTGTTGACGACCAGTCGAACACAACGGAATATAACGGATTTAATATGAAATCTACTGTTCAGGTGACGTTCTATGAGGATGCCCAGTGCGACGTGTCTACGATATAATAAAAACGGCTTTGATTTTTAATCAAAGCCGTTTTTATTATACATTAAATCTAAAGAGAATTACATCTCCGTCTTTTACAACATATTCTTTTCCCTCAGAACGTACAAGCCCCTGCTCTTTAGCGGCATTGTAGGAACCAAGCCTCATCAGGTCGTCATAGCTTACAACCTCTGCGCGAATGAAGCCTCTTTCAAAATCACTGTGAATTTTTCCGGCGGCTCCAGGTGCCTTTGTACCGTTTGTAATCGTCCATGCCCTTGATTCTGTAGGACCGGCTGTAAGATAGCTTATAAGACCCAAAAGCTTGTAGCTTGCTGCGATAAGCCTGTCAAGTCCGCTGGAACCTACGCCCATATCGGCGAGAAACTCCTTCTTTTCATCTTCGTCCAGCTCGGCAATTTCCTCCTCAATTTTTGCGCAGAGAACAAATACTTCTGAACCCTCGGCAGACGCGTATTCTCTGACCTGCTTAACATACTCGTTGTTGGCTCCGTCGTCCGCAAGGTCGTCCTCGCTTACGTTGGCAGCGTAAAGCACTGGCTTAGCGGTAAGAAGCGTAAGACTGTCCGCAAATTCTTTATCATCTGGGTCGTCAAATTCAATTAGACGGGCAACTTTTCCGTTTTCCAGCCCGTTTTTAAGCTTTTCAAGGATTACAAGCTCTTTTTTAAGGCTTTTATCACCTTGAGCGGCTTTAGCCGTCTTTGAAATTCTTCTCTCTAAAATTTCCAAATCCGAAAAAATTAGCTCTAAATTAATCGTTTCAATATCTCTTACAGGTCCCACGCTTCCGTCAACATGAACGACATTTTCATCTTCAAAACATCTTACTACATGAACTATAGCGTCTACTTCCCTTATATGCGACAAGAATTTATTGCCAAGACCTTCTCCTTTGCTTGCACCCTTAACAAGACCTGCTATATCAACAAATTCAATTACCGCGGGAGTGATTTTTGCGGAGTTATATAATTTTGCTAAATTATCAACTCTCTCGTCCGGCACGGCTACTATACCGACATTTGGGTCTATTGTGCAGAATGGGTAATTTGCGGCCTCAGCCTTTCCTGATGTCATAGAATTAAAAAGGGTGCTCTTTCCCACATTGGGAAGGCCCACTATTCCTAATTTCATATTTTGTTTCGTCCTTTCGTTGTTCTTTGCCCGCATATTGGGGCTGGATAAATACAAGTATAGCACAAATTTAAATAAGTACAAATATATTTTGAAATATAAAGTTTGTTTCGTGAATATATTACCTCTGAGGGTAATGCTCAATTGAGCGCATACTAAGGAGGAGATTGTTTGCAGAGATGGAGCTTTAATTACAGACTGTTTTTCAAAAAAAATATGGTTGGCCTTGCAGTGCTGGCTATATTTGGAATATCGGTCGTATCATGGGACAGCGGCCTGCTTCTAAAAAGTATGGCTCTTTCAGAGGTTATGCCAAAAAGCAGAGTAACATTTAACGCATTGACCCAGATATACGCGGCTGAAAAGGAAAAAAGGGTTACAACCAGGACAAAGGAAGGCGAAGAACTGGAAAGCGGCGGGCAGGACAAGGAGCCTGTCAAGGTGGATCCGGGCACTCTTTTTGTGATGAGCGACGATGAAAAATTAAACTATTCGGATGTGAATTACCTGAAAAAGAATTTATACATAGTCGATGCCCGTACAGACCTGCTGGACGGTGAGATAAACGGGGAAAAATTCATCAATATGGATTTTTCCCTTAATAATGAAACTGACGGTCCTAAAATACTTATTTTCCACACCCATTCTCATGAGAGCTTTGCTGACAGCAATATGACGCTTGGAAAAGAGGAAGGAATTGTGGGAGTAGGAGAGCATCTTAAGGAAATACTTGAAAACGACTACGGAATTGAGACTATGCACTGTACAGAGAGCTTTGACTATGTAGACTCTAAGATGACGACTACCGGAGCCTATGAACGTATGGAGCCTGTTATAGAAAAAATTTTGAAGGATAATCCTTCTATAGAAATAGCAATTGACCTGCACAGAGACGGTATAGGTGATGATACAAAAAAGCTGGTAACAGAGGTAAACGGCAAGCAGACGGCACAAATAATGTTTTTTAACGGTTTATGCAGAGTGTATGATAACGGAAACCTTATTCCCACAGCCGGGCTTGAAAACCCCAATCTTGAACAAAATCTTGCTTTCAGCTTTAATATGAAGTACGCCGGTGATAAGCTTTTTCCCGGATTTGTAAGAAGAAACTATTTAAATGCGTACAGATACAGCCTTAATATGCTTCCCAAATCACTTTTGGTTGAGGTAGGAGCGCAGACCAACACGAAGGATGAGGCAATGAACGCAATGGAACCACTGGCGGAAATTTTGGTTAATGTAATAAACAAGAATACATAATTTCACTATCGGCCTGGGAAGACTGAATGTATGATATTAAGATTTATATTATACGGTTTTCTAGGCTGGGGCCTGGAAGTTTTATGGACAGGCATAAACAGTATCAGAAAAGGTGACAGAACACTGAGGGGACAATCGTCTCTTTGGATGTTTCCCATATACGGTATGGGAGTTTTTCTTGAGCCGATTATTAATCTGATTACTCTGCTCCCGTGGACGATGAGAGGAGTGACCTATATGCTGTGCATTTTTATAGCAGAGTACGCCTCGGGAATGATTTTGAGAAAATATTCTGCCTGTCCGTGGGACTACAGCGCCAGCCAATACGCTGTACAGGGTGTAATCAGACTGGATTATGCTCCTCTCTGGTTTATTGTTGGGTTGTTGTATGAATGGGTTTACCGGGTGTTTTTAATAAATATTTAAATTTTGCCCTCTTTTAATTGTCGTATTTTATATTATAATAGACAGAGCGGAAAAATCCGTGAGAAAGGGGCGGTGATATGCCAGAAAATAATCCTGACGGCGGAAATAAGAAAAATAAAGATAAAAAAGCGCTTCTCATTCTAGCTATAATAGCGCTTATTTTTACTTTGACATTGAATTATTTTATAAGCAAAAGGTCTATGGCTTCTGTTAAAGAGGTTAAATACAGCGAGTTTATAACAATGCTGGATGAAGGTAAGGTTGAGGAAGTTGAGTTTAAAAACTCCATGATAAACTTCAGCCTTAAGGAAGATGAGGAAAATAAGTACGGAGTAAAGAACAAATATTATACAGGTTATATTAATAATCCCGGCCTGCTTGAAAAGCTGGACGAAAAAGGAGTAATATATGATGCTCCTCCCAATACGACAAATCCGATAGTGTCGTTTATAGTTGAGTTTGTTCTGCCTCTCATGTTCTTCTATGTTGCCGTAATGTTTATTGTAAGATTTGCCATGAAGCGTATGAGCGGAGGCTTTGGAAAAAGCAACGCTAAAATGTACGTTGAAAAGGAAACAGGCATAACGTTTGCTGACGTAGCTGGAGAGGAAGAGGCTAAGGAGTCGCTGACAGAAATTGTAGATTTCCTGCACAGGCCGGAAAAATACACTGAAATCGGAGCTAAGCTCCCTAGGGGAGCCCTCCTTGTTGGACCTCCCGGTACTGGAAAAACACTGCTTGCCAAGGCTGTTGCGGGAGAGGCTAAGGTGCCGTTTTATTCTTTGTCGGGCTCAAGCTTTGTAGAGATGTTTGTAGGCGTTGGCGCATCCAGAGTCAGAGATTTGTTTAAGGACGCAGTATCCAATGCTCCTTGTATTATATTTATTGACGAGATTGACGCAATCGGCAAAAGCAGGGAAAACTCCTTCAGCGGAAACGATGAGAGAGAACAGACATTAAACCAGCTTTTAAGCGAAATGGACGGATTTGACGTTACAAAGGGAATAGTAGTAATTGGAGCGACTAACAGGCCTGAGGTTCTGGACGAAGCGCTTTTAAGACCGGGCAGATTTGACAGGCGTGTAATTGTAGACAAACCCGACCTTAAAGGCAGAGAGGACATATTAAGGGTCCACCTAAAAAATGTGAAAACAGTTGAAAGCATAGACTTGAAGCAGGTAGCTCTGGGGACATCGGGCTGCGCCGGAGCTGATCTTGCAAATATGGTGAACGAGGCTGCGCTTCGAGCAGTAAGAGAGGGCCGGGAAAAGGTAAATCAAAGTGACCTAATGGAAGCGATTGAGCTTGTAATTGCCGGCAAGGAAAAGAAGGACAGAATACTTACTGATAATGAAAAGAAAATTGTGGCATATCATGAGGTTGGACATGCACTTGCTATTGCTCTGCAAAAGAACACTCAGCCGGTTCAAAAAATAACTATAGTGCCAAGAACAATGGGCTCATTAGGCTATACAATGCAGATGCCGGAAGAAGAGAGATATCTTATGACTAAGGATGAGATAACAGAGCAGATAGTCACCCTGCTTGCCGGACGTGCGGCTGAAGAGCTGATATTCGGTACGGTAACGACCGGCGCTGCAAATGATATTGAGCGTGCAACAGAGCTCGCAAGGTCTATGGTTACAAAATTTGGAATGAGTGAAAAATTTGATATGATGGCTCTTGAAAAGGAGACTAATATGTACCTTAACGGAAGAACGGCAATGATATGCTCTGATGAGACGGGTGCAAAGGCGGATAATGAGGCACTTGAGATAATAAAGTCCTGTCATAGAAAGGCTGCCAACATTTTAAAAGGCAACATGGAGGCGCTGCATAAAATATCATTTTTTCTTATAGAAGAAGAAACCATAACCGGCGAGCAGTTTATGGAAATACTGAATGAAGTGAAAAAGGAAATTCAATAGTTATAAGGCATTTAAACAACATGTTGGAGTTTAAATGCCTTATTTTGCATATTTTGTTTAAATTATTTCTTAAAATCTATTTTTTTAGTGCATTATACAACTTTCTGTTATATAATCATAAGCAGGAAATAATGCTCGTATTCTGAACATAAGCTTGTTTAGAGGGAGCTTTTTAATGAACACTATAGGGGGAGATTAAATGAAGAAATATGCCATTACGGCTATTACTGCAGCAATTTGTACCGCTGCTTCTACTATAAGCTACGGCGCTGTTTTTTCTGACATAGGCAGCAATTTAAAATGGGCGGAAAGCTACATAAACAGTGTATATGAAAGCGGCCTTATGGTTGGAGACTATAACAGCAAAAATCAGCGTGTTTTCAGAGGCAGCGAAAATATGACTTATTCGGAAGCCGCCCAGCTGATTTACTCCATAGTTTTAAAATCAAATTTTTCAGGAGACGTTACTGACGCAGGCATAAACAGATATTCAATGGAAATGACCAATGAGGGAGTTGCTGAATGGGCTAAGCGCGGCATAGCATTCTGCATGGAAAAAGGGATTGTATCCTCATATGACCTCACTAAGTTTATAGAAGGCGGAAACGATATCAAAATAACAAGAGAGGACATGGTTGTATTTCTTGGGAGAGCTCTTGCTCTTAACTATTCAATATCAACCGGAACATCGCTTGCGTTTAACGATACTTCCAGCATAACTGCGGCAGCAAAGCCTTATGTTGAGCTTCTTAATAAGCTTGGAATT
>URCD01000023.1 GCA_900546215.1 uncultured Eubacteriales bacterium | reverse complement strand
TTTTTTTTCAAGCAGAAGACGGCATACGAGATGCATTCAAAAACGGCATATTCGGCACAGATGATTCCGCGCTGGCTGAAAACGCGGGATTTAGAGTGAAAATTATAGAAGGAAGCTACGACAATATAAAGATAACTACCCCGGACGACCTGCTCGTCGGGGAAAAAATACTGAGTGGAGGCGGAGGCTATAAAGACTGTTGACATATATACCGACGGAGCATGCTCCGGAAACCCGGGAAGCGGAGGCTACGGAGCTGTTATGCTGTATAACGGCGCAAGGAAGGAGCTGTTCGAGGGCTACAGGCTCACGACGAATAACAGAATGGAGCTTCTGGCCGTTATAAAGGCTCTGGAGGCTTTAAAGGAAAGATGCCGTATAAATCTTTACAGCGACTCAAAATATGTTGTTGACGCCGTAACAAAGGGCTGGGCGAAAAAATGGCAGGCCAACGGCTGGAAAAAGGCGGATAAGAGCAAGGCGCTTAATACAGACCTTTGGGAGAGACTTCTGGCGCTTCTGGATTATCACGATGTGACCTTTATATGGGTAAAGGGGCATGCTGATAACGTTGAAAATGAGAGGTGCGATTTTTTGGCGAGAAGCGCGATAGAGAGCGGAAATTTGATAGAGGACAAAAATTATGAAAGCGGCTGCTGAAGCCGAACGAAAAATGTCTGTTAATTAATGGTAAAATATTTGTAATGCGCTTAAATATCTGTTGACTTCATTTCCAAAGTATGTTATTCTTCATTTGTAACGTTTTTATAAGCTGTTATGCCATGCTGGCAGTGACGGCGCTTTATTTACACATATGTAGGAGGACTCAAAATGAAAAAAGGTACAGTAAAATGGTTCAATGCGGAAAAAGGCTTCGGATTTATCTCCGTACCCGGCGAAGATGACGTATTTGTACACTTCTCAGCTATCCAGACAGATGGCTACAAAACTCTTGAAGAAGGCCAGGAAGTTGAATTTGAAGTAGTACAGGGCGCTAAAGGACCTCAGGCTGCGAACGTAACAAAGGCTTAATCTTAGTATTAGTATCCAAACTGTGTAAACAGGTTTTTTGAATATATATATAACAGGTTATGCGAATACCCTTCACTTAGGTGAGGGGTATTTTTTTGTCCAAAGGCCGCTAAAATGTCTTCTTTTTTGTGCAAAAGAAATACTTATTACCGCATAAACGGCCGAAGTTTGGCTAGATGATTATTGTAATGACAAATTTAATATGCTAAAATAATTCAGTTAGGTGTTTTTAAACTATGACATTCGAAGGAGCAGCATAAATGAGAAAAGCAAGAGAAGACGTTAGAAATATAGCAATTATAGCCCATGTCGACCATGGCAAAACAACATTGGTGGACGAGCTTTTGAAACAGAGCGGAACATTCCGTACAAATCAGGTTGTTCAGGAAAGGGTAATGGACTCTGGCGATATTGAGAGGGAAAGAGGAATAACAATACTCTCGAAGAATACGTCGGTACATTATGGAGATATTAAAATTAATATTATAGATACACCAGGCCATGCTGATTTTGGCGGCGAGGTAGAGCGTGTTCTTAAAATGGTAAACGGCGTTGTGCTTGTTGTAGACGCGTTTGAGGGACCTATGCCCCAGACTAAGTTCGTTCTTAAAAAGGCGCTTGACCTTGACCTTCCCGTTGTTGTATGTGTAAACAAGGTAGACAGATTCGAGGCAAGGCCTGAAGAGGTTGTAGATGAGGTTCTTGAGCTTTTCATGGACCTTGACGCAAATGAGAACCAGCTTGATTCACCGTTTGTTTTTGCTTCGGCAAGAAAGGGAACCTCATCTTTGGACCCTATGAAGCAGCATGACACAATGAAGGACCTTTTTGAAACTATTATAAGCCATGTGCCTGCTCCCGAGGGAGACGAGGAGGAGCCTGTTCAGGCGCTCATCTCCACAATTGACTACAGCGAATATGTGGGAAGAATAGGTATAGGAAAAATTGAGACGGGAACGCTTCATATAAACGATGATGTTTTCCTTCTTAATATCCATAACCCTGAGTATAAGCAGAGGGTTAAAATTAGCAAGCTCTATGAGTTTGAGGGCCTCCAGAAGGTTGAGGTAAGAGAAGCCAAATACGGTTCAATCGTTGCTATATCAGGCATTGCCGATATAAGCATTGGAGACACAATCTGTTCGCCCATAAAGCCGGAGGCGCTTCCTTTTGTGCAGATAGAGGAGCCTACCCTCAGCATTAACTTCAGCGTAAACGACGGGCCTTTTGCGGGACAGGAAGGAAAATATGTAACCTCACGCCACATAAGGGAAAGACTTTATAAGGAGCTTAATACAGACGTAAGCCTAAGGGTAGAGGATACGGAGACAACAGAGACATTTAAGGTCAGCGGCAGGGGCGAGCTTCACCTTTCAATTCTTATTGAGACAATGAGAAGGGAAGGATATGAGTTCCTTGTTTCAAAACCGGAGGTTCTTTATAGAGAGATAAACGGAAAAAAATGCGAGCCCATGGAGCTTGTAATTATAGACGTTCCTGATGAATTTGTCGGCGCTGTAATCGAAAAGCTCGGCAGCCGCAAGGGCGAGATGACAAATATGACGCCTTCAACAAACGGCGGATATACAAGAGTTGAGTTTTCAATCCCTTCAAGGGGCCTTATCGGATATAAGAACGAGCTTCTCACAGACACAAAGGGAAACGGAATTATGAATACCGTGTTTGACGGTTATCAGCCTTATAAAGGAGATATACCTACCCGTGCGCAGGGCTCCCTTGTGGCGTTTGAAAGCGGCGACGCAGTTGCCTACGGACTTTTCAACGCTCAGGAGAGAGGCGATTTGTTTATCAGTGCCGGCGAGAAGGTTTATACAGGAATGATAGTCGGAAGAAATTCCAGAGCGGATGACCTTGACGTCAACGTTTGTAAGAGAAAGCAGCTTACAAATATGCGTTCATCAAGCGCGGATGAGGCGCTTAAGCTTACGCCCCCTATTGTAATGAGCCTTGAGCAGTCACTCGAATTTATTTCAGAGGATGAATATGTTGAGGTAACTCCGACAAGTATAAGAATGAGGAAGAAGGTACTTGACCCTTCACTCAGAAGAAAGATAAGAATACACGGATAAAAAGCAGACAGCTTTGAATGAGGTTGTATTATGTCAGCTAAAGATAAAAGAAGAGGTTCATTTGTCATGCAGGCCGCTGTATTGGCAAGTGCAAGCCTTATAGTGAGATTTATTGGCTTTCTCTATAGAATGCCGCTTACAGCTTTAATTGGAGACACAGGAAATGCCATCTACAGTGCGGGATATTATATATATACATTCCTGCTTATACTGTCCTCGGCAGGACTTCCTGCCGCCATTTCCAGGCTGGTGTCAACAAGGATAGCCAGGGGCGAATATGCCAATGCCCATAAGGTGTTCAGGGTTTCAATGGCCGTTGCAGGTACGCTTGGTGCGGTCGGAATGGTTGTGCTTTATTTCTTTGCGGAGCCTATCGCCAAGGCCGTTAGCTCGCCAAACAGCGTCTACTGCCTTAAAACACTGGCGCCAACCCTGCTTATAGTAGGCTTTATGTCGGTGTACAGAGGCTACCTGCAGGGTATGAATATAATGGTGCCAACTGCCGTATCGCAGATATTTGAGCAGGTGTTTAACGCTGTGTTCAGCGTTTATCTTGCATGGCTGCTTGTCAAGCAGAGTATTCCGCTTGGCGCGGCGGGCGGAACAGCCGGAACAGGAATAGGTGCGCTTGCAGGGCTTATAATAATAATGATTTATTATTATAAGTACAGGCGGAGCATTAAAGGAAAAATACGGCTTGAGCCAAGGGGTATAGAGCAGGAAACCAACAGAGAGATTTTTGTAAATCTTATATCTACAGCAGTGCCTATTATTGCCGGTACCGCTGTATTCAGCATAACAAACCTCATAGATATGAAAATGGTAATGTCACAGCTTATGGCATCAGGGGCGTTTACCCTTACAGAGGCGGAGGAGCTTTACGGACAGCTTTCAGGCAAGTATGTAACGCTTACAACGCTTCCGGTTTCAATTTCTTCGGCGCTGGCGACAGCGGCGGTTCCTAATATAGCGGCTTCTGTCGCTGTAGGGGACAGGAAAAGGGTTAAAAGCAAAATGAATATGGCGCTAAAGCTGGCGATGGTTGTTGCGATACCGGCTGCTGTCGGCATAGGTGTTTTGGGCGACAACATACTTCTTATGCTTTTTCCGAAATATCCCGAGGGAGGAATACTGCTGAAGGTCGGAGCCGTATCCATAGCCTTTTTGTCGCTCTGCCAGATAGTGACCGGCGTGCTTCAGGGTATAGGGAAAATACACATACCTGTTATTGGCGCATTGCTGGGTGCGGTTGTTAAGGTTATTCTTAACGCAGTGCTCATATCAAATCCCAAAATAAATGTTGTGGGGGCCGTTATATCCACGGACGCGTGTTATCTTGTGGCGTCGGTATTTAACCTCTATATGCTGACAAGAATAACGAAGGTAAGGCCTTATTACGGACAGATACTTGTAAAGCCTGCCCTGTGCTCAATAGTTATGGCTTTTGGTTGTATAGGAGCTTATAAATTGTTCAGTATATTCTCAGGCAATATCATATCCACATTACTTTCAATAGTTGTGGGCATGTTAATTTATCTTGTATGTATGCTTTTGATTAACGGAATTACCGAAAGGGACTTTAACAGCATACCTAAAGGCAAATCCTTTGTGCGTATGTTTAAAAGATTAAGATTAATGAGATGAAATAAAGCGTGTCTTTTGACACGCTATTTTTTATATATAATTACAATATAATTTTGAATAATGTATAATATTTCTGCCGATTCTATTAAAAAGGAGGCAGATAAGCCATGCTGATGAATAAAGAAATGATAGAAAACTATAGACGAAAGTTAAGGGAAGATGAGAGAGCGGAAAATACTATAAATAAGTATATCCGCGACATTAAGGATTTTTATATGTTTTTGGACGGCAAGGAAATTAATAAGGAGATTGTCATGGAGTATAAACAAAGGCTGTCCAATAACTACAAGGGCACAAGCGCCAACAGCATGCTGGCTGCGGTTAACGGATTTTTAAGTTTTATGGGACAGGATAATTTAAAGGTAAAGTTTTTTAAAATTCAGAAAAAAACCTTCAGAGATAAAGACAGAGAGCTTTCAAAGGAAGAATACGCAAGGCTTATAAAGGCGGCGGGCAATAAGGGAAATGAAAGACTTTCACTTCTTATGCAGTCTATATGCACTATGGGAATAAGAGTAAGCGAGCATAAATTCATAACGGCAGAGGCACTTAGAACAGGAAGAATTACTATAGTAAATAAGGGCAGGGAAAGGGCTGTTTTTATGCCTAAGGAGCTTAGGGAACTGCTTTTGGCATACTGCAAAAAAAATGGAATAAAAAGCGGAGCTGTTTTTGTAACTAGAGGCGGAAGGCCAATGAACAGAAGCAACATTTGGAGTGAAATGAAAAAACTGTGCGAAACGGCAGGCGTTGACAGCGAAAAGGTGTTTCCCCATAATCTCAGGCATTTGTTTGCGCTGACGTATTACAGGCTTGAAAAGGATATAGTAAGGCTGGCGGATATTTTGGGACATTACAGTGTGGAGACAACCAGAATTTACACATATACCAGCACAGATGAGCATGCGAAGATACTTTCTAAGCTTGGATTGATTATTTAGAACATAATATGAATTATGTAGTAAATATAATTAAAACAGCGGACAAACCCTTTAAATAAAAATATATATTTTTCTGGGGCTATATTTTGGTACGCAAAAAACAGGCCATCCTCAAATCGAAGCAGCCGGGTAATATTTCAGTAATTTTTATTTGCGACAATATTTCATGAAAATATTGTATTTTTTTCAATTTTCGTGCATAATGTATTTGTTAGCTTTTTTAATATGTACTTATTGATTACTACATAATTCATATTATGTAATTTTTTAAGGAAGACGGTGAGGCGACAATTGAAGGAACTCGAATTAATGGACATTCTTGCTGAAAAGATAGGATGTAATTATCTGTCCGACCTGAAAAACAGGGACTGTAAGCTGCCTCTGCTGTATGCCGTATCAGCTGTAAAGTGTGATAAGTACCCGCTCAGCCAGTGGAATGATTTGGTACGCTATCTTTCAGGACAAAAAACGAGCTTTGAGACCCAAATCGAAGCGCAGAAATTTATAATAGAATATTTGAAAAAATAAAAGGCGGAGAGTGTCCGCCTTTTTATTTTACAGTCTCTTATCCTTATCATATACGGCGTCAAAGGCTCTGCAAAGTGCGGCTTCAAATCCGTTGGCTTCAAGGGCGCATACGCCTTCTATTGTTGTGCCTCCAGGCGAGCATACTTGGTCTATAAGCTCCCAAGGGTGCTCATCACTTTCAAGCACCATTTTTGCGCTTCCAAGCACGGTCTGCGCTGTCAGCTCCAACGCCTGTTTTTTAGGCATACCGGCTTTTACAGCCGCCCTGGCAAGCGCATCAATATAAAGGTAGGCGAAGGCAGGAGCAGCGCCGCCGATTACGCCGTGTATTCCAAAAAGCTTTTCAGGAAGCTCGGTAATCGAGCCTACTGTGGAAAACAGTGCTTTGACGGTTTCCTTATTCTCATCAGTTACAGAGGCTGTGGCGCAGAATGCACTGGTCGCACAGCCGACCTTTGCATTTATATTTGGCATAACTCTTATTATGGAAAGCTCAGGGGACAGCAAATTTTCAAGAAATTCAAGGCTTTTGCCTGCGGCTATCGAAATTACAAGCGGAGATTTTTTAAGAATTGTTTCCCTGACAGGCGTGAGGGCATCTGCCATTACGTTAGGCTTTACAGCTAATATAAGCACGTCCGCTTCCTCTATAACCTCGTCTGTGCTTCTGCACACGTTTATGCCGCATGTCTGCGACAGCTTCTCCGCTGCGGGCCTGTGGAGGTCGTATACATATATATCGCTGCCGTTAAAGCTTCCTGTACCGACAGTCATTCCCTTTATAATGGCGCCGGCCATATTTCCAGCTCCGATAAATCCGTATTTCATAAACAACCGCTCCTTTTGTTTTTGATTTATTATACCATTGTACGGGAACGACATACAAGGTTTTTAAGGGAAGGCAGTATATTCTGCCGGAAGTACAGCCCGGCCGGTGTATAAATATTTCCGTTTATATGGTAAAATAAAAACATGGAGATGATTTAATGGAAAAACTCACCGATTTGCATACACATTCCACTGCCTCAGACGGTACCTTTTCTCCGTCAGATGTGGCAGCGCTGGCAAAGGATGCCGGACTGGCCTCTGTTGCTCTTACCGACCATGACACTACGGATGGCCTGGATGAATTTATGGAGGCGGGAAAAAGGCTTGGGATTGAAACAATACCCGGAATAGAGCTTGCCGCGGGATACAAGAATACCGAGCTTCATATTGTGGGGCTTTTTATTGATTATAATAGCAGTACGCTTAAAGAGAGTATGGAGTTTATCGTTAACGAAAGAAATGAGAGAAACAAAAAAATGATAAAGGCTCTAAGCCGTATCGGCATAGAAATTTCGCTTCGGGAGCTTGAGGAAAACGCAGGCGGAAATATAATAACGAGGGCCCACTATGCGAATGTGATGGTTAACAGGGGCTATGTCAAAAATAAAGAAGAGGCTTTTGACAGATATATTTCCTCAGGACGCCCCGGCTATGTTAAACGTGAGACACTCACGCCGAAAACCTGTATTGAGGTTATAAAAAAATCAGGCGGCATACCCGTTCTCGCACATGCTACGCTTTACGGCTACGGCTATCTTGAGATACACAACCTTGTGGGCAAGCTTAAGGGATATGGGCTTATGGCAATGGAAACGATATATTCAACATATACTCCCAGGCAGTCGGAGGAGCTTAGGAAGATTTGCGAATATTATAAGCTTATGAAATCAGGGGGAAGCGATTTCCATGGACTTAACAAGCCCGATATAAAAATAGGTACAGGCAGGGGAGCGCTTAAAATTCCGCAGTCCTTCGCGGACGAGATGAAAGACATATTAAAGTAATATCCTTAATATACTTGTATTAGTAACTGACGGCTTAGAGCGGGTTTTAATACATTATATAGCGGGAGGATGTTATTTTGTTTAAGTCTGAGAAAAAGAAACCGGTAAAAAAGGAAAAATGTGTCCGTAAAGATAAAAAGGACGACATGCCGTTTATTTCTGCTGTTTTGAAGGGAATAGGCATCGGCCTCGGAATTACATGTATAGTTTTTGTAATATGCGCCCTTATTCTAACCTATACCAATGTCAGCGATGCCTATATCGGAATAGTCTCTACCGTTTGCACCGCTGTTTCAGCCCTGGCGGCGGGCTTCATCTGGTCTAAGGCATACGGGAAAAAGGGGCTTCTTATTGGAATTGCCGCCGGACTTATATACGGCGTAATCCTTCTTGCCATAAGCCTTATCGCAGGCGGCGGACCCCTCTCCCTGGGTACACTCACCTGCCTTGTGGTTGCCGCGGCAGGCGGCGGAATAGGCGGAGTGCTTGGCGTAAATACGAAATAGGCAATATCGGTAAATTTGGACTTTGCAAAAGAGAAAAAATATGATACAATTGAAAAAAATATGTATATTTTATGGGAGGTTACATAAATGAAACACATTAAAACTTTAAATAACGCTATGCTTAAAGAATCTTTAGCAAAGGGCGGCTGCGGCGAGTGTCAGACATCATGCCAGTCAGCATGCAAAACAAGCTGCACAGTAGCTAACCAGCCCTGCGAAAACAGATAATTAAAACTGATATCAGAAACAGCAGAGTGCCGACTATGTCGGCACTCTTGTACTGTACAGAGGAAAGGGAGAAAAACTTATGCTTCACAAATTTTCCATGAACGGAATTAACGTTCTTATGGATGTTTTAAGCGGCGCGGTTCATGCCGTAGACGATGTGGTTTATGATATTGCAGACCTGTATCCCGAAACAGATGCCTGTGAGCTATACGAAAAATTCGCTGGTAAATACAGCGCTGAGCAAATAAAAGAGGCTGTTGACGAGCTGGAGGAGCTTAAGACGGCAGGAATGCTGTATACAGAGGATGAGTATGAGCAGGTGCTTGAGCAGATTAAAAACCGTGCGCCTGTTATTAAAGCCCTCTGCCTGCATGTTGCGCATGACTGCAATCTGAAGTGCCGCTACTGCTTTGCCGAGGAGGGCGAGTACCATGGCAAACGCTCGCTTATGAGCGCTGAGGTAGGCAAAAAAGCCATTGATTTTATAATCGCCAACAGCGGCAACAGGAGAAACCTTGAGGTAGACTTCTTCGGTGGTGAGCCCCTTATGAATTTCGAGGTCGTAAAGGATATAGTTGAATACGGCCGCCAGCAGGAAAAGCTGCATAACAAGAATTTCAGGTTTACTATAACAACAAACGGAATACTGCTTGATGATGAGAAGCAGAAATACATAAATGAAAATATGCATAACGTCGTTCTTAGCATGGACGGAAGAAAAGAAATAAACGACCTCATGCGTCCAAGGGCAGGCGGACAGGGAAGCTATGACGCGGTAGTTCCTAAATTTCAGAAGCTTGCAGAGAGCCGAAACCAGACGGACTACTATCTAAGAGGCACGTTCACCCATCATAATCTTGACTTCTCAAAGGATGTCCTGCATGTGGCCGACGACCTTGGCTTTAAGCAGGTATCGGTTGAACCTGTGGTTGCCGAGGCCACGGAGGATTACGCAATCCGCGAGGAGGACTTGGAAACGATTTATAACGAGTACGAAAAGCTTGCCCAGGAGCTTTATATCAGGCATAAGACAGGCGAGAAGGATTTTAACTTTTTCCACTTCATGGTTGACCTGACAGGCGGCCCATGCGTTGCGAAAAGGCTTTCGGGCTGCGGCAGCGGAACTGAATACCTTGCCGTAACACCGGAGGGAGACCTGTACCCATGCCACCAGTTTGTCGGCCAGGAGGAATTTAAAATCGGAACAGTATTTGATGGAATACAGAATACTGAACTCCGTGAGGAATTTGCCAACTGCAACGTTTATACTAAGCCGGAATGTAAAAAATGCTGGGCTAAATTCTACTGCAGCGGCGGCTGTATGGCCAACGCAAACAACTACGGCGGCAGTATAATGAATACATACGATATAGGCTGTAAGCTCCAGCGCAAGAGGATTGAATGCGCTATTATGATTAAGGCTAAGCTCATGCTGGACGAAATGGACTGACATAAAATAATTTCGACAGGGGATATGATATGAGCACTTTTTCACTGAAGGTTACAGCCTTAATCCTTATGGTTATAGACCATATCGGGTATTATTTTGAAGGGACTCCGTACTGGTTCAGGCTTATCGGAAGGGGAGCGTACCCGCTGTTTTTATTCTGTATGGTGTGGGGATACCATTATACGAGAGACCGTAAAATGTATCTTTTGAGACTGTATATAATGAGCCTTTTTATGAGCTTTTTTATGTATACGGTTGACGCTCGATTTGTTAGTGCATATGGCTACGGAAATCACAATATTTTTGTACCGATGCTTTTGATAGGAGTCATCGTCAGTACAATAGAGACATTTCAAAGGGACAGGCATATGGGTTATCTGATGCTGGCAGGCATTTTTCTGGTTCAGGTGCTGTATAGTGTTCTGCCGATGTTTATCCCTTTATTACGCAGCCTCAGCGGAGACGTGCTTACAGGGATAATACCAAATCTTGAGCTTAATGAATATGGCTCCATGTTTGTCATTCTCGGCGTTATTATGTATTTTACAAAGGAAAATAAGAGCCTGCTTACAGCTGTTTATATTCTGTTTTGTATGATACAGTTTTCCGGGGACCTGCTTTATTACGGAGTTATTAACCAGTGCTTTATGATAATTGCCCTGCCGCTTATGCTTAAATATAATAACAAGAAGGGGCCGGGACTTAAATATTTCTTTTATTTTTTCTATCCGGCCCATACGTTTATTTTGTTTTATCTGGCTAATTTCGTCCTATAGGCTTAAAAAAACAGGTGTTTTTTACACCTGTTTTTATTTTTATTCTACTTTAGGAAGTCCGGCAAATCCAGCCTCAAGGTCTGCGTCCGTTGGAATATAGTCTGTCATACAGCCGTTATTGTATTTTTCATAGGCTGTCATATCAAAGTAGCCAGTTCCGGTAAGACCAAAGAGTATGGTCTTTTCCTCTCCTGTTTTTCTGCATTCAATTGCTTCGTCGATTGCGGCCCTTATGGCATGGCTGCTTTCAGGTGCGGGAAGTATACCCTCTATACGGGCAAATTTCGTGGCTGCGTCAAATACCGAGGTTTGCTCAACAGAACGGGCTTCCATCAGACCGTCATGGTAAAGCTGGGAAAGAACAGAGCTCATGCCGTGATAGCGGAGGCCTCCGGCATGGTTCGGCGAAGGTATAAAACCGCTTCCAAGGGTGTACATTTTCGCGAGGGGGCATACCATGCCGGTATCACAGAAATCATAGGCGAATTTTCCCCTTGTAAGGCTTGGGCATGAAGCCGGCTCCACAGCTATAAACCTGTAGTCAGCCTCACCACGGAGCTTTTCGCCCATAAACGGAGATATAAGGCCGCCCAGATTAGAGCCTCCGCCGGCACAGCCTATAATAATATCAGGCTTTATGCCGTATTTATCGCAGGCAGCCTTTGCCTCAAGTCCAATTACTGACTGGTGGAGAAGAACCTGATTAAGTACGGAGCCAAGGACGTAACGGTAGCCTTCCATGCCTGTGGCGGCCTCGACAGCCTCCGAAATTGCACAGCCAAGGGAGCCGCTTGTACCGGGATGGTCCTTAAGGATTTTTCTTCCTATATTAGTCGTTTCAGAGGGAGAAGGGGTAACGGATGCACCGTATGTGCGCATTACTTCGCGGCGGAACGGCTTCTGCTCATAGGAAACCTTAACCATATAAACCCTGCAGTCAATTCCAAAAAATGAGCATGCCATTGAAAGGGCTGTTCCCCACTGTCCAGCTCCGGTCTCGGTGGTTACTCCTTTAAGGCCCTGCTGTTTTGCATAGTATGCCTGCGCAAGGGCGGAGTTAAGCTTGTGACTGCCGGAAGTATTGTTGCCCTCAAATTTATAATATATCTTTGCTGGGGTATTCAGCGCTTTTTCAAGGTTATATGCCCTCATAAGGGGAGAAGGGCGGTACATTTTATAAAATGAGAGTATTTCTTCTGGTATATCAAAATACGGTGTAGTGTCGTCCAGCTCCTGTTTAATAAGCTCGTCGCAGAATACTGGGCGAAGCTCCTCAAATTCCATAGGCTTAAGGGTGCCGGGATTAAGAAGCGGGGCCGGCTTGTTTTTCATATCGGCACGGACATTGTACCATTGCTTGGGCATTTCACTTTCTTCAAGATAAATTTTATAGGGTGTTATTTCTGACATAGCTGTTGCTCCTTTCGTATTTGAATATAGTTTCTGAAAATAAAAAAACCTCTTGTCCTGTTATAGGACAAGAGGTATAAAACTCCTGCGGTGCCACCTAATTTCGCCGGTACATGATATACAGACGCGCCTTAACTGCATACTAACATATGCGCTCCGCGCTAACGTGCGGATTACCGTCGCCCCTACTGGCCTAAGCTTTCGGTTTGCCCTCGTAAGTCCATTCATCAGTCCGTCATTACCATACTCTCAGCCTATATGGTTCTCTGTAAAATGATTAGGTATGATTACTACTCTTACTCTAAGGTTTATTGTATAGTGACTATTATTACACGCAGCAGCTTTTTTTGTCAAGTAGTATTTTTAAATTAACAGCGGGATATTATCCCGCTGCTGTAATTATTAATCGCCAAGCCTTATTACAGTTAGCGTCGTATTGTTTATTGTAAAGCCATCTTCTTCTGCAACAACATGCAGTGTTACAGGTGCAGCCGTTACCTGGAAAGGTACTGAGAAGGAAAGAGTAGCTGTTTCCGAAGATGCTGTAAAGGTATGGCTTGCTATAGCTCCTGCGACAGGAGTATTGTTTTCTTCAAGGTGCATTGTAAGTGTAGCCGGAATACTCGTACCTGCGCTTACGGACACGACAGTATGGGAAGTTGCCTGATATACGCCGTTCTGGTTTATTAAAATGTCGGCCGTACCTGCTGTATGCGTTATTGATGTTCCCAAAAGAAGAGGGTTCTCATTAAAAATGAGAGGTGTATTTGCTGTAGTAGTCTGGTTGGTTGAGTCGACGGTTGCTAATACGTCCGGTGTTCCTGCCGCTCCGCTTTCCCCTCTTGGAATTACAAAATCCAACACAGCGTCCTGTTCAGTTCCTGTGTTTATAACTTCGGCGTTGGTTCCGGGGTCTCCTGTTGTAACAGTGCCGATGTTTATTGTGGCGGCTGTTCCCTGGGGACCTTCAGGGCCTTCAGGACCCTCCGGTCCCTGAGGGCCTTCCTCGCCTCTAGGCAGAACAAAATCGAATACAGCATTCTGGTCCGTTCCGGAGTTAGTTATTTCAGCGTCAGAACCTGGCGCGCCGGTTGTAACAGTGCCTATTGTAATTGTTGCTGCTTCACCGGGGTCGCCCTTGGGACCAGTAGCTCCGGTAGCACCTGTTGCACCTGTGGGGCCTTCAGGTCCCTGCGGACCTTCGGGGCCCTGTGCTCCTGTGTCACCGGGTTCACCTCTGGGTATAACAAAATTAAATACCGCGTTTTCAGGTGTTCCTGTGTTGGTTATCTGTACATTTGTTCCTGGGGCTCCTGTTGATACTCTGCCGACAGTAATGGTAGCGGCGTCTCCGGTATCGCCTTTATCACCTTTATCGCCCTTATCACCGGCGTCTCCCTGGTCACCCTTCTCACCTTTTTCTCCCTGTGGTCCGGGAAGTCCGGGCATACCGGGATCTCCTTTGTCACCTTTAGCTCCAGCGGCACCGGTAGCTCCGGTGTCTCCTTTGTCTCCCTTATCCCCTTTATCGCCCTTGGGGCCTGGACAGCAGCATTGACAGCTTGGCTCAGGCGGGCATGGAGGAACAGGAGGCCATGGACAGCTGGGACCGCCGCATGAGCCGGTGCCGCAGCCGCACTGTGCCGCGATATCTGTATCGTACATGGATTTCCTGCGTTCAAAACATTCAAAATCATTAGTCATATATAATTATCCCTTCATAATGTTTATATACAATATTCAGGATGGATAAGCTGTGTTACTAAAAAAGAACCGATTTTATTATCGGTTCTCTTTTTTAAGTCTTTTATTTACATACATTTTTTTATCTGCACGGTTCATACAATCTGAAATCGTATCGGCTTTTGAAAGCCTTTCAAAGCCCACCGCAAAGTCTAGCTGTATCGGTGCGGACCTGTTGTACTCTGTTATTTTATTATACATACTGTCAATTCTGCTTTGAAGTTCAGACTCGCTTATACCTGTTAAAACGGCGGTAAACTCGTCACCGCCAATACGGTAGACACCTCCGAATTTTCCAAGATAAATATTAAGGAAATCTGCGGTCTGGCATATTATGCTGTCGCCGGCCTCATGACCGTATTTATCGTTTACCTGCTTTAGATTATTTATATCAGCACATAAAAATATAAGGTCCTCCGGGGGGATTCTCATCGCCGCCAGCCTGTTCAGCTCATTATTCAGGGCAGTTCTGTTAAACAGCCCTGTAAGCCCATCCTTAAAGGCGAGAGATTTGTAAAAGTCCGACTTAATATTTTCCTTATATGCGTTTAAAATATCGCTTAACACACGAACAGCCTGAATAATCAGGAAAAACAGTACTCCAAGCTGTAGGAAGAAGGTATTGCTTACTCTTTCAATCATACCTGAATAATGTATAGCGGCGTCTATGGCCAGCCCTGCGGCAACGGGTATCACGCTTATAATCAGGCTTTTTTTATCACTATTACAGCTTTTTGGGGTTAATGCCAGTGTGACTATAATAAGTATTATAGATACGCCGTAGCATATATGCGTGACAAAAAGAAGCTGACGTAAGTCCATTATTCCTAAAAAATGAAGTGCTGTCTGAACTGCGAGATTTAAACACAGCGCCGCTGTTACACAGTTATAGGCACCGGTGAATTTCTGGTGAACCTTATTTTTAAAGAATGCTGTAATTGGTATTGGTATAGCGGCAAATCCTATGAAATTGACCAGATAAGTCAAATAGGTATTTGAAATCATGTACAGGTTAAACCTGTTTTCCGAAAGTGAATACAGGCCGACCGTAAGCGCGAACATTCCAATATTAAATGTATCTCCCTTTGAGCCCTCTCTGGGGACGAGGCGGCTCAATACAATCAGCATTACTCCCACAAACAATATGCATATGACAATAATATTGTGCGCCACACCTAACCAGAAGTATCTATGCATTACAGCTGCGTAGTCTCCAAAAACCGCCTTGTCAATTCTATATTTAATTCCGCTTTCAAGCGTGGGCGTAAGCTTTACTGTAAGCGTCCTTCCGCCGCAGTCCTGCGGAAGCGGAATCATGGCGTAGGCGTTTCCGGGCGATTTGGAATAGGACGGCGTATCTTCTTTTGTGTATTTATAAATTTGCTTGTTGTCTATAAATACACTGAAGTACATATGATTCATATCTATAAAGGCATACGGGGCTTCGGTTTCAGCAGGATAATAGTCGATAACCGTGCTTAGGGTATAGGGTTTGTCACCTTCATAGCTGAACGAATAGGGAAGCTCTATATTCTCAGGCCGGGAATTTTCGTCAGCGAATTTCCAGCTGCGTTCATCCTTAATCTGGCCTTCAAAATGGGGAAGGTAATAACCGCTGCTGATAAAGCAGGCCGACAGGAGCATAGCCAGTATTATAAAAATTAAGATAAAATGTATCCTTTTTTTCATGATGGTCTCCGTATGATAAATCCGATTTTTTTACATAATATCATAATTTATATAATTATGCGATACTTATGTAAAATTAGAGGAGCAAAAAATAATAAGAAAAGTATCGGACTTTCCTTCAGACTTTATATAATTGAGATAAAGGCTGAGTTTATGATGTTGACTGTTTAGTGCAAAAGGAACTATAATGTATTTAACTAACTGTATGAAACAATCTGTGTAAATGGGGTCTGCTATATGATGACAAATAATGAAGAAACCAGCGTATATGTTGTTGACAGCAATTTCAGGCTGGTCAGCTTTAATCAGACGCTTAAAGAGGTATTTCCTGACTTGAAAATTGGCGATAAGTGTCATATATCACTTTGCGGGGAGGACATGCCGTGCAAGGGCTGCCCCATTGCGTCAACCAATACTGAAAAATTTGTGCTGTTTTACAACAAAAAGGTGAACAGATGGGTTGAGGTCAGCACGGGAGAACTGCAGTGGCCTGGAGAAGGGGAATGCCACATTATTATGACTAACGCCATATGTGAGGGAAATAAGAACCTTTTTTATAATCTTACTAGCCTTTCTGCCTATGACGAGCTGTTTGAGCTAAACCTTACACAGAACTCATACAGGATCCTTTATCACAATGAGAATAAATATATTATGCCTGATACAGCGGGAGAGCTGGATACGATGCTCACAGATGTCGTTGAAAATATGATACATCCGGATGACCGGGAGAGATTTCTGGAATTTTGGAATTTAGAAAATATATATTCCAGAATGGATGACCCTTCTTCGGACAGCTCTCTTAAGGGACAGTTCCGCAAAAAAAGGGTTGACGGAAGCTACTGCTGGGTTTTGCAGACCGTAGTGCGGTTAAACCACAGCGAAAATGATGATGACGTAATAATGTGCTTTATACAGGATATAAACGAACAGAAGCTGGAGGAAATACGACAGCAGAATGCGACTATTGCAGCGGCGTCTCCCATAGACAGACTTACGGGAATATTTAAAAAGACTCCGTTTTTTAATAGCGCCGAGGATTTCATATGGAATGCCGGAGAGCGAGAATACTGTCTTATGGCAATTGACATTGAGCATTTTAAGCTCTTTAACGAGTGGTACGGACAAAGGGCAGGAGACAAGCTTCTGATGGAAATAGGCTCCAATCTAAAGGCTGTACAGGATGCGGGAATGGGCATTGCTGGATACATAGGAGAGGACGATTTCTGCGTTATACTCCCAAACGAAGATTCGATAATTAAAAGACTGCAGTCACGTATAATTGAGGTTGTGAAGCAGTATGGAAACAACGCGGGATTTCTGCCGGTGTTTGGTATTTATGAAATTGACGATAAAATAATATCTGTCAGCACAATGTATGATAAGGCAGTTCTGGCTCTGTCGTCTATAAAGGGCAATTACGCCCAGCGCACAATACGCTATGACAAAAACATGACCATAAAAATTGAGGATGAGCAAATGCTCCTTTCAGAGGTGCAGAGGGCGCTTAAAAACGGAGAGTTTACATTCTACGCACAGCCTAAATGCAATATGACCACCAAGAAAATAGTCAGCTTGGAATCCCTTGTAAGATGGATACACCCTGTGAAGGGAGTAATTCCTCCGGCCAAGTTTATACCAGTGCTTGAAAATAACGGGCTGATTACAGAGCTTGACATGTATATTTGGGACAAGGTGTGCAGAAGCATAAGGAACTGGATAGACAGCGGGCACAGGGCTGTGCCTATTTCGGTAAATGTATCAAGGGTAGACATTTACGCAATGGACGTTGTACAGGGCTTTAAAGAGCTTGTACAGAAGTATGAGCTTGAGCCGAGGCTTTTGGAAATAGAAATTACAGAGAGTATTTACGCGGAGCAGTACGACTACATAACAAAGGTTGTGAGGGAGCTTAGAAACGCAGGCTTTACAGTTCTGATGGATGACTTTGGAAGCGGATATTCCTCTTTGAACATGCTCAAAGAGGTAAATGTAGACGTCATAAAGATTGATATGAAATTCCTTGATATGAACGAGCAAAGCTCAGGCAAGGGCATTGGAATACTTGAGGCCATATCCAGCATGGCACGCCTTATAGGGCTTGGAATAATAGCGGAGGGCGTTGAGACAAAGGAGCAGATGGAGCTTTTGATTGATATGGGCTGCATATATGCTCAGGGCTATTATTTTTACAGGCCGATGCCCATTGAAGTGTTTGAGCCGCTGCTGTCTGATGAGAATAACATAGATTTCAGAGGTATTAAGGCAAGACAGATGGACCGTATCAGAATAAAGGAAATACTCAATGATGAGCTGTTCAGCGACGCCATGATGAACAACATTTTAGGCGGAATAGCGTTTTACAGCGTGAGCGGCGACAAGGTTGAGCTTGTTAGGGTAAACGAGCAGTATTACCGTATTACAGGGACAAACCCGATTGACCTTGAGGAAAGACGTCAGGAAATAATGCAGGACATATATGCCGAGGACCATGGCACCGTTTTAGATATATTTAACAGAGCATATGAAAACAGACTAAGCGGCGCGGAGGGCGATGTGCGCAGGATTAAGGGCGACGGCGCGGTAATATGGATGAACATTAAGGCCTTCTTTTTGAGGGAACAGAACGGAAGCAGACTGTATTACGGCTCCGTAAGGGACGTGACCGCCCAGAAGGTTAGGGAGCTTTCGCTGGAATCCTCACAGAAAGAGCTGACAGCGGTGCTTGGAATAGCCGAAAATGACAAATCGTTTATGAGCCTGACAGAGGATAACAGGAGAATTGCGGCTACAATATTCTCCCAGATGGCGCCGGGCGGAATGATAGGCGGATACTGCGAGGAGGATTTCCCGCTTTACTTTGCCAACAATGAAATGATAAAATTTTTAGGCTACAGCAGCTATGACGAGTTTGCCCAGGCCATTGACTATAAGGTAGTAAACACAATTCATCCCGATGACAGGCAAAATGTGGCTGAAGCGCTTGGAGACAACTATTATCCCGGTATGGAATATACAGTGACTTACCGTATGCCGAAGAAGGACGGAACATGGTTCTGGACTTTGGATAAGGGCAAGGTTATTTTGGCTGAAAACGGACGAATGGCAATTGTAAGCGCATGTATGGACATATCTGATACGATGGAAATACAAAAACGTCTTACGGAAACAAATAAGGTTTTGCTAAAACAGAACCATGAGCTGAACTTCCTGTATAATGATACTGCCGGAGGGTATCATCACTGCGCTGACACCCCTGAATGGGATTTTTTGTATATAAGCAACAGGTTTCTGGATATTTTTAAATATACAAGGGAAGAGATTGAATCTCTGTTCGATAATAAATATTTAAATATGATACATCCCGATGACAGAGCTGCTGTAAGGGACTGTGTTTTAAGCATGAGACTAAGCGGCAAGCCCTATAATATTGAATACAGAATGAAGAGCAGGGACGGCTATATTTGGGTTATAGACCAAAGTAAGTTTATTGAGCTGGACGGGCAAAGGATGATTCAGGGTATTGTACTTAATATCTCAGATACCGTTAAGCTTAGGGACAGAATGAGAATGTTTGTTGACAATACCCCGGAGGACATACTGCTGCTTAACTATAAGAACAAAGAGATTACCTTCGAGGTTATAGCCAACGGAATTTCCAGAATAATGGGACACAGTGCAGATGACTACGAAAAATCCCTGAATTCAAGGTTTTATGAGCGCTTTATAGACAAAAAAAGAATTGACGAAATAGAGAAAAATTTTAATCATGCAAAGGATACTGGTGAAGGCTTTACAGAGGTTATTAAAATAAAAACCAAGCATGATGTGACAAAATGGATGAAGCTTAATTTCAGCTTTGTTAAAAATGACGGGAATGACGCTATATATATGTGTGTCATTAACGACATTACGGAGGAAAAGAAAAAGGAAATTGAGCTTTGGCTGGCAGGAAAGAGGCTGGAAAGCATACTTCGCCAGGCAAAAATAAACGGCTGGGACTGGGATATTAAAAACAGACGGCTAACGTTCCCGGAAGAATCCGCTATTGGTGCGCTTAAGGGCAGACCGTCGGGAGAGCAGGACGGAATGTGTGTGGTTGACAATTTCCCCTGCGTATGCTTTAAATATATTCCAAATGAATACTTGGCTGATTTTAAGGATTATGTTGATAAGGTAGTAAATGGCAAAAATCAAAATCAGTTCAGACTTGAAGTTCCGATAAAAAACGGCAGAAATAATATAGTGTGGATAAGGATTGTCTGTGAAACCATCAGAAATACCGAGGGGGAAGCCGTCAGGGCTTTCGGGTATTACATAGATATCACGGAGGAAAAGGACAGATATTTCCGGGAAAGAGAAGATATGAAAACGCTGGAAATACTGCGAAGCCAGGCTATATATGATTTTAAGGTTAACCTGAACAATGACAGCTTTTCAGATGAGAATAGCGGAATATGGTTCGGTGAGACGGGCTGCAGCATGGACTGCGGATATACAGAAATGCTTGGATATGTATGCAGTAATCTTGTTGCCGTGGAATACAGAAAAGAGCTGGAGGATTTCACGCGCAGGGAAAGGCTCCTTAAGCTCTACAACGACGGAATTCTTACGGATACAATTGAGTATCGGAGAAAATATATGGGCCGGATAAAATGGTTCAGAATGATAGTTTATCTGGTTAAGTTTGAGTACAGCTCCGATATTTTTGCATACATGTTCATAATGGATATAGACGAGCAGAAAAAACGCGAAATCAAGCTTACCCATCTGGCTCATACAGACTCGCTTACGGGGCTTTTGAACAGGCAGGCAGCCATACCGATAATAGGGGAATATATTAAAGGAATGAAACCGGATGAAACGGCTGCCATAATAATGTTCGACATGGATAATTTTAAGTCGGCAAATGACGTTTTTGGACATGCGTACGGCGATAAGGTTATAAAGCAGACGGCAGAAAGACTGAAAACGCTGTTCAGGGAAAATGATATTGTATGCAGGATAGGCGGAGACGAATTTCTTGTACTGTGTAAAAATATTGACTTGAACTCTGTAAATTCAAAAATGAAAAATGTAATTGAGCTGGCAGCAGTATGCGACAGCGACAGAAACACGAGATTTACATTATCAGCAGGCTACTGTATGATACCTGCTGACGGAACAGAATTTAAGGAATTGTATCAGAAATCCGATATAGCCCTGTTTGCGGCTAAAATGGACGGAAAACGTTCTTTTAAAAAGTACGAGCCTTCAATGAGGGCAGTAAGATATGAGCTTTCGGATAAATGAGTTCCGGCAAAAGAATATTTGATACCGCAAGCCCGGCGCATTATATTGCCGGGCTTAGTTAAAATAAAACTGTGAAACTGGCAAATATGAGATACTTTTCTTTCCTTTTATTCTGATACATGATAGAATAAATAGAATATAATACCATTAAGAGCTGTTTGGAGGGTTACTTATGAAAAAATTTAAAAAGTGCGTTTTGGCCTTATTGACCGCTGGGCTGCTTCTGCTTCCCGGATGTTCTAAAAGTGAGACTTCTCTGGATCCCGGCAATCCGACGTCGGTTATAGTATGGCACTACTATAAGGGTACACAAAAGACTGCCTTTGACGAGCTTGTCAGCAAGTTCAACGAAACGGTAGGCGCAGAGGAAGGAATAGTAGTAACCGCCGAATCCAAGGGCTCTGTCGATGACCTGGCGGATGCAGTAGCGGCGTCAGCTAATCAGAAGGTTGGCTCGGAGGAGCTTCCAAACATATTTGCCACCTATTCGGACACTGCCTATGTTGTAAACGAGCTTGGGCTGCTGGCTGATATTAAACAGTATATGACAGATGAAGAGCTTAGCGAGTACGTTGAGGGCTTTGTACAGGAAGGCGAGTTTACAGACGGAAGCCTGTATATATTCCCGGTTGCTAAGTCCACAGAGCTTCTGTTCGTAGATATGACCGACTGGAATAAATTTGCTGAGGCGACAGGGGCCAGCGATGAATCCTTTAAAACATGGGAAGGACTTGCCAAGGTGTCCAAGCAGTACTATGACTGGAGCGGCGGAAGGGCGTTTTTCGGAAGGGACGCGTTTGCAAATTATCTTATTGTAGGCAGCCGCCAGCTTGGAAGCGAGCTGTTCGAGGTTAATAACGGACAGGTTAAGCTCAATTTAGATAGAGATATTATGAAACGCTTATGGGACAATTACGCTGTTCCGTATATAAAGGGATATTACGGTGCATACGGACGATTTAGAAGCGACGATGTCAAGACCGGCGACCTTATCGCGGTTGTAGGCTCAACCTCAAGTACAAGCTATTATCCAACGGAAGTAACCTTTGACGGCGGAATTACATATAATCCGATTGAAGGTAAGGTTTATCCTGTTCCCGGTTTTGAGGGCACAGAGGACTATGCTGTACAGCAGGGCGCGGGAATGGCTGTCACTAAAGGCGATACGCTGAGTGAAAAGGCTTCTGTAGAATTTTTAAAATGGTTTACAGACGTTGAACAGAATACGGATTTCTGTGTAAGCTCAGGCTATATTCCGGTAAAATATGAATCTAATACGCGGGAAAATCTTGAGGCGGCTCTTCAAAGAGAGGGCGTTGATAAGGACTCGCTTGTTTATGACAGCTTCCTGCTTGGTGTTGATACAGTAAATAATGTCAATCTGTATACAAACAGGCCTTTTGAGGGCGGAGTAGAAGCCAGAAGCGTGCTTACGGAATTTATGACGTCCAAAATAGACAATTATAAAGCGGAGCTTGCGGGCCTCAGCGGGGACGAGCTTGATACGGCTTTGGACAGCGCATTTGAAAGCTGGCTTACGGAATTGAGCACCGCACTTGAAAATTGCTGACAGACATTGAAATGAGATGATGACGCGTGGACAAAAGAGATAAAAAGAATAACACAATATTTCTAAAAACGTTCAAGCCGGTTTTTTCCGTTCTTTTTATAACTATTGCCGTGTTTACAATCGTTTTTCAGCTTAGCTTTCTTCAGTATCTTAAAACAAACGCAATCGATGTATTTAACGAACAGGTAACCAACAGAAAAATCTATGTCGAAAGCGAGATGGGCAAGTGGACATCTATCAACAGCAGTGCGAAGCTTATTACGCAGTCTATTGAAGATATAACTGCTAAGAAGGGCGCGTCATTAACGGATATACATACTGACCCGGAGCTTAATCAGGAAATACTGCGGGGTGTAATGGATGACGTTCTGGGAAATCTGAGGACTGGCGGCACAACTGAAATTTTTCTTATACTTGACGGCTGTGTCCCGGGAAGCGAATATAAGGATAACTTAAAACAGGGGATATATATAAGAAACAGCAATCCCGACTCATATTCCTCCAGCAATGAAAGTCTGCTATTTGAAAGAGGAATGCCGATGATTTCAAAGCAGTGGCAGCTTCCGCTGGACAGCTTCTGGACATCCAGCTGCACAATAAGTGATGAAGAGGATAGCTATCTTTACACAAAGCCTCTGGAGGCGGCTAAAAACAGTCCGGGTTCAGACGCATCGGATTTAGCATATTGGTGCTACAGCTATCCTATAAGCGAGTCCGACAGGGGTGTTCTTAGCTACTCCATACCGCTTATAGCATCCGACGGAACGGTGCTTGGAGTGTACGGCGTGGGAATAAGTGAGGACTATTTTGTTAAAACGCTTAATTACAGGGAATTGGGCCCCAATAAGTCAGGTGCTTATCTTCTGGCGAAGACTACGGACGGAGTTAATTTTGAGTCATATATTTACAGCGGCTCGTCCTATAACAAGGCCTCTCTTATATCTCAGACTATGACTATAAAAACATCGCGTGACTCGGTCTCAAGACTGTATCAAAGCGATGAGAACAAAAGCTTTATTTGTGTCAGTGCACAGTATTTTACACTGTATAACAATAATACGCCCTTTGAGAATGAACGGTGGGCGCTGCTGGGAATACAAAATGAGGACAAGCTGCTATCGGTATATAATAATGCACAGACAACACTAATGCTGCTTCTTATATCAGCCCTGATTATAAGCGCCATAGGAATATTCAGGACAAGCCGCCTCATATCAAATCCCATAAGAAGGCTTGTGGAGGAGCTTAGAAAAAGCGACCCCAACAGGCCGATAAAGCTTAACAGGGTTAATGTAGATGAAATTGACGAGCTTGTAATGTCTATAGAAAGCCTGAGCTCCAGGGTGGCAGCGGCCTTCTCCAAAATATCCACCATAATACAGATGTCTGAATCAGGCATTGGAATTTTTGAATACAAGGAGAAGGAAAATTTAGTGTTCTGCAATCCCGAGCTGTGCGAGATGATAGGTTTCTCCCCTAATACCGATTTGGCGGCGTATATTGACGGAACGGAATTTATCAAATGCCTGAAAGAGCTTGATAAATATGCTGTGCCGGGCGAGGAAAATCTTTATGAGGTATATACCTCATCGGGACGTCAGCGCTGGCTTAAACTGAATCAGACAACTGATGAGTCTTCAGTAATAGGCGTGCTTATAGATATAACCTCAAATGTGCTTGAAAAACGCCAGATTGAGTATGAAAGGGATTACGATATCCTTACAAGCATATATAACAGAAGGGCGTTTGAGGATAGGGTCAATATGCTCTTTAAACATCCTGATAAGCTTAAAACTGCAGTTGTTATACTTTGGGACCTTGATAACCTTAAGTTTATAAACGATAATTACGGACACAGCGTAGGAGACAGCTACATTATTTCATTGGCTAACTGCCTTAAAAAATTTAATGACAGT
>URCD01000022.1 GCA_900546215.1 uncultured Eubacteriales bacterium | reverse complement strand
TTATGGCTGCAAGATTTTCAAATAGCAGCGGAGGAAACAAAACCTTCACCGATACTGTAGGACATTGGGCTGAAAACTATATAAAGGCTGCCGTTTCGCAGGGATGGCTGGCTGGATATACCGATGGGGAATTTAAGCCTGATAACTATATAACTAGAGCGGAGGCAATGCTTCTCATTAATAATGTATTGGAGAGAAGGCCTGAAAATATTGACGACCTTCTTGTTGATATGAAAAAATGGACAGACAATACCGATACTTCAAAGTGGTATTATCTTGCGGTGCAGGAGGCATCCAGCACCCATGAATATGTCAAAAAAGAAAACGGATATGAAACGTGGAATTTAGTGAAATAAAACAGCGGGGCAATTTTGCCCCGCTGTTTTATTTCAGTGTAAATCTGTTTTTGCTGTAATCTATAAATCCCTCATCCTTAAGCTTTGATAGTATGGCTGACAGCGCGCTTCTGTCGGCCGCAAGATAGTCCGCCATTTCCTGACGGTTAAGACCGATCTCAAATGTTCGGCTTCCGGTCCTCTGCGCTTCTGAAGAGAGAAAGGAAAGTACTTTTTCTTTAAGCGTACGCCTAGACAGGTGCTCCATTCTTTCAGTTAAAAAAATATTTTTATCGGCAAGTATTTTAAGCATATTGTCGGATACATCATGGTGAAACTGACATGATGAGGCGCAGGGGGTAACAGTTCTTTTTTTGTCCAAAAATAAAACTCTGCTTTTTTCGGAGGAAAGTACTGAAAGCGGAATTTTATCCACGCCTCCAAGCACAAAGGCTTCACCAAAAAGCATGCCTTCCTTCAGATTTGCCAGTATAGTTTTATTTCCCCACATATCCTCTTTAATAACCTGAACGTTACCGGATAATACAATACTAATTTCACTGATTTTGTCACCGGACCGATATATAAACTCATTCTTTCCATAATACTTTTCATGTGCCCTAAGGCAGCCCATCATCGGAGTAATACTGTAGGAAGGTATGCCCTTAAAAAGAGGACATTTTTCCAGAACTGATATATCCATTATTTTTTCCTCCTAAAAAATTAAATCCGTTGTATTTACAACCGAACTAACAGCTTAATTATATTATTATACAGATACAAAGTCAAATGAATGGAGGAAATAAAAATGCTGAGGAAAATAATCAAAATAGACGAAAACAGATGTAATGGGTGCGGACTGTGCGCACAGGCATGCCATGAAGGGGCAATAGGAATGGTTGAGGGCAAGGCTAAGCTTTTGCGGGAGGATTATTGCGATGGACTGGGTGATTGTCTTCCTGCCTGTCCTGTAAATGCTATAACATTTGAGGAGAGAGAGGCGCCTGCTTATAATGAGGCAGCTGTTTTAGCGTCAAAAGCAGTGAAGCCTGAATTTTCAGGATGCCCCGGAAACGCTCTTAAATAAAAAGAGATGAGAATAAGGTTACCCAGCCTGCGGTCAGCCAGCTCTCACAGTGGCCGGTTCAAATAAAGCTCGTCCCTGTAAACGCGCCATATTTTGAGGGAGCCAACCTTCTTATAGCTGCTGACTGTACGGCGTACGCCTATGGAGATTTTCATAATAAGTTTATAAAAAACAGAATTACCCTTATAGGCTGTCCGAAATTAGATGAAGGAGATTATACTGAAAAGCTTACTGAAATTATCAAAAATAATAATATAAAGAGCCTTACTGTAGTAAGGATGGAGGTTCCGTGCTGCGGAGGACTTGAACACGCCGCGGTTACTGCGCTAAAAGAAAGCGGTAAGTTTATCCCGTGGCAGGTATGCACAGTTACAACAGACGGAAGGCTTAAAGACTGATATAGACTTCCTTTTAAGCTAAAGAGTTGAACATATGTTCAAAATGATTATTGACATATGTTCGAAATAGTGGTACCTTTTTGTATAGGGAGTGATTACAGTGGCCAGACCTCAAAAGTGCAGAAATATTTGCTCTATGCCCGAGCACACAAGATTTTATCCGGAAAACGGCATAAACGGAAACGTAGTGCTGACCGTTGATGAATATGAAGTTATGCGCCTTCTTGACTATATGGGATTTTCTCAGGAGAAATGTGCTGAAAGAATGAATGTATCCCGTACCACCGTTACACGTATGTATGAAAGTGTAAGGAAAAAAATAGCTGAAGCGCTTGTTATGGGCAGGGGAATACTTATTGAGGGAGGGGACGTCATGGTCTGCTCCGGTATAAAGCCGGAATGTGTCAATGAGCCCAATTGCTGTCATCGTCTTAGAATCGGACAGGAGGTATTATTTAATGCTAAAGGAAAAAGTGTATGACGCGTATCTTGTAAACAACTATAACTGTGGTGAGGCGATTGTTAAAATTGCCAACGATGCTTATGGTCTTAATATTCCGGAAGGAAGCATGAAGTTTATAAGCGGATTTGCAGGCGGTGTGGGATGCGGAAGCTATTGCGGAGCATTGGCCGGGGTAATCGGTATGCTTGGCTATATGTATATTGATGAAAAAGAACATGAAACTGAGGGCTTTAGGGCTCGCTGCTCAGAAATCCAGAGAAGATTTATATCTGTTCTTGGCTCACTTGAGTGTTCAGAATTGTCAAAAAAATATAAAACACCGGAAACAAGATGTCTGTATACAATTGAAAAAACGGCTGAGATTTTGGAAGAATATCTTATTGCCGACGGAAAAATAAAGGCTGAGAAAAAGGACGCATCCATTTCAGCGGAAGAAATTAAAAGATTAAAGGGACTTGGCTTCCTTCATAATAAAGGCACAAATAATTTCAGTGCAAGGGTTATTACCAGAAACGGAAAAATAACAGCCGCGGAAAACGCAAGAATTGCAGAGGCTGCCGCAAAATTCGGCAATGGTGAGCTTACAATGACAACAAGGCTTACGGTTGAGATAATTGGCATTCCATATGAGAATGTAGAACCGTTAATAGCTTTCCTTGCAGAAGGAGGACTTGAGACTGGAGGAACCGGTTCAAAGGTACGTCCCGTAGTTTCATGCAAGGGTACCACATGCCAGTATGGCCTTTGCGATACATACAGACTTTCAGAAATTATACATCAGCAATTTTATAAGGGATACAGACAGGTAAGCCTTCCGCATAAGTTTAAAATTGCGGTAGGAGGCTGTCCGAATAACTGTGTTAAGCCTGACCTGAATGATTTAGGAATTATAGGGCAGCGTATGCCTGTTATCAACAGAGACAAATGCAGAGGCTGCAATAAATGCGTCATAGAAGATACCTGTCCGATAAAAGTAGCTAAAATGAAGGATGGAATAATAGAAATTGATGAAAGCATGTGCAACCATTGCGGACGCTGTGTTAATAAATGTCCATTTGATGCAATTGAAGACGGCGGATATGGCTACAAGATTATGGTTGGCGGACGCTGGGGCAAAAAATGGGCTCACGGCAGGGCTTTAAACAGGATATTCACATCTGAGGCAGAGGTGCTTTCCGCTATTGAGAAAACAATACTGTTCTTCCGTGAACAGGGTATCCCTGGTGAAAGGCTTTCCGATACGATTGAAAGGGTCGGCTTTGATTTGGCTGAGGCAGAAATTCTCGGAGACGCAATTCTTGAGAGAAAACCTGAAATTCTTGGAATTAACATAACAGGAGGAGCTACCTGCTGATTTTAATAAACTATAAAACGGGCTTTTGCCCGTTTTTTTAAAAAATCATATCCTATTAGTTTAATAGGGATTGACAAAGAGGCAGCTACGGCTTACAATAAATTAGCATTACAAATGAATTTATAGCATGCCTTTGTTTGATAAAAAGGCAAGGAGGTTTTAACATGCTGGAACTTAAAAATATAAGATGGAACCTTCCTGACGGCGGAGAAATCTTGAAGGATATAAGCCTTACTGTACCGGACGGAAAGCTTACAGTTATTACCGGTCCCAACGGGGGCGGCAAGACGTCACTTGCAAAGCTCATAGCAGGACTTGAAAAACCTACATCTGGGCAGATACTTTTAAATGGCGAGGATATTACTGATTGGGATATAACAAAAAGAGCGCAAAACGGTATCGGGTACGCATTTCAGCAGCCGGTAAGATTTAAAGGCATAGCTGTGCGTGATTTGCTTGAGCTTGCTGCGGGAGGGAAGCTGCCGGAAAACGGCATGTGCGATATTCTCGGCGAGGTAGGGCTTTGCGCAAGGGACTACATCGACAGAGAGGTTGATGCAAGCCTTTCAGGCGGAGAGAGCAAAAGAATAGAAATTGCGTCCGTACTTGCCAGAAAAAATATTAAGGTTTTAGTTTTTGATGAGCCGGAGGCTGGAATAGACCTTTGGAGCTTTTCTGGACTGATAGACGCCTTCCAGAGAATCAAAAGCAAGCATGGAGAGGCACTGCTCATTATTTCACATCAGGAGCGTATACTTGAAATAGCTGACAAAATAGTCGTTGTAGCCGATGGAAAAATCCGAACCGAAGGATCCAAGGATGAAATACTTCCGGTGCTTCTCTCGGGGGAAAAGGGAGAAAAATGCCCTCTCGGCAAGGACAGAAAGGAAGTAAGCGTAAATGAATAATATTACACAGTCATTACTCAGCATTCTTTCCGACTGGAAGGGAGGTTTTAAAGGAGCCTTCAATATAAGAGAGGATGGAGCATGTGCAGGAAGACAGTCGTCTGAAAATATACAAATAGACTCTAAAAAGGATTTACCTGGGCTGGATATACATATTAAAGCCGGAACTAAGGGTGAAACTGTCTATATACCAGCGTGTGTTACACATGGAAATGTTGATGACCTTGTATATAATGATTTTTTCGTAGGCGAAGGCGCCGAAGTAACTATTGTTGCGGGCTGCGGAGTTCATACGGATACTGAAGAAGAAGCCAGACATAATGGAATACACCGTTTCTTCCTTGAAAAAGGTTCAAGAGTTCTTTACAAAGAAAAACATATTGGGACAGGAACGGGCACAGGCATAAAAAAGATAGACCCAGTTACGGACGCAGAACTGGCAGAGGATTCGACCCTTGAGATGGATACGGTACAAATATCGGGTGTAGATAAGACAACAAGGACTACAAGGGCAAAGCTTGGCGCAAGGTCAAAGCTTATTATCAGAGAGCGTTTAATGACGGACGGTAATGAAACTGCTAAAACAGATTTTGAGGTTACAATGGAGGGTGAAGACTCAGGAGTTGACCTTATATCACGTTCAGTGGCTAAGGGGGACTCTTATCAGGAATACCATTCAGTTATTAAGGGGAACTGCAGATGCACAGGACATTCGGAATGTGACGCTATCCTTGTAGGAAACGGAAGGGTAAACGCTGCTCCCGAGCTTTATGCGGGTGATATTGATGCTTCACTTATACATGAGGCCGCTATTGGCAAAATAGCAGGAGAGCAGATAACCAAGCTGCGTACTTTGGGACTTACCGAGGAGGAAGCCGAGTCTAAAATAATAGAAGGTTTTTTAAAGGCATAATAATCGGCCGCTCCTTAAGGGGCGGTTTATTTTTATGGATTGCATTTAATCACAAACATGGTTGACCTCTGCATTAATAGCGATATATAATAATTCAGTTGTTATTATGGCATTTATTAGGAAATTAGGAGGAAAATTATGTATTCGCCTGGAGAGGTTGCAAAAAACTATGTAGAAATCGGTGCTTCAAAAACAAAGCTTAAAATTGGCAAAATGTTTGTACTTGCGGTGCTTGCAGGAATGTTCATTGGTTTGGCAGGGGTCGGCGCTTCTTGTGCGGCTGTATCAATCGAAAGTGCGTCAGTTGGTAAATTTGTAGGAAGCTGTATATTCCCAGCGGGGCTGGCAATGGTACTTGTGGCGGGAAGCGAACTGTTTACAGGAAACTGTCTTATTATTATACCAGTGCTTGAAAAGAAAGCTTCAATTTTCGGTATGGTAAGAAATCTCGCAGTTGTATATTTGGGCAATCTCGCAGGAGGCCTGATTGTAAGCGCCTTAATAGTTTACTCCGGCACCCTTTCCCTTTTTAGCGGGTATTTTGCCGTAAGCGCAGTTAATACCGCTGTTTCAAAATGTACAATGAGCTTTACATCTGCGCTGTTAAAGGGCATATTATGCAATTTTCTTGTATGTATTGCTGTCTGGATGTCCTTTACAGCTAAGGATACTGCAGGCAAAATAATTGGACTGTTTTTTCCTATAATGCTGTTTGTGCTGTGCGGGTTTGAGCACTGCGTAGCAAATATGTATTACATACCGGCGGGAATTATGGCGCTTTCAACTCCTGCATATGCCTCGTCAAAAATATATGCCTTGTTAAAAATAGATACTTCAGGACTCACATGGACCGCTTTTTTTGTTAGAAATCTTATTCCGGTAACTATAGGCAATTTAATCGGCGGATTTGCAGTTGGGACTGCCTATTGGTACGCATACTTAAGAAATAAGTAATATAAAAACCGCTTGAATTATCAAGCGGCTTTTTCTTTTTTGGCGAGCAGAGTCCTTATGGAATATGAACGTTCTCCGCCATATTTTTTCATTGTTATGTAATAAGTTGCAAGCAGAAATATGTCCGCGGCTATCCAGGCGATAGGATTGGATAAACAAACTCCAGCATACCCAATATACCTTACAAGAATAAAGGCAGTTACAGACCTGCCTGCAAGCTCAGTAACCCCTGCAATTGTGGTAACAGCAGACTTGCCGATGCCCTGAAGCGTATTTCTGTATATAAATACCACGGCGAGGCAAAGATAAAAAATGCTCTGATAAAAGAGGTATTCCATAGAGTAATTTATCATGTCTGTATAATATGAAGCAGCTTCTCCGGTAGAGCCGTTTAAAAACATTCTTGTAAGAGGTACCCCAAGGCCGAGGCAGAATACAAGCGCAATACCCCATGAAATTACAGCAAATATCATGGCCGCAAAAACACCGTCTTTAATTCTTCCGAATTTCTGCGCGCCATAGTTTTGGCCAGCATAGGTTGCACAGGCTGTTCCAAGCGAATTGAAGGTTTGAATAGATATATTATCTATTTTTGTTGCGGCAGTATATCCTGTAACTACTCCGGGCAATGCGGTATTAAGGCCGTTTAGGGCTGTCTGCTGGAAAATACAGCCCACAGCAGTTATTGAATACTGCAGAGCCATTGGAAGGCCGACTGATATATGACCGGCTGTCATATTCCAGTCAAAGGACCAGTCTGATTTTTTGAGCCTAAGGGAAGGATAAGCCTTAAACATATATGCCACACAAATAATTCCTGAAAGCAGCTGGCTGATTACCGTCGCAAAGCCCGCGCCTATGTAGGTCATCTTGAGGCCAACAATACAGACAAAGTCAAGAATGACATTTAGTACTGCTGAGAAAACAAGACAGTAAAGTGGAGTTTTGCTGTCACCAACAGAACGAAGGGTATTGGCCGCTATGTTGTACAGTATTGTCGCTCCTATACCGAAAAAGATTGTTACAAGATAATAGTATGCGTAATCAAAATAATTGTCAGGCGTTTTCATTGCCCTGAGAAGCGGACCGGTAAGAGGTACCGCAACTGCAGTAAGTACTATGGTCATGAGTATGCACAGCTCAAATGATACAGCGATGCTTCTTCTTATTCCTCTTTCATCCTTTGCTCCGAAAAACTGGCTCGTTCTTACTGCAAACCCTGACGTGAGCCCCCACACTAGGCCAAGAATAAGGAAACTGATTGATGCTGTACAGCCGACACCGGACATGGCGTCTGAGGATATTGTGTGCCCGACTATTATGGTGTCAGCCATATTATACAGCTGCTGAAATATATTTCCGATTAAAATTGGCAGTGAAAACTTAAATATAAGTTTAAATGGACTGCCTTCTGTCAAATCAAGCCTCATTAAAAAATTACCTCCATAAATATGCTTAAATATTGCGATAACGGTTATTCTATAACAGTAGCACAAATATTTCAATAGCAAATTGTTAGTTTTTACCCGGTTTTTAAAATGCACTAATTTATTTTTACTAATTTAATCTTTTTATAGATATGCATATAGACTATAGGAAAGAAATGAAACATAAAAATACACTTTAAAACCGATATAAAGGGTTTATGTAAAAAAAGTTAATTTTTTTCAAAAAAGCTGTTGACAAATTAAGCTATAGTAGATATAATATCTATTGTTGATTGAATATGCGGGTGTAGTTCAATGGTAGAACGTCAGCCTTCCAAGCTGAACACGAGAGTTCGATTCTCTTCACCCGCTTTTTGTATGTAATTAATATGGATCAGTAGCTCAGTTGGATAGAGCAACGGCCTTCTAAGCCGTGGGTCGGGGGTTCGAATCCCTCCTGGTTCATAAAAATTCCGGCAAAGTCCTTGAAAGACTTTGCCGTATATTTTATAATATATATAAAGTGAATGTCCGTATATAAATTTTCCGCTATCCGGAATGTTCGAGCATTTATGTTATTTGGGCAAGCGAATAGCTTGCTTTTGTTGTCTAAACGTAAAATCTGCGGTTATGGCGGAATTGGTAGACGCGCCGGACTTAGAATCCGGTTCGAAAGAGTGCAGGTTCAAGCCCTGTTAACCGCATTGTTAAAACCTCCGAAATTCGGGGGTTTTATTTTTTTGTGTTGCATTTCGTGTTGCATATTAGACATTGAAAGCATTTGAAAGGTAATTATCAATAGTTTCGGTAACTTCTTTATTCTTTTCATCCATCAAATGCTGATATATATTTTTAAGTATAGCGTTTGTGGTATGTCACATTCTTCGCATAGCGATATGCGATTTTACATATAATAATTATAAAGGTATGAAAAGGGATGATAATATGTCTTACTATAATAGCTGACAAAGCCTTAGTAATTATACTTATGTTAGACTTTTAAATGCAATACCCGGTTCTCCTGGGATAGATGTTTATATGAATGGGGAAAGTGTTGCAGAAAATCTTGAATATGCCCAGTTCACAAATTATTTAATTAAAGGTTCAGACACTTATACATTAGAGGCTTACAAACATAACACATATGATGAACCAATTATATCCATTAGATTGTATCTTTTTGCAAATACATATTATACTATACCCCTTATCGGAACTATGGAATTACCGGAAATAGAACTTATCGCAGACAGACCCAGTGCGGAAGAAACAAGAGCAGACTTAAGTTACATTCGGTTTGTAAATTTATCACCAAATTCAAATATGAGCAATATAGATATTGATGGTGTTCCGATTATTTATCATTTACATTACATGGAAGTATCAAACTACCTTCCATTAACAAAGTGCAATTTTTCTTTGTCTGTAATAGTTGATAACAAAACCTATACCTATCCTGACATTAAATTGAACTTCAAAAAATATTATACAATTTATATATTAGGGTATTCAAAGGGCTTAGAACCGGGAATTACAGTGGAAGTATCAGAGGAAGGCAGAGGAAATATTGTTTTTTCATCATATTAATAAAGCCCCCTGTTTTAAAAAGAATTGTTAAAACCCCCGAATTTCGGGGGTTTTATTTTTTACGCTTTTAGCATATTAAAAATCCATAATAAATTAATTTTAACTCAAAATTCCGAAAAATGTAATTGAATTGACAATAGTTTTACTATATGATTAATTATAAACGAGGAGGTGGGCCTTTTGGCAAATAAGAATATATTGAGATTTTGGTCTGTTTTTTTGATGGTTCTGCAAATACCGATTACTGCGTTGGCAGGTGATGCAGCATGGTTCATAGAAGATAGTGGGCAAATTAAAAAAGCAAATGAAAGTGTGAATATTAATCCTTGGAATGTAGCTGAAATAACTGGAGGAGGCGCAAATGGAACAGTAGAGCTTGTAACAGTTGAAGGTGCTGTTGCCGTTGAATTAGATGAGCCTCTATATAAGCTTTCAGACGGATATTCTGATAAAATCATAGAAAAGAACGGCCTTTGGGGTGTCGAAAGAAATATATCGGTTATTGTTTTTGATGGAAGTGAAAACTGGGAAAGGTTCAGTCAGCCCGGTTATCAGAATAAAAATACTATAATTTTTTCCTGCACTGCACCTGATGAATATAGAATACAAAATGGAATAAGCACACATTTTGATGTGCTGCTGGATAATGAACAGAAAAACAGTATTTATGATGCTGTTTCTTTTGGTCGGCAGAGAGGAACAATCCTGATGAGATTCATGAACGTCAGAGGAATTGACAGTGCAGACTCACTTAAGGCATATTTGAAGGGACAGCTTGATTCAGGACGTCCGGTTAAACTTTTATATCCTTCTGTTAAATCCGATTTTATTCCGTTTAGCGATGAAATACAAAAACAACTGAACAACTCAGAGGTTTTGGGCTTTAGAGATAACGGCTCCTTAAGACTAGCTCAAAATAAGCAGGAAATACTTTCAGACGGAGTATTTGTAAATAATACTTCCGGAAATGAAGATATGGATAAATTTTTAGAGGGAATAACAAATGTTTATATACAGAACGATGAAAATGACCTAACTTATTATATTGAAGGGCTTTATCCTGATAGTGAAAAATTAAAGGTAAAAATAATGGATTCTAAAAATAATTGTTATGAGGGAACGCTGCAATATAATGAAACAAACTTCTTGCAGCCCAAACTGACAGAGCTGGAATTAAAGGATAAAGATGGTGTGTCTATAAAAATTAAAATAAATTTGTCCAAGACTAGAGTTCCCGATAAAACTGTAAATGGATTTGAACCTGAAAATACAGCAATTAAAGAAGAATGCATTAGAAAAAAGAATTTAGTGCTGCCTGATTATACACCGGTTCCCAAAAACAAAACAATGCCATTTTATCCTGAAAACAGCCTTGTTTTTGGAGGAAACAAAAATGATATTGAGACAGACGGCAATATATTAAAAAATAATTGCATTTCTCTGGAGGATTTCAACGAAAACGAATTAACACTCTTAGCCTATGGTGTTAAAAGTACGGTTAAAATAGTACCGGTGGAAAGTAATTTAAATAGTGATATAAAAGTATTATTTTTGGGTGACAGCCTTATTAATGAAAATTATTATACAGCTTATGTTAAGCAGCTGTTCTCAGATGACAATACAAATATTACGTTAATAGGTACAAGGGGCAATGAAGACAACCGGCACGAAGGCCGTGGTGGATGGTCAGCCTATGATTACTGTAATGTATCAAGCAAATATGGTTATACAAATCCTTTTTTAAACAATGGCAGTTTTGATTTTAAATATTATATGGAATCCAATAAATATGACAATGTAGATATGGTTGTTTTGAATTTGGGCATAAATGATCTTAATTTAATAGGACATAACGGACATGGTGAAATACTCAAGTCTTTTACTCGTATAATTGAGAGTATTCATGAATTTAATTCGGATATAAAAATACTAATTAATTTGCCGACCTTGCCTTATGAAAGTGAAGCTACTGAAATATATAAGAATGATAGATTGGATTTTATAGAAGCCGTATATAACGAATTTGGCGCAATGGAAGGGCAGGGAATTATACTTGTACCTTTGTATTTAAGTGTTGATCCGAAAATGTCCTTTAAATTAATAGAGCCCGTTATTGATGAATACAATCAGGACTACAGCCTTATAGTAACTGATACAACTCATCCGAGTATTTTAGGATATAAACAAATGGCTCAGACAACTTATAACTATATAAAATTTGCGGATTCGTTATAAAGACTAAAAAGTATATGGTTTGAACTGCTAAGCCCCTATTTAAGGGGCTTTATTTTTTGGTGACAATATACCGGAGAAAAAATTATACTCAGAAAGATTATACTAATAAATATTTTTGAGTAAAAATTTCACGTATAAACAGACGAGATGTTTTTAGTCAAAATCATTAAACAATTATTTACTATATTAAAAAATAAACGTATAAATAGCATAAAATTACACAACATAATCTAAAAAAAGTTTAGTGTTTTTAAGAAATATTTTAGATGATTATGACAATATGAACTGGTCCTCATTTTTTAATTAACGTTAATGACATACAATTCACCCATAGGGAGGGGAACTATGGCACAAAATAAAGAATTTCTGATAACTTCGTATAAAATTGTGCTGAACGGCATAAAGTTCACCCGTAGGGAGGATGAATTATGACAGTGAACAGTCGGTTTTCGGATATTTTGTATAAATATAGAAAGAACAATAAATTGACACAAAAATCCATGTCTGAACTTTGTGGTATCAGTACACGTCACTATGTTGATATGGAGGTTGGCAGAGTGGACCCTTTGCTGTCTACAGCAGTCAGAATTGCAGCCGCTATAGACTTGGATCTTAATTTACTGGTTGAGGAAGTAGACGGCGATGATTTGATGGACGATTAAATGATAAAAATGCTCCCAAAAAACTTGGGAGCATTTTTATTAAATCTGACTATAATGTTAAATAATGCATTAATATAGCGGCAGTTTCTGCACGGGTTGCTTTATCCTGGGGAGCCAAAGTGTTTGACGTTTTTCCGGTTATAATATTATTTGAAACAGCCCAGCTTACTGCCTCTTCTGCCCATTCGGATATCTCGTTCGCATCTTCAAAGTCTTTCAGCGTATTGTGAATTTCCATTGCTGTAGATACTGACGGATATTTTGAGTACCTGTAAAGTATAGTTACAAGCTGTTCACGTGATATATCATCTGACGGATTAGTTCCGTCTGAGATCCCACATTTTATAGCCCAGTTTCTTGCCGGTTCATACCATATTTCTCCTATATCTTTTCCGCCGTTCAAACGATATAGTATTGACCACATCATTGCTCTTGTCATATTGTCATCAGGGCTGAATGTGCTGCTGCTTATTCCCGAAAAAAGTCCATTTTCGATTACATAGCATATGGCACTGTGCCCCCAATGGCCATTAATATCGTTAAATGAGGTACAGAGATGACTTTCATTTATGTCTTCAACAGTAACATTTGGTTCTATAATATTAGGCTTATTTTCAAGGGAAAACGAACTGCTTTTGCTAACGTTGTTTTTTTCCTTTTCATTATAGATAATCGAATATGAAGAAAATGTGTCGGTACTTACCGTTACGGTTTTACTGTTGTTATCTATATCATACAGAATATCACAGGTTACACCGTTTTCAGTGCTATGGTGACGCATAACAGCGAAAGTCCTGTCTACTGAATATAAATATTCTGGTATATTGAAAACAAGTCGAATTGGCCTTTCAAGCTTATATATATTCTCCTCATTTATATTATCTCCCTGTACAATATGCTTTGTTATACTTACGTCCATGACTGAACCAATGGAATATTCACCAATAATGGCTTCTGCAGCTGACAGCTCATCCTCTGACAACTCACTGCCGGTAACTTTGACTTTTACTATGCACTCAGCGCCGTCCTTGATAAGCTCAGAATCGTTTGAGGATATTGAATTCAGAAGAAGAAGCTCATCTTTATGTGATAATTCAATACCTGATGTGTCAACCTTTATATTTGGATTATTTTCGAGTTCACTAAGGAGAGGAAGCAGATCTTCGTCACTGATTTTAGACTTCTCCTCCATATCCAGACTGTCATATTCTTTTTTAATATCAAAGACATTGTCCTCGTTGACATTTTCTATTCTATCTATAATGGTTTCAGCAATAGGAGACCACATGGCGTATAAGGTAATATTGCTGTTTACAGTGTCTTTATCAAACTCCCACATGTTTTTATAAAGGCTGTCTTTGTACCAGCCTGAAAATTTATATCCAGCCTTTTCAGGATTAGTTATTGTTGTAATATAATTTCCATACATAATATTTATAGGATTTATACTCGTACCTCCACAGCTGTCAAAGGACACTTCAAAGGTCTGTAATTTACCATCAGTAACAGTAAGCTCTATTGTTCCGCTCGATTTATTATAATTTTCACTGTCAGGAGTAAAATCCCAAGTATATTTGTTTGTTCCTTCCTTTAGTTCAGTATCAGCCCAAGAAATTTTCCCTTCAGTATCACCGTTTGATAATGATATGTCAGGCATTCTATCAGGTGATGTTGCGGTAACAACGGGGTTGACTACTGGTGCCCCGGGATTAATAACAGCATGAAAAGTATTATAATATGTTTTTATAAGTTTATCTTTGTCTGCGGATTTTTGGATTAGCTGAATACGTGCGTAATAGTAACGTGTTTCTTCAGCCGTGTCAGATACATTTTTCAGAAAATATACATCCTCTGGTTTATAGCCATATCTTGTTGTTCCCCCTATAACAGTACCATTTTCAACAAGGGATATGGAATAGCGAAAATAGTAGTCGCCTATTTCAGCTGACTCATATGGCTTAGCCAAAGAATGGGTCGCAGATACGGGAAAGTATATATTCTCTCCTGTATACTGAGCTGAAAATGAATTAGTAAAAGATACTACCGCTTCTTCAAATTCGTTACGTCCATACAAGGTGGAACTCAGACACTTTTCTTTTGCATTAATTTTGTTTTCAAAGCTCTCATTGGTATACCAAGCTGTTTCATAACCTTTATCTAGATACCCAATTTGCGGAAGCTTATAATTGTTATCCACGTTCCATGTAAAATCACTGCTCTGTATCAAGTTATAGGGCTGTTTATAAAGCCGGTATATCGGCTCGATTTTTTCTTCATAGCCGCTGAAATTTAATTCTACCTCTACAGGAAAGGTAAGTTTTGTACTATAGAAGCTGGATACTGAGTTGTATTCTCTATTATACTGCTCCTTGGAGCTGAATATCAAAAGTGTATTCAAAGCTCTTCCGTCATTGGCTATTTTAGTATTTTCAGGCAGATATAAACAGTTAAGAGTTGACGGAAATGCACTTACAGAAATCTCTTGAACTGAGTCAGGCAAAATAAGGGCTCCAGAAAGCTTTGTTCCGGAAAATGTTTCCCTGTAAATATGAGTTACTTTGCTTTGCACTGGGAAGGTCACACTTGTTAAAGACGAGCAGTTTATAAAGTAATGGCCGTTTTGGTTATCCTCTTTAGTAAAATTCATAGAGGATGGAATAGACACGGATTCTATTTTAGGGCAGTCTGAAAAAGCTGAAGCTTTCATTTCTTTCACTCCTTCTGGAATATTGAGTTTTCCGGAGAAATTGTTTCTGGAAAAGGAGTGATAGCCTATTACTTCAATGTTAGATGGAAATTCAAGCTCGCCAGTGAATTTACATCCATCAAATGCCTGCTGAGGAATTTCAGTAAATTTTTCGTTTTCGGGAAGAGTAAGTTTTCCGTCGAACCCGCAATCCATGAAGGCGCCGTTTTTAAATTCAGTCAGACTGTCTGGAAGGGTTAAATCACCTTTAAGTCCTGTCTGGGAGTAAAAGGCTTGGGTTCCTATACTTGTAATCTGGCTGTTTTCCTCAAAAGCTAGTGCTATAAGCTTTATTTGACATGTTGCGGTAATGTTTGAGTAAGGTGAAAAAGCATTGTCGGATATGGAGTCAACGGTATTAGGAATTATCAGATATACGTTTTTTTTCTGATTTTCACTTAGTTCATTTACGAAAGCTTCATTAAAACCTTTTAGTACTCCATTTTCTATTACCATATCCTCTTTACTGGGGATAACAGGCTCGTCTTCAGAGTAGAATGTCAGTAAGTCAGAGTCTTCCTCGGAATTATCACCGTCTGTTAAGTCTATATTAACTAAATCTTCATCTAAAGGCACAATTATATCATTATCCGAAGGTTCAGCTTCATCCAAATCATCGCTTGATTGGTCAATTGAATTGTTTTGCTCCTGAAATTCATTATCATTATATGAATCTTCAGCAAAAATGGGGGTGGGACACAGAGTCAGCAGAATTGCTGATAAAGTAAAAACTGCTGTTAACTGGTGCTTTTTCATGTAAGTCACTCCTTGAATTTTTAAGAGGCAAACTGTAAAAGCAACAAAATAAAAGACTGATTATGAACATAATCAACCTAAAAAATCGCAACTGGCTGGCATCCGTTAATACAGAAAGCCCCTATAGCTTTGCGTCACTGCCTTTCGACAGGTTTGCCAAAAATATTTATTTACAATGATTATACAACTCTATTTTAAATTATTCTATAGCACAAATAAACATATATGAAGTAAAAAATATGTATAAAAATTTATTTGCCATAATATGCCTATAATTAATATGCATGTATAAAGCCTTAAGCTTTGTGGAAGAATATCTATATTTCCAGAAAAAGGGGATATACAAATGAGAATACCAAAACATATTGGAGTAATACCTGACGGCAATAGGAGATGGGCCGTTGGACATGGCATGGAGAAAAGGGATGGATATGACAGCGGCTTAAATCCCGGACTTGAATTATATAAAGTATGTAAGGACATGGGGGTTAAAGAAATAACCTATTATGGCTTTACAGTAGATAACACTAAACGTCCGACGGACCAGCGTCTGGCATTTACAAAGGCTTGTATAGATGCGGTAAAGCTATTATCAGGAGAGGACGCCGAGCTTCTTGTGCTTGGAAATACAGAATCTAAAATGTTTCCTGACGAATTGCTCCCATATACTACAAGGCAGATGTTTGGCAAGGGAGGAGTCAGAATAAACTTCCTTGTAAATTACAGCTGGGAATGGGATTTAGGTTACGGCAAGGAAATGCCAGGCTCTTTGCGCTCAGCTGATGTGTCTAGAGTTGATTTGGTTATAAGGTGGGGCGGCAGAAAAAGGCTATCAGGCTTTCTTCCAGTACAATCTGTCTATTCTGATTTCTACTTTATAGACGACTACTGGCCTGATTTTTCTCCAAGACATATTGATGAAGCTGTTAATTGGTATAATAGACAGGAAATAACACTTGGCGGCTGATTTTGCTTCCATATATACTCAGTGATTTTATCCGTGCAGGGGACTGTGCGGATATTTTTTTATTGCCTGACGGTTATATAAGTTATATAATAATTTGTAATGGTTTTTAATTAGGGGGCAGTTAAATTGGCTTTATCTCAGGATTTGACAGAAGGCAGTATTCACAAGCATTTGCTTGCGTTTGCCTTTCCGCTTATCATTTCAAATATTATGCAGGCGCTGTATAATGCTGTTGATATGTACTTTACAGGAATGTTTATGGGTACAGAAGGCATGACGGGAGTTTCAATCAGCGGTCCGGTAATAAACGTAATGCTGATGTTTGTTTCCGGATTCGGAGTTGGGGTCAGCGTAGTTATAGCAAAATATATAGCCCATGGCAGGGATAATGTTTTAAAGAGGGCCGCGAATACCGCTGTCACGTTATTTATGACCGCGGCGGTTGTAATTTCAATTGCGGGATTTTTTTTGACTCCTACAATACTCAGGCTGATTGCTACTCCCCAGCAGGCCTTTGTTTATGCTGAAAGGTATTTGAGAATAATATTCTGCGGAATGATATTTACGATAGGATATAATCTTATATGCGCTCTGCAAAGAGGCTTTGGGGATTCTAAAAGCTCCATGTATTTTGTGCTTGCGGCGACTATTGTCAATATAATTCTTGATTATGTTTTTATGGGCATAATTCACATGGATGTATCGGGGGCGGCCTGCGCGACGGTTATTTCACAGGGGCTTTCCTTTTTAATGGGTATAATATACTTTAGAAGGCGAAAGCATGTAGTGACATTTTCTCCAAGGGATTTTTGCTTTGACTCTACTTTGGCTAAGGAGCTTGTTTCAAATGGACTTCCAAGTGCAGGACAGCAGGTGAGCGTTCATTTCAGTAACCTGTGTATGACTGGAATGGCAAATTCATTTGGGCTTGTATCAGCCGCTGCCTATGGAATAGCGGTAAAATTGGACAGCTTTGCAATATTACCATGCTCTGCCGTAAATGACGCTGTGGCATCTTTTTCGGCTCAGAATTTAGGCGCTGGAAAGGAAAGCAGGGCCATGGAGGCGGTTAAGGACGCCAAAAAGCTTGCTGTATTGTATGTTTGCATGGTATTTACGGTAATATTTTTCTTTGCGGGAACACTTGCAGGAATATTTACTGATGAGGCGGCTGTAATTGCTGAGACAACAGGATATTTAAGAATAGCATGCTTTATGTACTTCCTGTATGCACTTGTATATCCGTCTCAGGGGTTTTTAAAGGGCAGCGGAAGCTCAGCATTTGTTCTTGTCAATAGCTTATGTGTACAGTATATTTTAAAAATACCGACAGCCTATGTTCTCAGCCACTTTACTCCGCTTGGGCTTAAAGGCATAGCTGCAACTTGGATAATTACACCTACATTTTCAGTTGTTACATATTCCCGATATATAAAGAAGGGAAAATGGAGAAAGCATTGGGCTAAACAGGAGGAATAAAATGTTTTTCAGAACGATAAGCAGCTATTTAACACTTGTATTGGGAGTTTTGGCAAATTTTCACCATGCGTTTAAGTCTGATAAAATAAGGGAGGAGAAGGGAACGGCGGCAGGGGACGGCTATGCTGCCCTTATCGCTGCGAAGGTCGTTAAAAAAACTCTTAAAAGGACAGGTGCCAGAGTAATAGTTTCAGGTCAGGAAAATATTCCAAAGGACAGAAATTTTGTTTTAATAGCAAATCATCAAAGCATGGTGGATATTTTCGCCATAATGTCTACACTGGACCGCCCGGTTGGATTTATCGCCAAGGCCGAGCTTGAAAAGGTTCCTGTTCTTAAAAAGTGGATGCTCTCTATCGGATGTGTTTTTATGGACAGAAGCGATATGAGAAAGTCAATGCAGGCGCTGTTGGACGGAATTAAGAAAGTAAAGGAAGGGGACAACATATGCATATTTCCTGAAGGAACCAGAACCGACGGACCTATGCTGGAATTTAAGGGAGGCTCATTTAAGCTGGCAACAAAAAGCGGAGCCCCTATACTTCCCCTGACAATCGACGGAACACACAGAGTACTTGAGGATAATCATTTCTGGATTAAGAATGACACAATAAATTTGACCTATCATCCTGTAATAGAAACTAAGGGGATGTCCAAAGAAGAACAGAATGGACTCGCCCGTAGGGTACAGGATATCATAGGAAGCGCTTTAAAGGAGGAATATCGTTTTGGAAAAAACGAGGATACTGATAGTTGATGATGAAAAACATATAGCAGAGCTGATTTCTCTATATCTTATGAAAGAGGGCTATGAGACTAAAGAAGTTTATGACGGGAGAAGGGCGATGGATGAGTTTTACGCATTTAAGCCTGAGCTTATAATGCTTGATTTAATGCTTCCCGGTATGGACGGCTACCAGATTTGTACTGAAATAAGAAAAAAAAGCGACACTCCCATAATTATGCTTACAGCCAGAAGCGATACATTTGATAAGGTGCTGGGCCTTGAGATGGGTGCGGATGATTATATAGTAAAGCCTTTTGAGCCTAAGGAAATGGTAGCCAGAGTAAAGGCGGTTTTAAGGCGGTATGAAAAAAAGGAAGAAAAAAATGACGACAAGACCGTATTTTTTGATAACCTCAAAATAAGCCTTAACGATTATACAGTAATATATCATGGCGAAAGCCTGTCGTTTCCGCCAAAGGAGCTTGAACTGCTGTATTTTCTTGCGGAGAATAAAAATCAGGTTTTTACAAGAGAGCAGCTTTTAGATAAGATATGGGGATATGAATACGTCGGCGATTCAAGAACAGTGGATGTGCATATAAAGAGGATACGTGAAAAGCTTAACCGTGAGGATGAAAGCTGGAGTATTAAAACGGTTCACGGTGTAGGCTATAAATTTGAAACGAGATGATGTTTATGGCAAAAAAGAGTTCTCTGTTTTTTAAGCAGACAGCCGCTTACATACTTATATTCCTATTTGCATTTAGTATTATGGGAGCGTCTGTATACTATTTCTGCACAGATTATTATTATGAGCAGAAGCAGACCCAGATGAAGGAACAGGCGCGCTCTATTGCAAGACAGTACGGAAAGGCGATGTCAAGCGGGGTAATAGACGTTACTGAGCTGGAAAATAAAATGGAGATACTTGAGGACTATACCAGCACCAGCGTGTTTTTTCTTGACAGCTTTGGAAGAGTATCTGCTGTTTCGTCGTCCATTAACCGCGAATGGATTGGACAGTCAATAACAAATGACACTATAAACGGTGTGCTCAATGGAAATATTGTAACTGTCAGAGGAAAGGTAGGCGGAATGTTTTCCGAAAATATGATTACTGTTGGTTATCCTATAATGTCTAATGGAATAACCTACGGAGGAATATTCCTCTGTTCGCCAATACCTGAAATTCAGCAGACAATTTCGGGCGTTCTTGAGATATTGTTCCTGTCAGGGCTTGTGGCGCTGATTTTGGTGATTGTTATGATTTATTCATTCTCAAGAAAAATGACAAAGCCGCTTCTTGAGATGAACAAAGCCGCACAGATAATAGCCGACGGAAATTTTGACAGGCGTATCGAGGTTAAATCAAGCGACGAAATAGGCCAGCTTGGAGAGAGCTTTAACTATATGGCGGAAAGTCTTGATAAAAGGAATCAGGACAGAAGGCTTTTTGTGGCAAGTATAGCCCATGACCTGCGTTCTCCGCTTACAAGTATACAGGGCTTTATTCATGCTATGCAGGATGGAGTTATACCTGAGGAAAAATATAATTATTATCTGGATATAATTCTTGAGGAAACACAAAGGCTTTCTATGCTTACCAATAATATTGTAGATATGGGAAGAACTCAGGAAAATATTCTTGAGCTGGATTTGACAAATTTTGACTTAAACGAACTGATAAGAGACGTGCTAGATATATTTGAACATAGATTTAGAGAAAAGAAGCTTTCTTGCCGGCTTGTCCTTGCTGATAAGGAAACTATTGTGAACGCTGACAGTAAAGAGATTCACAGGGTAATCCATAATCTTGTGGATAATGCGGTAAAATTTACTCCTGAAGGCGGACTGATTGAGATAGAAACGACTCTTCCCAAAAATGAAGGGAAGGTTTATGTTTCTGTAAGTGATAATGGAGTGGGAATACCTGAAAACGAGAGAAGACATATATTCGGCGCGTTTTATAAATCTGACAGCTCAAGAGGCTTAGATAAAACAGGAAGCGGCTTGGGACTGTGCGCGGTAAAAGAGATTATAAACGCTCATAAAGAGCTTATAGTATGTAAGGAGTCAGAAATGGGCGGTGCAAGATTTGAGTTCAGTCTCAAGCTGGCTCAGGAATAAGGAGGCAAAGATGAAATATATAAACGAAATCAGAGAAGGCGAGCAGATAGTCGAGCATTATTTATGCAAAAGCAGACAGACCTTTAAATCAAAAAATGATAAAAGCTATCTGTCATTGAAGCTTGCAGACAAAACTGGAACCGTTGACGCCAAGGTCTGGAATTTGGGCAATGAAATTCAGTCGTTCGCTGAAAATGATATGATTAAAATTGACGCTTCGGCGCAGATATTTAACAATGAGATACAGCTTAATGTCAAAAGAATAAGAAAAAGCAAGGAAGGTGAATATGACCCTAAAGATTATATCCCATCGACAGAAAAGGATATTAAAAATATGTGGGGTGAATTTACCGGATATATTGAAACTGTTAAAAATCCGCATATTAAAGAGCTTTTAAATAAAATTATTCTTAAAAACAGCTTTGTGGTCAAGGAGTTCCCTATGCATTCAGCTGCGAAAAGTGTACATCATGGATATTTGGGAGGACTTTTGGAGCATTCCCTGTCCGTAACTCAAATTTGTGATTTTATGGCTGATAAATATAAGTTTGTTGACAGGGATGTCCTTGTTGCGTCTGCTATGCTGCATGATGTCGGCAAGCTGTGGGAGCTTTCAGATTTTCCATTAAATGATTATACAGATGACGGGCAGCTTTTAGGGCATATATATATTGGCGCTGAGCTGGTTGAAAAGACGGCCTCCGGAATTGAGGGTTTTCCAGACAGGCTTAAAACAATAATTAAGCACTGCATACTTGCGCATCATGGCGAGTTCGATTATGGCTCTCCAGTTCTTCCAAAGACTTTGGAGGCTCACATCCTTCACTGTGCAGACGACATGGACGCAAAAAGCAAAGTATTTGAAGAATTTATAAGTGCCGACTCCACTTCCGGGCCTTGGGCTGGATATCAAAAAATGCTTGCTAGAAATATAAGGAAAACAGAATACTAATGGACAAGGACAGGCATACAATAGCTGCCACGGAACTGAGCAAGTTCGATTACTGCCCATACCAATGGTATTATGAAAGGCTTTATGGCAGAAACGAATTGAGAAGGCTTGAAAAGGAACGTAATGAAAGGCTCGGCCTGGAGGATAAGCGCAAGGAGCGATTGGAACTGGGCGTTAGATACCATAACGATATATATGTATTCTATGGAAGGCGCCGACGCGTTATTGCCTTTGCTGTACTTATAATTGCAGCAGCGGTTCTGTACTTCCTTCTGAAGGGCGGTGTTATGCTGTGACATACATACTTGTGGGTGCGGTAATTCTCCTCACTGTATTTATGGGGCTGTTTGGCAGAACAGGTATACGTGAAATTAAGAAAATGCCCCGTTTTCTGTTATGGAAGTTAGTCTATACAGATATGTATACGGAAAACAAGAGGGAGGATGTAACCTATGGCAAGATTCTTTATTCAGAAAAATATGACATTCAGGGTAAGCCGGATTTAATATACAGGCACAGAATTACCGGAGACTTGCTTCCGGTGGAGATTAAGAGCGGACAAACTGACTGGCCGCATAATGGGGACTTGCTTCAAGTGGGGGCATATATGCTTATTGTGGAGGATATATACATTAAAGCTCCTAAAAAAGCAATAATATCATATAAAAATAAGTACTTTGTGGTGAGGAATACCCATTTCTTGCGCAGAAATGTCCAAGAGACAGCGGAGAGAATGAGACAAATGCTGATTACAGGTGAAGAGAAAGCTAACCCAAGCTTTGCAAATTGCCGAAGCTGTGTATGCGACCAAACGGTTTGTGAATACAGTTATAATAATGAATGATATAAAAGCAGAGTGATTAGTCTGATCACTCTGCTTTTTTTCGTTTTTTAGGTTTTGGCGGCGGTAGTTCAGAACAGGTTATCTGAACTATATTTTTTAAAAATTCTTTGTCATCCAGCTCTTCTATAAGAAAGTATCTTGCGCCTTCATGAGGAGAGTCAATAACGGCGTCGGGCATAAATTTTTGCCCTCCTGAGGTGATTTTTATATAAAACTGGTTGTTTTCGACAGTTCCGAAAAATATTCCGTCGCAGTATACACCATATTCGCCAAACATCTTTCTGTAAGTTATATTACCGGCCATTGAAAGCTGCCCTGCTACAAATTCCATATACTTTGCATCTGTTGCCATAGCTTAACCTCCTTTTTAATAAGAATAACATATATTTGGGCTGAGGAAAACTTTTTGTTTAAGTAATTTCTGTGGTATACTTATAAAAAGATTAATATAGTTGAGGTGTGAAATGGAACTGGAAAAAAATAAAATATATACTGCGGTTTGTACCGCCTTTGGCTCCGAGGGTGAGGGCGTTGTAAAGATAGATGGGTTTACTGTATTTGTAGACGGAATGCTTCCGGGAGAAAAGGCAGAAATTTTGATAATTAAACTTAAGAAAAACTACGGCTTCGGTAAGCTGATAAATTTAATTGAAGAGTCTCTGGAAAGAAGAAAGCCACCATGCCCATATTATAAAAACTGCGGGGGCTGCTCACTTCAGCATATGTCCTATAAGGCTCAGCTTGAGTATAAGAGAACAAAGGTTAAAGACTGTATAGAAAGAATAGGCGGACTGACAGGGATAGAGGTGCTTGAGACTATTGGAATGGACGAGCCTTGGCATTATAGGAATAAGGCTCAGTATCCAGTTGGCATTGATAAAAACGGCAGAGCAGTAATGGGATTTTATGCTCCAAGAAGCCATAGGATAACGGATATAAAGCATTGTATGATTCAAAGAGAAAATGCCGACGGAGTATTAAAAATATGCAAGGACTTTATAGATGAGTTTAAAATACCTGTTTATGATGAGGTAAAGCATAAAGGGCTTATCAGACACATTCTGACAAGAACAGGATTTTCAACAGGCGAGATTATGGTTGCGATTGTTGTTAACGGAAATAAAATACCGCGCAAGGATGAGCTTATAAACAGGCTGAAAACCATAAACGGGCTGACTTCTGTGGTAATGAACATAAATAAAGAAAAGACGAATGTAATACTTGGAAATAAATGTGAGACACTTTGGGGCAAAGACACAATCAGAGATAAAATAGGGGATGTATTATTTGATATATCGCCGCTCAGCTTTTATCAGGTAAATCCGATTCAAACGGAAAAGCTGTATAGTATGGCAGTTGATTTGGCAGGACTAAGTGGAAATGAAACGATTATTGACGTCTACTGTGGAATAGGCACAATTTCGCTTTTTGCTGCGCATAGTGCTAAGAGCGTATACGGAATAGAAGTAGTTGAGCAGGCTGTAAACGACGCGAGGCATAACGCGGAGATAAACGGGATAGAAAACGCTGTTTTTGAGGTGGGAAAGGCTGAGATTGTTTTGCCTAGAATGTATAAGGAAGGCAGGAAAGCGGATGTTATATTCCTTGACCCGCCGAGAAAAGGTCTGGAGCCGTCAGCTATTGAAGCTGTATGCGGTATGAAGCCAGATAGAATTGTATATATATCCTGTAATCCAGCTACAATGGCAAGAGACTTGAGCATGTTTGCAACAAATGGCTATAAAGCTGATAAAGTGCAGCCGGAGGATCAATTTTGCCAAACGGGTAATGTTGAAACGGTTGCGTTACTTAAATATTACGGAGGATAAGACAATGGAACGATGCCAATGGTGCCTAGGCAGCGAAAAAATGATAAGTTACCATGACGAAGAATGGGGAGTGCCGCTGTATGACGACCAAAAACAGTTTGAATTTTTGATGATGGAGGTTATGCAGTGCGGACTTAACTGGAATATGATGATACAAAAACGTGAAATATTCCGAGAGTGTTTTCACAATTTTGACTTTGAGAAGATAGCGTCATATGATGAGAGTGATATAGAACGTATAATGGCGTTTGATGGGATGATTAAATCAAGAAGAAAAATAGAGGCAGTAGTCAATAATGCACGCTGCTTCCAGAAAATTCGTGATGAATTCGGTTCATTCAGTGATTATATATGGGGTTATTCAAAAAATAAAATAATTTTATATACAGGACATCAAAAGGGAAATACGCCGTCTAGAAACGGACTTTCAGATATAATCAGCAAGGATTTAAAAAAGAGAGGATTTAAATATTTAGGCTCTGTTACAGTATACTCTCATCTTCAGGCAGCGGGGATAATTAACGACCATATTGAGGGATGTTTTAGATATAAAGACATTATAGATAGCTATCCGGTTGTACATAAAAGAAGGGATAAGGAAGCGTGATTTAGGAGGATTGGATGGAAAAATATAATAAAATTTTTAAAGCTGTATATATTGCGGCAGCGGCTTTGACTATATATGAATATCTTTTTGTGACAGGAATGTTTACAAGCCTCATTGCCTTAATTTTAATTTCTGTGACTGGGATTATAAATTTCGTTTTTTCATTTAAGAATAAGAATTACAATGAGTCTGTACTGTATATCGTTTCTACTGTAGGCTTAAGCATGGGATACTGGAAAATAATGTTTATGTGACTGCCTTAATTTATGATATTATTAATGGTAGTTGCAATGTATAAAGGCAGAAGCTTGGAGGTATATTTAGGTGGGTGAAAGAACTTTAAAAGAAGTTGAGGCCCTGGCAGACAAAATATTAAGGAAGTATTTCTGCGAATGTGATGTTGAATTTCTGATATCAACCTTCGCAGATGATATTGTCTGGCTTGGGGCAGGGGAACTGCAGAAGGCGGAGGGAAAAGAGGCGGTGGCCGCCTGTTTCCTGGCCGGCCGGGAGGACCTGTCACCCTGCGATATGTATGATGAAGTGTATGAGGTCCGATGCCTGGGCGGCGGCTGTTACCTGTGCGAGGGAACCAGCCGGCTCCAGTCCAAGGAAGGCACTGGCGTGTATGTCAAGGTGCAGCAGAGGGTCACCTTTGTGTTTCA
>URCD01000021.1 GCA_900546215.1 uncultured Eubacteriales bacterium | reverse complement strand
CGGCATGACGCTGGTTTCAGGCGTGCTTGGCAGCGGCTGGGGAAGCGTAGGAAAGGAAAGAAAATGGCGGGATACAAAAAATATACTTAACTACGGCTTTGACAACTACAAATATTACGATATATGCATGGAGGGCGATTTTATAGACAGCCTGCCTGTGAACAACTCGTATGGGCGCAGCGTAAAGGTAAATACAGCCGAAACTATTAATCTGCCGCTTAATCAGGCGGAAAGGGAGTCCCTATATGTGGATGTAAAGCTTCCTGAAATGCTGGAGGCACCTGTTATGCAGGGGGAAGAGGTAGGCAGGCTTGTATTTAAAACCGACGCTGAAACTGTCCTGGCTGAATGTCCTATTATCGCTGAGAACGGTGTCAATAAAAAAGATGTGAAAACAACAGCTAAAATGCTTATAAAATACTGGATTAATCCATTAAAATCAGATATACTTAAACATAATGCCTAATTTTAATGGATAAAGGTTAAACTTCAGCCAGGTTTGGCGGGAGACATTCTAAGGAGAAGAAAAAATGGAAAGACTACAGAAATATATGGCTGACTGCGGAGTGGCATCCAGAAGAAGGTCAGAGGAGCTTATAAAAGAGGGCCTTGTGTCTGTAAACGGAATTGTTGTTACGGAGCTTGGTGTGAAAATAGACCCTGTTAAGGATAAAGTTGCTTATAAAGGCAAGGTATTAAGCCTTGAAAAGAAAAAAGTATATATAATGCTGAATAAGCCGGAGGGCTACGTTACAACGGCCAGGGACCAGTTTAAAAGGCCTACTGTAATGGATTTAATAAAGGATGTCAAGGAAAGGGTGGTTCCGGCGGGCAGGCTTGATTATGATACGTCCGGGCTGCTCCTGCTTACAAATGACGGCGACGTGGTTTATAAGCTTACACATCCTAAAAACGAGATTAATAAGGTTTATGAGGCCAAGCTTTTCGGCGTGCCCGACAGCAATACAATCAACCTGTTCAGAAACGGCATTACAATTGACGGGCGTAAAACCCGCCCCGCTAAAATTGAGCTTATAAAGGTTGACGGACGCTTTTCATGGTGTAATATAACTATACACGAGGGAAGAAACAGACAGGTGAGAAAAATGTGCCAGGCGGCCAGACATCCGGTTGCCTCACTGCGCAGGGTAGCGGAAGGAGAGCTTTGTCTCGGCGATTTGAAAAAGGGCTGCTGGCGTTATCTTACCGATAAGGAAGTACGTTGTCTTAAGGAGTTATAATATGCTTAGATTATATTTTGTACGCCACGGTGAGACTGTATGGAATACCGAAAGACGGTATCAGGGTATGACTGATATAGAGCTGTCTGAGGAAGGAATTAAACAGGCCCAGTGTGTAGCCGAACGCTTTAAAAACATAAAAATAGATAAAATATATGCATCACCATTAAAAAGGGCAATGGAGACTGCTAAAAAAATAGCGGACGAAAAAGGCCTGGATATAATAGCTGAAAAAAATTTCAGAGAAATATGCTTTGGCGAATGGGAAGGAATGACCGTGCCGGAGCTAACTGAAAAATACGGCGATGAGTATATGAATTTTATAAAAGAGCCGCACATATACGGATTTCCGGGCGAGGGAAGCGTAGATAATGTTATAGGCAGACTCAGGCCAAGCTTGGATAGGATTATCCAAGATGAAGATGGAGATATCCTGATTGTATCACATGGCGGAATAATAAGATTAATGCTGATGTACATAATGGAATTAGACAACAGTTGGTTTACAAAAATGTGGATAAATAATACCGGAATATCAATTATAGAAATAAAGAATGGAAGAAGACTTATGCTGACGGTAAACGACAGCGCACATTTGGCCAACATTGGAAAAAATGAAAGCAACTTTCTAAGGCCATGAGAAATGCGCAGAACCAAAATGATTTTCGGTGAGGCGCTTGCGCATCAAACGAAAAATCATTTTGGTTCTGCATATGACGACGGCGAAAATCGAGATGAAGCGAAGCGGAATGGAGATGAGAGGCCGGCGCAGGGCAATTCTCATGGAGAGGCATCTAAGGACGACGGCAAAAATCAAGATGAAGCGATTTAGAGGTATTTTTATGAATGTTATAGTAATAGGTGCCGGTGCAGCGGGAATGCTTGCAGCCGGCCATGCCGCGCAAAGGGGCCATAGTGTTGATGTATATGAAAAAAATAATATGGTCGGCAAAAAGATCAGAATAACGGGAAAGGGAAGGTGTAATATAACAAATGCCTCCGATGCAGAGGAGCATATTGAAAACACACCCGGAAATCCGTTTTTTATGTATTCTGCCCTCTATAGGTTTCAGCCGTCAGACACGGTGAAGCTGATGGAAAGCCTAGGTGTGCCGACTAAAGTTGAGAGGGGAAAGAGAGTGTTCCCCGTCAGCGACAGTGCTGCCGATGTAGCGGAGGCTCTGCTGAAATATATGAAAAAAAACGGGGTAAGGCTTCATTTGGAAAAGGCTGTTAAGGATATAATAATTGAGGACGGACGAGCTGTGGGAGTTGTGCTTGCAGACGGTAAAAGGGCTGCAGCCGATGCGGTAATTGTCGCTACTGGAGGCTTAAGCTATCCCGGTACAGGCTCAACTGGCGATGGATACCGTTTTGCCAAAAAGGCGGGGCATACCGTTACACCGCTCCTTCCGTCATTGGTACCACTGAAATCGGACGAGCCTTTTTGCGCCGAGCTGATGGGTCTCAGCCTGAAAAATATATCCATTGTTATAAAAAATTCAAGAGGTAAAAGTGCATATAAGGATTTCGGAGAAATGCTTTTTACGCACTTCGGCGTTTCAGGCCCCGTAATTTTGTCAGCAAGCAGACATCTGCTGAATAGATTTGACGAGGACATGACACTGTATATTGATTTGAAGCCGGCACTTGATATGAAGGCTCTCGATAACAGACTTCTCAGGGACTTTGAGAAATATATAAACAAGGATATGAAAAATGCGCTGAATGACCTGCTTCCGCAGAAGATAATACCTGTTGTTATTCATTTAAGCGGTATTGACGATAATAAAAAAGTACATGATATAACCAAGGAAGAAAGGAAACGCCTTGCGGAGCTTATAAAGGGCTTTCCGGTACACATCACCGGTACAGCCGGATTTAACGAAGCGGTTGCTACAAGCGGCGGCGTTAATACGGATGAGATTGATCCGTCAACTATGGAAAGCAGAAAAATATCCGGTCTGTATTTTGCCGGTGAGGTATTGGATGTTGACGCCTATACGGGCGGCTTTAATCTCCAGATAGCTTTTTCTACAGGCTATACGGCGGCGGAAGGATTGGAGGATGACAGATGACAGCGGCAATAAGAGGCGCAACAACGGTAGAGTCAAACGAAAAAGAGCAAATATATGAAGCGGCTGCCGAAATGATGAAGGAAATTATTGAGGCGAATAATATAGATAAAAACGATATAGTATCCATAATTTTTACGGCTACTAGCGATATAGATAAAGCATATCCGGCGGTTGCAGTCAGAAATATGGGGATTACAGAGGCGGCCTTAATGTGTGTACAGGAAATGCATGTGGATGGAAGCCTGAGAAAATGCCTTAGAGTGATGGTTACCGTTGAGGGCGATTATGACAGAAAAAATCTCAGACACGCCTATTTAAGAGGCGCAGTGGGCCTTAGACCTGACTTGAGAAGATAATACGGGGTGTAGCTATGAAAATTTATTCAATAGCGATTGACGGGCCTGCCGGAAGCGGTAAAAGCACAATCGCAAAAATACTATCTGAAAAGCTTGGTATTGTTTATATAGATACGGGAGCCATGTACAGAACAGTGGCCTATTACTGTATGTCAAATGGAATAAGAACAACCAACGGCGAGGCGGTTGAAAAGGCGCTGGACAGCATAAAGATGGAAATAAAGATGAATGACGGCGTACAGCACATGATACTTAACGGCAGTGACGTTACCGGTCTTATTAGGACGGCTGAGGTCGGGCAGGGAGCTTCAGACGTTGGAACCTTCATACCGGTAAGGGACAGGCTGGTTGAAATGCAGCAGGATATGGCAAAAAAAATCTCAGTTGTAATGGACGGAAGGGATATTGGTACTGTTGTACTTCCAAATGCGGAGGTTAAAATTTATCTCAATGCCGATGTTGAGGAAAGGGCAAGGCGCAGGCTTAAGGAATTTCAGGCTCAGGGCAGAAATGATACACTTTGTGACGTTATTGAGAAGATTAAGCAGCGTGACCATAACGATATGACAAGAGAGTATAATCCACTCAGAAAAGCTGAAAATGCAGTTGAGATAGACACTACGGGCATGTCTGTTGAAGATGTCGCAGACGCTGTCTTAAAAATAGTAAATGAAAAAACGGGTGAAAATCAGTGCAAATAATAACGGCAAAATCAGCAGGCTTCTGTTTTGGCGTAAACAGGGCGATTGAGGCCTGCTATAAAGAAATAGAAAAGGGCGGAAAAATATATACATACGGACCGCTTATCCATAATAAAAATGTGAACGGGGATTTGGCAAAAAAAGGTGTGCTTGCAGTGGACAGCCTTGAAAACTGTGCAGGCGCAACAGTTATAATCCGTTCCCACGGAGTCGGGAAAAAGGTGTATGACGAGCTGGAGAGCAACGGAATTGAATATGTTGACGGTACATGCCCGTTTGTAAAGAAAATCCACAATATTGTATATCAAAAGCACAAAAACGGTATTGGCGTGATTATCATTGGCGACTCAAGCCACCCGGAGGTTATTGGCATTAACGGCTGGTGTGAAAACTCGGCTGTTATTGTGGACAGCGTGGATGACGCTGAAAAAATAGAGCTTGACCCTGAAGCGGAGTACGCTGTGGTTGTACAGACAACATTCAGGGAAAGTAAGTATAACGATATACTGGCTGTGCTGAGTGGGAAAACGAATAAAATTTCAGCCAATAACACTATATGCTCCGCAACGGAAGAAAGGCAAAAGGAAGCTGTGGAGTTATCCAAAATGGTGGATAAAATGCTTGTTATTGGTGATAAAGGAAGTTCTAATACACAGAAGCTGTACGAGATTTGTAAAAAAAATTGCCAAAACACATATTATATTGAAACAATTAAAGATTTGGTGTTGAATAATTATAAATTTAATGATAGAATTGGTATAACTGCAGGAGCGTCTACTCCTCCTGCATTAATAAAGGAGGTTATTACTACTATGAGCGAAATGGACGAAGTCAAAAATACTATGGAGGGTGAAGAGCTTACATTTGAGCAGATGCTTAACGAATCATTTGTAACTTTACATACAGGCGATGTTGTTAAGGGTACAGTAATTTCAACAGCTGGTGAAGAGGTTTCTGTGAATTTGGGTTATAAATCCGACGGAATTATCCCCAGAGGAGAATTCAGCAGCGACAGCAATGTCGTTCCCAGCAAAACTGTTCAGCCAGGCGATGAAATCGAGGTTTTTGTTGTACGTGTAAATGACGGCGACGGAAACGTTCTTCTTTCAAAGAGAAAGGTTGAGTCACAGAAGGGCCTTGAAGAAATTGAAAAGGCATTTGAAGAAAAGGTACCCGTAACAGGTAAGGTAACAGATGTTGTTAAAGGCGGACTTATTGCCGTTGTAAACGGAATCCGAGTATTTATCCCTTCTTCACAGGTTTCGGGAAGATTTGTAGAAGACCTCAGCGTTTATAAGGGAACTGAGCTTACATTTAACATTATTGAGCTTGACAAATCAAAACGCCGTTATATAGGCGGTAGAAAAGCTCTTCTTGCTAAAGAGGCGGAAGCAAAGAAAGCTGCAGTATTTGCAACTCTTGAAGTAGGCAAGAAAATAACTGGTACAGTATCAAGAATCACTGACTTTGGTGCATTTGTTGACCTTGGCGGCGTTGATGGACTTATCCATATCTCTGAAATGAGCTGGGGAAGAATTTCAAACCCTAAGGAAGTCCTTTCTGAAGGAGATACTGTAGAGGTTGTTGTTCTTGATGTAGATAAAGAAAAGAGCAAAATTTCACTTTCACTTAAGGATGTAACACCTAACCCTTGGACACTTGCAGTTGACAAATATGCTGTTGGCTCAATTGTTGAAGGTAAAGTTGTTCGTATGGTACCTTTTGGTGCGTTTATCGAACTTGAGCCCGGCGTTGACGGCCTTGTTCATATTTCTCAGATTGCCAACAAGCGTGTTGAGAAGCCTGAGGATGAACTTAAAATCGGCGAAATCATTAAGGTTAAGGTTATTGACGTTAATGCTGAGTCAAAGAAAATCAGTCTTTCCAAGAAGGAAGCCGATGCTCCCGCAGCAGATGAGGCTGCTTCAGAAGCTGAAACAACTGAAGAATAAAATTGAGAAGGCGGCCATTAGGCCGCTTTTTTTATTGGCATAAATTGATTATCTTTCTTACAATAAAATTAAGTATATGGTATGATACCTCCTTTTAGGTTATAATGCGCTTATAGGAAAATAGCTATTATATAAAAGGAGGTAATTTTATGCTTGTATCTACTACTGAAAATATCGGTCGAAGCTATGATATAATTGGTATTGTAAAGGGTACTACAGTTAATTCAAGGCATATAGGAAAGGATATAGGAGCCAGCTTCAAAACAATTGTCGGAGGCGAAATAAAGGGTTATACCGAAATGATTGAGGAAGCACACAGAATAGCTACCGAGAGAATGATTGCCGATGCTGAAAGGCTTGGAGCAAATGCTATTGTAGGCGTTAGATTTGCAACAAGCTCGGTAATGCAGTCAGCTTCTGAGATAACAGCATATGGAACTGCAGTTAAGTTTAACTAAAGGGTGATAAATTATGAGGCGTATTAGAACGGTACTGATTGCTGCCGCTGTAGTTATGATTACAGCCGGAACAATGAACGGAGGCTTTACCGACACATTAAATAAGGGTATACGTGTATGTCTGGAGTGTATAGGAATTGGCTAAGGTCGGATTTAAAAGAAAATACATACAGCTTATAAGCGCGCTCGTATATAACGCAAACATCAAAGGCTTTTCAGATGGGGTTCTGTACTATGGAAATCTTAAGGGCCTCTGCGTTCCGGGGCTTAATTGTTATTCCTGCCCGGGCGCAATTGGTTCATGCCCGCTGGGAAGTCTGCAAAATGCAGTGGCGGTATCGGGAAAAAGACTTCCGTTTTATATAATTGGAACGCTTTTGCTGTTTGGTGTTATACTTGGAAGAACGATATGCGGATTTTTGTGCCCCTTTGGTTTGATACAGGAGCTGCTTCATAAAATTCCAACACCAAAGCTTAAAAAAAGCAGATATACAGCCGCACTGTCTAAGATGAAATATATTATACTTGCTGTGTTCGTAATAATTTTGCCGCTGACATTTAAATATCCCGGCTTCTGCAAATTTATATGCCCGGCAGGAACATTTGAGGCCGGTATACCTATGTATTTCGCTAATGAGCAGATTGCTGCAATGGTGGGAGCGCTGTTTAGCTGGAAGGTTGGGCTTATGGCGGCAATTTTAATTGGAGTTGTATTCGTCTATAGAGGTTTCTGCCGGTTTATTTGCCCGCTGGGAGCAATATATTCGTTTTTCAACAAGGTTTCGATTATAGGCGTGTGTGTGGATGAGCATAAATGCACTGAATGCGGAAGATGCGTCAGAGAATGTAAGATGGACATTAAAAAGGTCGGAGATATGGAATGTATATCCTGCGGCGAATGCATGAAAGTCTGCAAAGAGGATGCAATCTGCTGGAAGCATAAAAAGGAGAGACGTAAATGAAAAAGAAACTTTTGCTGCTGCTCGCGCTTTGTTTTGCGCTGACGGCATGCAGTTCAAAAATGAGCGGTGAAAAAATTGAAGTAAAGGACATAAGCGAGTATAATCCTGAAGACGACAAGATGGAAATCGCAGAGGTTGGCGAGACTGCCCCGGATATAAAGATAATGAGGCTGGACGAGACGGAAGGGACCTTATCTGACTATTACGGAAAGCCAACGGTAATCATGTTTTGGGCAACATGGTGCGGATACTGCATGGACGAAATACCGGCGTTGCAGATGCTTAAGGATAAATACGGCGAAGATATAAACATACTTGCTATGAACAGCGGAGATGTTACAGAAGATATAGAGGACTTTATTGACGAAACGGGATACACCTTTGATATTGCGGTGACCACATATGGCGATACTCTTAAATTCAATGCGCAGAGCATACCTGTAATCGCAATACTGGATAAAGACGGAGTTGTTCAGTATTATAAAAAGGGCGGGGCCGAAGCTGAAGCTTTGTTCAATGATGAATTTGTACCTCTTATTGACGAGCTTTTGCAGTAAAACAGTTTTATAAAGGGCATCATATATAAGGATGTGAGAGCCTATGAAACTAAAAATTTTATTCTACGGCGCCATGATACTGACTTTTCTTGCAGAACTGGCTTTTAAGCCAGCTCTGACGCCAGCAGCTTTTTGGATATTGCTTGCATCTACAGGATGCGGTTTCTTCTTGGCAGCTATGATTATAAACGTCAGATGGATGAGAAAGTATCTGAAAGAGATAGAAAGGCTTGCCGTTATTTTGACAGAAGAAAAAAATCCTGACAAATACATTGCGGAAAATGAGAAACGGCTTAAGGGAAAAAAGTCAGAGCCGCTGCGGGCGCTGCTGCTTTGCAATATAGCCGCGGGCTACTGTGAGAAAAGGGAATTCGGACTTGCTAAAGATAAGCTGATGCAAATACGCAGCGAGAGGCTTTCAGGCAATTGCGAGATTATGTGTTATATGTACCGTGCATATGTTTTCTTTTATCTTGAGGACTATAAACAGGCATTGTTTATAATGGAAAATTACAGACGCAGGTTTAACCAGCTTAAGGTAAATGAACGTATAGAACCATTTGTAGCAGTGCTTAATATATTCGAGCAAATAGCGCGCAGAAACTATGAGAAAGCCAATGAGCTGCTCTTCGTAGCTGAAGAAAGATGGAGCGGCGGAGAGCTTGAAGAGGATTTAAAATATATAAGAAAACTTCTGTATAAACCTTCAAGAGAATTTTAAAGGATACCCTGCAAAGGGTATCCTTTTTAATCATCTACAGGAAGAGTTACAAGCAGGTCAAATTTATTGTTTTCCGTTTGTATTTCCATTGTTCCGCAGTATTTATCAGCAATAAAACGCATATTTTCAAGTCCAAAGCCGTGCATTGATTTATCGGACTTTGAGGTTAGAAAGCGGCCGTTTTTGGTCCCTTGTACTGGAGGTGTACTGTTTACTGAATTTAGTATAAACATTCCTCTTTGAACAATAAGATTAAGAGAAATATGCCTGTCCTCAGGATTAAGCTTTAGGCTAGCCTCGATGGCATTGTCAAGAGCGTTACCTATAAGAGAGCATATATCCAGGCCTTCTATAGGCAGATTGTCAGGAAGTGATACCTTAAAATTGTAGGAAATATTGCTGCTTTCCATAACAGCGCTTTTTCCTGCCAGCAGGGAATTTATGATATCATTGGAGCACCAGCGTTTCATTGAAAGCATTCCGGGAGAGCTTTTTAAAGAATTAATGTATTCCTCAGCTCTTCCAAACTTTCCCTCTTTTAATAACCCGTCTATGGCCATCATATGATTTGCCATATCGTGTCGCAGACGGCGCACTTGAAGCTGTTCCTGTTCAAGATTTTTATAATATATATTTCTCATTTCATATAGCTTGTTTTCCTTAAGAGCCTTCTCGTTTTTAGCGAGTACCGTTACTGTAAAGAGAAGAGACAGAGAGCTTATAAACGCAAATGGAAGGACTGTTACTGACAGCATAGCCTCCCTTGCAATCCGCCAGTTTTCATTGGTAAGGGTTACAGCGGCCACAGTAGCCGCAAATGGAAGCAATGCCAGAATCCCTATTAGCGTCCACATTTTTACTGACAGCTCATATCTGTTTGACTTCATAAATTTTCTGCAAATCAGCCATATTGACCACCATATTACAAATTTAAATAAATTAGAATAGTTTCCGGTTATATACGTGGAATCTATAAGCGCGTTCATAGACATTGTCAGTGAGAAAAATACCAGTGACATGGACAGCTTTGCCGCCGCGGGCGATGTATGTGATATCCAAATTATTATAAAAAAGCATGGAAGGGTATACAGTATGTTTATCATATCGCCTATAAATATAATCATAGAGCCTGCTGTCCAGCATATTACATATCGAAGAAACGTAAATATTTTTCCCTGTTTCGGCTGCAAAAATTTAGATATGGTTTTCATAATAAAAATCGGCATTAAAAAGAAAAACGGATACCTAAGAAATGCAGCAATATATTCTAAAGTTCTTTCCAGCATTATTTCTCCTCCATCAGTGAACGGGCCAGGACAGAAGCTGCGCTCTGTCTATAGGCCCTTGATACCGGCAGAATTATTTTATCAAGACTTACCTCATCTCCGGAAAGCCTTTTAACCTCCTTTGCATTAACCAGATACCTTTGGTGTATGCGTATAAATGAACTGCCGACATCTTCCGCAACATTATCCAGCCTATCATAAAATGAATAATCCCTGTCCTTTGAATGACATGTAATTACTCTCTTGTCAGAGGAAAAATAAATAATGGACGATTTTGGTATACGGTAAGTGCCGTCGGAATTTTTACATATAAATATATCGTCAGTCTGAATATGCAGCGCACCCAGCGCCCTTGTAAGAACAGCGTCAAGCCGTTCGGAGCTGGCAGGCTTCATTATATAGTCCAATGCGTTTACCGAATAGCCGTCAAATACATAGTCAGAATATCCTGTAACAAATATAATTACAAGTGTACTGTCGGTCTGCCTTATTTTACGGGCTGTTTCCATACCGTCAATACCGCTCATTTCTATATCAAGAAAAAGGATATCGGTTTCTCCCGCACGGCTGTGAAGCCATTTCAGAGTGTTTTCTCCCGATGAAAACTCATATATAACTGTTTCTATTGAACGTCTCTCTGTTATACGCTCAAGGCTTGAGCGCAGGGCAAAACGAGCCTCGGAATTATCATCGCAGATTCCTATTCTAAGCATTATATCACCGCCTTTAGTTACGAATGTTATTTTATCATATAAAATAAAAAAGAGCTATAGCTGCATTTTTCAAACTTTACAACAATGCTGCAAAACTTTACAAGTCTTAAGAGAAGATAGCCAAAAATTACTTTGAAAATGTCATTTTTGACTAAGGCCTCTGCAGGGCTTATTTTTTTGAGATAACATAAAGACATGAAAGGGGAGTAAGAGAATGACAGAGGAAAATAGAAAAGAAATTTTTAAAACTAATACGGACACTGACTTTTTGAAGCTAATTGCAATTCTGAGCATGCTGACGGACCATATCGGGGCTGTATTTTTTCCTGAACAGCAGATATTCAGGTGTATAGGCAGGCTTGCGTTTCCGCTGTTTTGCTACTGTATGACAGTTGGTCTTGTTTATACACATGATATTAAAAGATATATTCTGAGACTGGCAGTTTTTGCGGTAATCAGCCAGCCGTTTTATATTATGGCTTTTAACCCTCAGGACTTTATCGGAAATATTACAAATTGGAACATATTTTTCACTCTTGTAATCAGCCTTATATCAATGTATGGCTTCAAGGAGAAAAAATGGTGGCTTTTTGCACTTGGCTTCTTTGTAGTAAGCTGGTGGAATTTTGATTATTCGGCAAATGGAATACTGCTTATGCTCATATTCTACTGCTGCCGCAAAAAACCAGCGCTCGGAGCTTTTCTGTTTGTACTTTTTTATATACCGTGCCTTTTTGGAGGCGACCCGACAAACCCAATGTGTATAACTTTAGGACAATTTGTTTTTAACAGGCAGGTTTTTGCGTTGTTGGCTGCACCGCTGATATTTTTTACTACAAGCTTAAGGCCGAAAATATCCAAATGGGTTTTCTATTCGTTTTATCCCGCACATCTTGGGGTAATAGCAATTGCCAGATTTATTATGAGAATTTAAAAGAAGGGATTGATAGTATGCTTACTGTAACAGACTTACACAAATCTTATAAGGTTGGGAAAAACTCGTATCACGTTTTGAAGGGAGTATCCTTCAGCATTGACAAAGGCGAATTTGTTGCTGTCATGGGGCCGTCAGGTTCGGGGAAAACCACTCTTTTGAATTGTATATCCTGCTATATACCATTTGAAAGAGGTAACATTAAGCTGGGAGATATAACGCTTGCCAAACTTGATGAAAACTCTCTTGCTAAGGTTAGAAACCAAAAGCTTGGATTTGTTTTTCAGGATTTCATGCTGCTGGACGGACTAAGTGTTAAAGAAAATATCATGCTTCCAAGAATTATATCAGGCAGGACAGGAGGAGATATGGAAACATCTGCCGACAGGCTTTGTGAGGTTTTCGGTATAGCCCATATTAAGGATAAATACCCCGCTGAAATATCAGGCGGCGAAAAGCAGCGTACTGCCGTAGCCAGGGCGCTTATAAACAATCCGCTGCTTATACTTGCCGATGAACCTACAGGAAACCTTGACTCAAAATCGTCCAGGGCTGTTATTGACAGCTTTGAACAGGCAAGGGAAGCTCTTGACGCCACGATATTTATGGTAACACATGATTCTTTTGCGGCCTCATTCTGCGACAGAGTAGTGCTGATGAAGGACGGAATGGTATGGAAAACACTTGTTAATAAAGGAAGCAGAAGCGATTTCCAGGATGAACTGCTCGCCGCAGTCAAGGAAATGAGCGACGCTCCGGGAATAAATGAATAAGGAGGAGCTCATATGAAAACATTTTCAGAGGTTTACTCTAAGCTCAGAAAAAACAACAAAAAGAACTACCTGCTGCTTATGGGCTGCTGCTTCTTTTCTGTACTGCTTATTACGGCATATGTTACAATGATGCGTTCTCCGACAGTACTGAATGTACTGCCTGAAGGAGGGGACTCAAGAAAACAGGTAATGGCCGTATTCGTACTGGCGGTTGTGGGATGCGGTGTATTTACAACCTATGCGTCAGGGCTTTTCTTCCGATCAAAGTCTAAGGAGACAGGCGTATTTATGGCAATGGGAGCTTCAAAAAGACAGCTTAAGGAGCTACTCGCAAAAGAGCTGGTGCTGATAGCCCTTACAACCTGCGTGTTAGGAGTTTTATGCGGTGTTCCTCTTGCAATCGGTGTATGGCAGATATTCAGAAAATTTATTGTAGATACACAGCAGATGTCCTTTACATTTGATGCTCAGGCGCTGCTGTTCGCACTTGCGTTTTCGGTTTATGTTGTTGTAATGCTTTTTTTCATGGGTTCAAGATTTATAAAGAGAACAAATATTATTGATATTGTTAATGAGTCAAGAAAATCAGAGCCGATAAAATCGGTTCCAAGATGGTATGGCATTGTTGGGATAGCGCTTATGTTTGGAGGCGGATTTATTGGTTACCTTACACCGACATTTTGTGTTACTGTGCTTAAGCTTTATCCTCCGGCATGGGTAAACATAACCTACGCTCCGCTTTTTATTGGACTTTACATGATACTGCTCCATACGGTTGTTAACGGCTGGAGAGGCGGAAGGAACAGATATAAAAATATAATATCCACAAGTATGATGAAGTTTCAGGGGAGACAGACCGTAAGGAATATGCTTGTCATAACGGTGCTTCTCGCAGGCGGTTATTTTGCGGCATTTTATACACCAATGCTTGGAACAGGAGCAATGCAGGGCTTTGATAAAAGACCTGTGGACTATGCTTACCATTATAGAATGGACCAAAACATGATTACTCAGGAGGACGTTGAAAAGATGGCGGCTGAGGAAAATGTGAATATTAAAGACTGGAAGGAAGCTGCTGTCGCCACACTCGGTCAGGACGGATATGAGCATATTGAAAAGGAAACTGCCATTGGGATAACCTATACAAAGGAATACAGGGACATTCTGGGAAGCGGAACTTATATTTCTGAAAGGGACTTTAACCGCATGACAAATCAGAACGCAGATGTTAAAAGCGGAGAATTTTGCCCGGTTCTTACGTCTGACGGTGACGGAGACTACATGATAGGAATTGACCAGACAAAGCTTTATAATATGTGTACTGACAAAATGATAGAAACAAAATTCGGCGGATATCTTTATGACGATATATTTGCAACAAACATATATGTGCTTGATGATATGGATTATGCCGAGATTGCTGAGGGGCTGGAGCCATATTGGCAGGAAAGATATGTATTTTTTAATGTTGACAATGTGGAAGGCACTTATGATTTTGCCAAGAGGCTTTTCTATGATATAGTAGACCATTCGGATAAAAGCTGTGAACAATTCGACAGCTGGGATCCGGTAGCAAAAATGATTGCTGAGGAGAATGGAGGAAAATATGATTACGATAAGGAAAATTTGTCAGAGCACGGCTTTTCTGCAATCAGCTACGATGACAGGGATTCATCTGATTTTAGGAATTTTTGGAAATACATGCCGATGTTCAGAGTGCTGGACAAAGAGGATTTTGTCAAAACTATGGCGGTTTTTCTTACGCTTTTCATATTAATAGCGATTATATGTATGGCGGCGGTCATTGTAATAGCGTATACAAGATGCATGACAATCGCTATAAACAACTCTCAGGTATACGAGGATTTAAGGCATCTTGGCGCAACAAGGGATTATCTGAGACGTTCAGTAAAAAATCAGGTTATGAAGGTTTATCTCGTTCCGGGGGTTATAGGCACAGGACTTATATATGCACTGTATATGTTTATAATGTTTTTTAATGACGGAAGGCTTTCAGCAAGCGAAATATCCGGCCTTCTGAGCTGTGCTGCAGTTGTTGCCGGCTGCTCGGTATTTCTTTGGTTAATGTATAGGTATACTCTCAGAAAGACATGCAAAGCTTTAAATCTGTAGTTAAGTATAATTTTTAAAGCTTAAAAGTCCCGGCGCAATAACGCCAGGACTTTTATTTTACAGGCCTTCAAGCTCTTTCATCCATACAGCATTTACAGCGTCTGATGGCATTCTCCAGTCACCTCTAGGCGACAGGCTGATTGTTCCAACCTTAGGACCGTCGGGAAGGCATGAGCGCTTAAACTGCTGTGAAAAAAATCTGTTGTAAAAGTTTTTCAGCCATTTGAGTATTTCTGCACTTTCATAACGGCCGCCAAAGGCGTTAAGCGCTAGATAGTATATTTTTTTCGGAGTAAATCCGCACCTTACAACATAATAGAGAAAGAAATCATGCAGCTCATAGGGGCCTACAATTTCTTCGGTTTTCTGGTTTATGTTGTTATCCTTATCAGGAGGCAGAAGTTCAGGAGAGACAGGAGTGTCCAGTATATCCATTAAAATGTTCACTGCATTAGTATCTAATGAACCAAAATGCGCTACCCAGTCGACAAGCACGCGTACAAGCGTTTTAGGTACTCCAGAGTTTATACCGTACATTGACATATGGTCTCCGTTATAGGTTGCCCAGCCAAGCGCCAGCTCAGAAAGGTCTCCTGTTCCTATAACCAATCCGTTTTCCTTGTTTGCCAAATCCATTAAAATTTGAGTTCTTTCCCTAGCCTGAGTGTTTTCATAGGTTATATCATGAATTTCCGGGTCATGCCCTATGCTTTTAAAATGAAGCATGGACGCTTCCTTTATGGATATTTCGCGAATCTGCACTCCAAGCGCGTCCATTAACGCCAGAGCATTGTTATAGGTTCTGTCTGTTGTACCAAATCCGGGCATTGTAACACCGATAACTGTTTTTCTGTCAAGCCCAAGAAAATCGCAGGTTTTAACTGCTGCCAGCAGAGCGAGGGTAGAATCCAGCCCGCCGGATATGCCAAGCACGAGCGTTTTCGCATTTGTATGCATAACACGCTTCGCCAGACCGGCAACCTGAATATTAAATATATCGCTGCATCTGCGGTTCAGTGCCTCATCATTGTTTGGAACAAATGGAAGAGGGCGGATAAAACGCTTAAGCTTGTCCTTTACTCTGTCATACATGGGGAATGAGATTATTTCAGGCTCAGGCAGTTCAATGTCAGAATAGCTCATGTTTTTGCGCCTGTCGTTTGCGAGCAATTCAGTATCTATATCAGCTATAATCAGGGAATTTTCCTTCGAAAACCGTTCACCCTCATTCAATATAGAGCCGTTTTCGCATATTATCGAGTGGCCGCTGAAGACAGTATCCTGCGTTGATTCACCAATTCCTGAAGATGAGTAAACATATCCGCATATACATCTGGCCGATTGTCCGGATACCAGAGAAATCCTGTATTCATTTTTTGTAGCAAGCTCGTTGCTGGCAGAGGTGTTGGCTATTATAAGCGCGCCGGAAAGGGTAAGGTTGCAGCTTGGCGGAATATTTGCCCACAAATCCTCACAGATTTCAATACCAAAGGTAAAATTCTCAATACCGTCGGCCGCAAATATTAGGTTTGTGCCGACGGGGACGCTCTGCTCACAAAGGGCTATTCCGCCTTTTAGCCCACGTCCGCTTTTAAACCATCGTTTTTCGTAAAATTCCCCATAATTTGGTATATATGTTTTTGGTACTGCACCTAAAATTTGCCCTTCGCATACAGCGGCGGAACAATTGTAAAGGCTGTTGCCTATATTTATTGGAAGGCCGACAACAACTGCTATCTTTTTACCTATTGTGGCCTCAGCTATCATTGAAAGGCATTCTTCGGCCGATGTGAGAAGAGAGGTCTGCATAAATAAATCGGCGCATGTGTAGCCGGTAATGCAAAGCTCAGGAAAAACAAGCAGTTCCACACCATTTTGAGACGCGGCGTTTATCATATTTATTATTTCTCTGGTATTATATTCACAGTCGGCAACCCTAAGCTTAGGCACAGCCGATGCACATCTAATAAATCCGTACATAATAATTCTCCTTTAAACAAAGTAGTTAATTAAATTATCAGGTTAGAAGAAAGAAATGTCAAGGGAGTAAAAATAAATGTTATTATACAAAGCAGAAAATGGCGCGTATCAAAATGATACGCGCCATTTATATCTCAAAGGCATTCTGGTTTTCATAAATTAATTTCCTTAGCATGGCCTGCAGCACATGCCGCAGAGCATATTTGCTATACATAAATCAACACAAATATTGCTGGTTCCACAAACTACGGGAGAACCTCCTCCATATTGCTGATAGGTTGCCCCGCCGCTTTTAAGCCTTGACAGAAGCTGCTGATACTCCATGTTGTTAGGCTCCATGCGTGCGGCCTGTTCTGCATCGCTCATTGCCTCAATTCTATTTCCCAAGCCATAGTTTGCAAGCGCGTGGAAATAATACCATCTAGCGCCTCTCTGGCTTATATCTACAGAATTTAAAACGTTAAGGGCTTCTCTGTAATGTGCTGAGTTAATGTAATTTCTCGCGGCAGTAAGCTCCGTAGTAGCCTCCTGCTGAGCCTGCCCATAGCCTTCAAAGCCGCTTCCGAATATATCCTCCCATGAAAAACCGCCATAATAGCCGCCTCCTGAGCCTCCATAGCCGCCGGAATTCTGACCTCCGGCCTGTCCGCCAAAGGTAGTCTTGCCTTCGCGGATATTTCTTATTTGGTCATATGCCGCATTTATTTCACGCATTTTTTTCTCAGCGGTTTCATCGCCTGGATTAACGTCAGGATGATACTTTTTAACCATCTTTCTGTATGCTTTTTGTATTTCGTCATCTGATGCTGTCGGAGGGACTCCCAGCACTTTATACGGGTCTTCTGTCATTATCGGAATATCCTCCTTAAATTGCTTCCTGTACAAGTTCCAAACTATTATAAACCTAACTCCAAGGCTTTGTGAAGGTCAAAAGCGATAAATTAATGGAATTTTAAGGACTTTTGTAATATTATGCCTTAGCGTTGGCTTCAGTATTTTGTTCATTAGGCGATTTATAGCGCATCCAGACTCCGTAGTAAACTATATTTTTTATTATTTCGCTGTTATTTTTATACGGCAGTGAAAGAAAGGCTTCAGAACAATCTGCGATCAGCATCGTCAGAATGGATTCAATATTATTTGGATTTATAGAGGTTAGGGGATTATATCTTTCTTTTTTTATATCCTCAGATAAATCGTCCCATGCATCCAGAATATATATAAATCGTCCGAGACTTGCGGCAGCCTTTCTAAGCGTGTCGGAATACTCATCTTCCTTAACTATGAAAATTTCGGCAAGAAGTCTGCCGAATATGTTGGCCGGTATATCAGGGTTCACAATACCTTTTTTTTCTACCTGAGACAGCTCGTGTAAGCATCTTTCCATTACAGAGCACTGTCTTGGGTATTTATCCCATACTTTATAATAGGACTTTTTGAAATAAGCCGCCCCAAGCCTGGCTCCTGCGTTTTTATCATCTTCCCAGTCATCAAGGAATTTGTTGTAGGTCAGGGCAATATTCATGTCAGCCGCATAATTGGTAAAGCGATTGACAATATAGGTATGCTTGCTCTTGGGATGCACAATACATCTTTCCAGACCAATTCTATCGTCTGCTTCGTAAAGAGAAGATAAAACCAGTATAAGAAAAGTCATATCGTAGGTTAAGGTAACGCGGCTTATACTGCCGTGCCTTTCCTTAAGGGTACGGCATAAGCCGCAGTACAGTCCTTTATAGGTTTTAAGTTCATCAGGTTTTAGAGCCTTTGTATTAGCGGCCACATATCCGAACATTAAATCAGCTCTTTCTTATAAATTGCTCTCCGCATTTCGGGCAGGTTATCTGGATTTTACCTTTTCCCCTTGGAATACGGTTAAGTACTCCGCATTTCGGGCATTTAAAGAACTTGAAGTCCTTGCTCTGCGCGGCCCTTTCAGCCCTGCGCTGTTTATTAACAGCCTGTTTGTATCTAAGCGACATAAACTTTTGATTTTCAGCAGAACGCTTTGCAATATCCCTTGAAAACGTCCTGTAATAACAGAATATTATAAGGGCTAGCGCTAATACCCAAAGAAGTGTTCCCAATATGGGAACCTTCCTTGATATTATTAACGATATTACAAGAAATACTACTGCACTGATAGAAATAACTCGGTTAAGCTGGTCTCCGCCATACCGTCCGGCCATGAATTTCGCAAATTTTTCTCTCATTTATCTAATCTCCTTTGACAGGCTGTCTTTATTCAAGCTCAAAAGCGCCTGTATAAAGCTGATAGTACTTGCCTTTTTGTTCAATAAGCTCTTCATGGCTTCCTCTTTCAATTATTACGCCGTGTTCAAGAACCATAATTGCCTTGGAGTTTTGAACAGTTGAAAGCCTGTGGGCAATGACAAATACAGTCCTGCCTTCCATAAGCGAGTCCATTCCTTCCTGAACAATGGATTCGGTTCTTGTATCAATTGAGGATGTAGCTTCATCAAGTATCATAACAGGAGGGTCCTCTACGGCTGCCCTCGCAATTGATATCAGCTGACGCTGGCCCTGTGAGAGGCTTCCGCCGTCGCCTGTAAGCATTGTGTTGTATCCATCAGGAAGCATCATAATAAAGTCATGCGCGTTGGCAAGCTTGGCGGCTGCAATTACCTCTTCATCGGTAGCGTCAAGACGCCCGTAACGTATATTATCCATAATTGTTCCTGTGAACAGGTTAACATCCTGAAGAACTATGCCAAGAGAATGACGCAGGTCGTCCTTCTTTATGTTTTTAACGTCAATGCCGTCGTAGGTTATAACTCCGTCCTGTATATCATAGAAACGGTTTATAAGATTTGTTATTGTGGTCTTTCCTGCTCCTGTAGCTCCTACGAATGCAATTTTCTGACCGGGCTTGGCAAACAATGAAATATCATGAAGTATTGACTTGCCTTCCTCATAACCGAAATCTACATCATGGAAGCGTACGTCTCCCTTAAGTTCAACGTATTCGTGACCGTTATCTGAGGGAACCTTCCATGCCCATATGTGAGTACGTTTCTTAGACTCAATAAGCGTACCGTCATCATTTCTTTCAACATTTACAAGAGTAACCCTGCCATCGTCAATCTCGGGTTTCTCATCCATAAGCTCAAATATACGCTCAGCGCCAGCGAGAGCCATAACAACTGAGTTAAGCTGCTGCGATATCTGGCTGATGGGATTTGTGAGGCTTTTAGAAAGAGAGAGGAAGGAGGCTATTATACCAAGAGTAAGGCCGCCTATACCGTTAATGGCAAGAAATCCGCCCAGAATAGCAATACATACGTATTCAAGATTTCCTAAGTTCATCATAACAGGCATGAGGATGTTGGCAAACTTGTTTGCGCTGGTCATATTCTGACGAAGCTCCTCATTCTTGTTGTCAAAGCCTTCCTTTGCTTTATCTTCATGGCAGAATACCTTAATTACCTTCTGCCCATTTATCATTTCCTCTATATATCCGTTAAGCTCACCAAGAGATTTTTGCTGCTTTATAAAAAACTTGGATGAATTTCCGGCAATCTTTTTTGTAACCTGAAGCATAAGGAATATAAACACTGCAACAAAAAGTGTAAGCCATATACTTGATCTTAACATAGCAACCGCCACTGACACAATAGTAATTGCTGATGAAATGAACATTGGCAATGACTGTGAAAGCATCTGACGAAGCGTATCAGTATCGTTTGTATAGTGGCTCATCAGGTCGCCGTGAGTATGAGTGTCAAAATATTTTATCGGAAGTGTCTGCATATGTGCGAACATATCGTCACGAACCTGCTTGAGAACACCCTGTGATATTCCTACCATTGTTCTGTTATAAAACAGAGTGGCAAAGATACCGACTGCAAATATTATTCCCATTTTTACAATGGCTCCTGCAAAGGCGGTAAAATCCCTGCTTCCGGTGGCAAGCATAGGAGTGATATAATCATCGATTACCTTCTGTATGAAAAGGGAACCCTGAACGTTTGCAATGGCGCTGACTATTATACAGACAATAACAAAAGCAAACTGTATTTTATATTTTCCTACATAGCTCATAAGACGCTTGATTGTTTTACCTGCGTTGTCAACTTTTGGACGAGGGCCTCTGGCTCCGCCTCTTGGACCGCGTCCCATCATTGGTCTTGTTTCCTGTGCCATTATTCCTCGCCTCCTTTAGTCTGAGATTCATATACCTCTCGGTAAATTGCGTTTGATTTCAAAAGCTCGTCATGTGTTCCGACAGCGTTGATTTCACCGTTGTCAAGCACAATTATTTTATCGGAATCCTGAACCGATGATATTCTCTGAGCTATAATAAATTTTGTTGTATTAGGTATTTCATCGGCAAAAGCCTTCCTGATTTTGGCGTCTGTCGCTGTATCGACAGCGCTTGTTGAGTCGTCAAGTATAAGGATTTTAGGCTTTTTAAGCAATGCCCTTGCTATACATAATCTCTGCTTCTGACCGCCTGATACATTTGTTCCTCCCTGCTCGATATGTGTGTCATACCTATCGGGGAACTGCTCAATAAACTCGTCTGCACACGCCAGCCTGCAAACTCTTTCAAGCTCCTCGTCTGTGGCATTTTCATCGCCCCAGCGGAGGTTTTCTTTTATTGTTCCGGAGAAAAGAACATTTTTCTGCAGTACAACAGCAACTTCATTTCTAAGTGTTTCAAGGTCATAATTTCTGACATCAATACCTCCGACAGTTATTGAACCGCTGGTTACGTCATAAAGGCGGGGGATAAGCTGAACAAAGGTGCTTTTTGATGACCCTGTTCCACCGATTATTCCGACTGTCTCTCCGGATTTTATGTCAAGATTAACGTGCTTCAGACTAAGCTTTTCTTCTACATCAGCATAGCTGAAATCAACATCGTTGAATGATACTGAGCCGTCCTTTACTTCGTAGACAGGGGCGTCGTTATCCTTAATATCCGGAACTTCGTTGAGAATTTCGCAAACACGCTCTGCCGCTGTTTTAGCCATAGTAAGCATAACAAAAATCATCGAAAGTATCATAAGGCTCATAAGTATTTGCATCGTGTATGTCATTATGCTGACAAGGTTTCCTGTAAGCATCTGCCCGCCGACAATGAACTTAGCTCCAAGCCAGCAGGATAAAAGAATACAGGTATATACGCAAAACTGCATAAGGGGGCTGTTTAAAGCCAGCAGCTTTTCTACCTTTGAATAGTCCTTATATATATCCTCTGATGATGCGTTGAATTTTTCAATCTCATGATCCTCACGCACAAAGGATTTAACAACTCTTATTCCTCTGAGGTTTTCCTGAACTATTGCATTGAGCTTATCATACTTTTTGAATACGCGTTTGAAAATAGGGTGGGCACGGCTCATAATGAAATAAAGTCCTATGCCAAGCACCGGTATTACACACAAATAGACGAGCGCTATTTTTTTGTTTATGCTTAATACGGCAAAGAATGCACATACAAGCATAATCGGGCTTCTTACAGCTATACGTATAAGCATCATAAATGCCATCTGGATATTTGTTATATCGGTTGTAAGCCTTGTAACGATTGAAGCCGTTGAAAATTTATCTATATTTTTAAATGAATATTCCTGTACTTTATAGTACATGTCCTGTCTTAGATTAGCCGCAAATCCGGCTGAGGCCGATGCTGCATATCTTCCGCTCATAGCTCCGCAAAAAAGTGACGCCATACAGAGAATAATTAAAATAATTCCTGTTTTGATTACGTAATTCATGTCTCCTGCATTTATACAATAGTCAATAAGATTGGCCATTATAAGAGGAATTAGTACCTCCAGCGCAACCTCGCCTATTACAAAAAGAGGAGTAAGTATGGCATCTTTTTTATACTGTCGGACGGAACCGGCCAACTGTTTAATCATACCCATTTTATTTACCTCCCTGCTGCTGATTAAATTTTATGTTGCAATTTTTGTGTAAATTAAGCTCCATTTTATCTATGACTTTAAAAAATATGTCCATTTCTTCATCAGAAATTCCTGTTAGTAATATCTTCTCGACAGACGCCATCATTAGAAATGTACGTGCCTTTACTTCTTCTGCTTTTTCTGTGAGAACAAGTCTTTTAAGCCTTGCGTCAGAGGCAACGCTTTCACGGCTTATAAATCCGTTTTTTTCAAGAACCTTAAGCATAACAGTAGCCGTGGAAGGACGAACATTAAGCTTATTTTCTATATCCTTTTGAAAAACGTCTCTGCCGTTTTCCTGTTCCTTTTGGATATATCCAATTATATGCATCTGCTGTCCCGTGAGCTCTGACAGGCTAAACTCGGCGGCAATATATGTTATAAACCGCCCAAGAATGTTTGAAAAGCATTTTATTTCAGGAACCACGGCTCTTTTGTTTTCCATTTTTTCACCCCTTTCTAAATACTTATGAAGCTAACTATTAGATAACTAACATTTATATATTATACAATAATAAACAAAATAGTCAATGAAAATAATAATTAGTTTTATTAAAAAATAATAAGAAATAATTAATATTTCTAATTATTGAAAAAACTATTGACAAGGATAAATGTAACTGTTATAGTTACAGCATAAAGTAACTGAAATAGTTACAGATAGGAGGAGACAGAATGAGAAAGAGAGCTTTATTACTGACAGCCATATTGACTGCACTAATGCTTACAGCATGCCAAACATCTGCAAATTCAAAAAACAGCTCTGATGGAAAACAGGGGATAGAACAAACAACTGAAGATAAATCATATAAAAAAATAAGTCAGGAGGAAGCAAAGGAAAGGATGGACAGCGGGGATGAAATCATAATACTTGATGTAAGGACTAAAGAAGAGTACGATGAGAAGCATATACCGGGTGCAATACTTATTCCCAATGAAAATATTAAGGACGAGCCTCCGGCTGAGCTTCCTGATTTTAATGCAGAAATTCTAGTATACTGCCGTTCTGGAAACAGAAGCGCGCAGGCGGCTAAAAAACTGATTGATATGGGATACACAAAGGTTTACGATTTTGGCGGTATTAATGATTGGGCTTATGATACAGTAAGTGAAGATTGAGACTGAGGAAAACAGGAGTGATAATATGACGGCGGAATTTATTGTTGCGGTTCATGCGCTGGTTTATTTGAATCATAACAAGACACATAAATCAAGCGAGGAGATTGCTGAAAATGTCTGTACTAATCCGGCGAGAGTACGCAAGGTAATGTCTAAACTTAAAAAAGCCGGGCTTGCAGAGGCTAAAATGAGCTTTGAGGGAGGGTACGCTTTCGTAAAGGAAGCTGACAAGGTTACATTATATGATATATTCAGGGCTACTGACGACAGCGTAGTTAATGTATCTTGGCGTTCGGGAAGCGAATGCGCCGAGTGCCCAATATCAAGAAGCATGAAACCGGTGATGGACAATGTTTTTGACGAAATAGACGACGCCGGCAGGGAAGTCCTTAAAAAAATAACTATTGATGATATAGACCGAAAAATATTCAAGAGAGAAGGCTAGACCTATGAAATATGATTCTGTAATAATCGGATTTGGAAAAGGCGGAAAAACACTCGCGGCAGCTTTGGCTGGAAGAGGAGAAAAGGTAGCTGTAATTGAAAAGTCAAACAAAATGTATGGAGGAACCTGCATAAATGTAGGATGTATACCTTCAAAATCCCTTGTAAGGAGCTCGGGATTATCGAGGCTTAACAGTACAGATTCATTTGACGCAAAGGATGAGAAATATAAAAAGGCCATTGAGGAGAAACGCAGAGTAACATCAATGCTTAGGCAGAAGAACTATGATAAGCTGAATAACCTATCTAATGTTACTGTTATCGACGGGACAGCTTCATTTTTAAGCAATACGGAGGTCCTTATCAAAAAAGACGGAGCTGAAAATAAAGTTTCAGCTGATAAAATATTTATAAACACAGGCTCTACAGCCGTAATACCCGATATAGAGGGAATTAATAACAATCCAAAGGTATTTACAAGCGAAACCCTTATGGAGCTTGAAAAGCTCCCAAGGAACCTTACAATTATCGGAGGAGGATATATAGGACTTGAATTTGCTTCAATGTATTCTAATTTCGGTTCTAGGGTTACTGTCATTCAGGACGGAGGAGTTTTTATCTCTAAGGAGGACCGGGATATTGCCAATGAAATACAAAAGGTATTGGAGGAGAATGGAGTATCATTTATTTTTTCAGCTAAGACATACAAGATAGATGGAGCAGACGTATATTATAAAAAAGAAGAAAATGATTTTATATTAAACGGAGACGCTGTTTTAATAGCTACAGGACGCAGGCCTAACACAGACGGGCTCTGTGCTGATAAAGCAGGAGTTGAGCTTACTGCGCGCGGAGCTGTAAAGGTTGATGACGGACTGAAAACTACGGCGTCGAATATCTGGGCGATGGGCGATGTATGCGGCTCTCTGCAGTTTACTTATGTATCCCTTGACGACTGCCGTATTGTTTTATCACAGCTTAACAAGGGCGAAGAAAGAAAGCTTTCAAGCAGAAGAAACGTTCCGTATTCGGTGTTTATTTCACCTTCATTTTCGAGGGTTGGGCTCAGCGAGAAAGAGGCGCTTGAAAAGGGCTATAAAATAAAAGTTGCGAAGCTTCCTGCCGCTGCCGTTCCAAAGGCACAGGTGCTTAAGCAGACATCGGGATTGCTTAAAGCAGTTATTGATGCTGATACGGATAAGGTACTGGGCGCGATGCTATTTTGCGAAGAGTCATATGAAATGATAAACATAGTTAAGCTTGCAATGGATATGGAAGCTGACTACAGGGTATTAAGAGACAATATATACACACATCCAACTATGAGTGAAGCCTTGAATGATTTATTTGCGGTTTAAATAATATCCATATTCCCCAAAGAAACAATGCCCCGCGGTCTAAACCGCAGGGCATTGTTTGTTATTCTTCCTCTTCTTCATCAAAAAGTGAATCGAAAGCAGCTGAAACCTTATCAAATTCATCGTCGTCTTCGATTGTAAGAAGCTCGATTTCGTCGTTTTCCAATTCCTTATACTGATAGATAAGAACTGTCTCATCGTCCTCAGGAAGAAGGGCGATGTACTCTTTATCCTCAATTCCCTCTACATCAAAAACTCCAAGTATTGAGCACTGCAGTTCTGTATCGTCATCAAGTGTGAGAGTTATTGTGTCAAGTTCCTCGTTAAGTTCTTCCATATCGTGATCATGGTCATGGCCGCAACCGCAGCCGCAATTTTTTTCGCTCATTATATTCTCCTTTGTAGATTAGTTATAAATTGCTACGCAATTATAGTATACTAAAATTTGGCTGAACACAATAGAATTTTATCTGTTTTTGAATTTCTTTTCAGAATACTTTGCTTTTTCAGCCTTTTTTAATTTAAACGGCACCTTTTTAACTGTGTTCTCCGGCACCATTTTGCCTTCTCTCATCTGTACATAGTCCACATTTATTCCAAGAGCCTTGGCGCATTTGTTGACATAGCGCTTTTCTCCGATTGTGGCAATGCTTATAACCTTACCGGGTTTTCCGCCTCTGCCTGCGCGGCCTGCTCTGTGAAGATAGCTGGTAGGGTTTTCAGGAATATCCAGATTGATAATATGTGTTATACCTGGAATGTCCAGTCCCCTGGAAACAAGGTCGGAAGCGACCATGATTTCGGCCTTGCCGCTTATCATATCGTTTATTGCCTTTCGCCGCTCGTCCCTGCGTATACCGCCGTACAGACCAACAGCCTTAAGGGAATGGTAGCATAGCTTTTCCACAGTAACCTCTATGTTCTCCGAGTTATTAATAAAAACAATTGTTTTTGCGGCCTTTTCGCCGTGTACTATTTTCCTTATAATATTAATTTTATCCCTTAATT